>NZ_NEJJ01000035.1:0-595 GCF_002113045.1 Pseudomonas sp. B26(2017) | reverse complement strand
GTGCGAGCTGCTTGCCGCGTCTTTCGTTCTCGATCAACAGCGGATAGCGGTAATCCTCCAGCACCGGAGTGAAATCGGCGGTAAAGCGACTCTCGACCAACAGGCTCGGGCGCTTGAGGTCATAGTCGCGGCGCACGACCGTGCTGGTGCGGGTGCCGGTACGAATGCTGAAACGGCTGACCACCGGATGCTCGGCCACCATGCCGGAGTCCTGCCGATAGGGCGTGGCGCCGAGCTTGGGTAAAAACACCTGGTCATCGGTGAAGACCAGCAGATGCCCGTCCGCCGAGTGCTGGTGATGCCAGGCGATACCGTCCTCGGCGCACAGTCGCTGGATGAACTCCAGATCGGATTCGCCGTACTGGGTGCAGTAATCACGGGGCGGATTCGCCGCGACATGAAAGCTGAAGGCATCCGCTTGAATGCCATGCCCCTTGAGCACCTGCGCGATGATCTGCGGCACCGTACGCTGCTGGAAAATCCGCTGATCACGACCGAACTGCAAGTAGTGCAGCGCCGGCACCAGTGTCAGGTGGTAGCGGGTCAGACGCTTGCCCGACTCACCCGCCAACACATCCTCGATATGCCCGTGAAT
>NZ_NEJJ01000034.1:0-667 GCF_002113045.1 Pseudomonas sp. B26(2017) | reverse complement strand
CACCGACTCCAAGGGCAGCGTGCCGCACAACGGCACCACCTTCGACACCAGCGTCACCGTCACCGGCAAGGCCAGCCCCGGCCAGACCGTGCAGCTCTACGACGGCAACACGCCCGTCGCGCCTGTCACCAATGTCGATGCCAACGGCGACTGGAGCAAAACCTTCACCGGCCTCAGCGTCGCGCCACACAACATCAAGGCCAGGGCACTGTACGGCACGCAACCGGAGTCGGCAGTTCGCAGCTTTACTGTCGCGGTAGCCTCGGCTCCATCAATCACCAATGTCACCGACTCCAAGGGCAGCGTGCCGCACAACGGCACCACCTTCGACACCAGCGTCACCGTCACCGGCAAGGCCAGCCCCGGCCAGACCGTGCAGCTCTACGACGGCACCACCGCCGTCGCGCCCGTGACCAATGTCGACGCCAACGGCGACTGGAGCAAAACCTTCACCGGCCTGAGCGTCGCGCCACACAACATCAAGGCAAGGGCGTTGTACGGCACGCAACCGGAGTCGGCGGTTCGCAGCTTTACCGTCGCACAAACCGTGACCCCCACCATCACCAACGTCACCGACTCCAAGGGCAGCGTGCCGCACAACGGCACCACCTTCGACACCAGCGTCACCGTCACCGGCAAGGCCAGCCCCGGCCAGACCGTGCAGCTC
>NZ_NEJJ01000005.1:0-329557 GCF_002113045.1 Pseudomonas sp. B26(2017) | reverse complement strand
CCGAATTTCTTGACGACCATAGAGCGTTGGAACCACCTGATCCCATCCCGAACTCAGAAGTGAAACGATGCATCGCCGATGGTAGTGTGGGGTTTCCCCCATGTGAGAGTAGGTCATCGTCAAGATTAAATTCCGAAACCCCAATTGCGAAGGCAGTTGGGGTTTTGTTTTGCCCGCAGGAAAGTGGATTTTTTGAATTCTATGCAACGGCCCGGTGCATAGCTATTATTCGGGCCTCATTCAGAGGCGAGACCTGCATGCTGACGTTGTTGAATCTCCTGAAGGATGGTCGATTCCATTCCGGTCAGGCTTTGGGTGCTGCCTTGGGAGTTAGTCGAAGTGCGGTGTGGAAGCAGCTTCAACACCTAGAGGCTGAGCTTGGATTGTCCATACATAAAGTTCGGGGAAGGGGCTATCAATTGGCCTCGCCATTGACATTGCTTGACGTGCTCAAGATAGAGGAAGGCCTTTGCGGCTGGTCTGTCAGTATCTTCGATTCTGTCGACTCTACTAATGCTGAATCGCTGCGCGCGGTGGATGGGGGGCGGGCGGCTCCCTTTATTGTATTGGCTGAGCGCCAGAGCTCAGGGCGTGGGCGCAGAGGCCGTAAATGGGTGAGCCCGTTCGCTGAAAATCTCTATTACAGCCTCGTGTTGCGTATTGATGGTGGGATGCGTCAGCTTGAGGGGCTGAGTCTTGTTGTCGGGCTCGCCGTCATGCAAGCCTTGCATGCGCTTGGAGTGCCAGGTGCAGGTTTGAAGTGGCCCAATGATGTATTGGTCGGGCGAAAAAAAATCGCCGGGATTCTGTTGGAGCTGGTTGGGGATCCTGCTGACGTGTGTCACGTAGTGTTGGGTATAGGCATCAATGTGAACATGCAGACTACGGATGAAGTCGATCAGCAATGGACTTCAATGCGTTTGGAGTCGGGACGGGCGTGTGATCGCAATATTCTGGCGATTGAGCTAAGTAAGCAGCTGCAGCTTTATTTGCAGCGTCACCAATCGGACGGCTTCGCTGCGCTACAGGCGGAATGGGAGGCGAGCCACTTGTGGCAAGGGCAGCCGGTTTCCCTCACTGCTGGTGTCAACCAGGTGGATGGTGTGGTGCTGGGAATCGATAATCAAGGCGCGCTGCGGCTGAAGGTAGATGGCGTGGAAAAAGTCTTTAGTGGCGGTGAGCTCAGCTTGAGGTTGCGTGATGATTCTTGAGCTCGATTGTGGAAACAGCTTTATCAAGTGGCGTGTGCTGCGCGTTGAGGCGGGTACCGTGATCGCGGAAGGTGTGGCCGACTCTGATGAGGCATTGGTAAGCAGTCTTCGATCGCTAGAGAAGGTGTCTCTCGATAAGTGCCGTCTCGTCAGCGTAAGAACTGAAGATGAGACTAATTTGCTGATTGGCGTGCTCAAACATGAGTTCGGCGTTTCCGTTGTTTGTGCGGCGCCGGCTCGCGAGATGTCCGGTGTTAAGAATGGTTACGACGATTATGAGCGCCTTGGCCTTGATCGCTGGTTGGCAATGCTTGGTGGTTTTCACTTGGCTAAAGGGGCTTGTCTGGTTCTTGATTTTGGCACTGCGGTGACTGCTGATTTCATCTCGTCGGAAGGTGAGCATCTAGGAGGTTTCATTTGTCCTGGCATGCCGCTAATGCGTAATCAGCTGCGTACTCATACTCGAAAAATTCGCTATGGAGACCTCGCAGCGGAGCGGGCATTGACGAGTCAGGAGCCTGGACGCAATACGGCTGAGGCTGTCGAGCGTGGTTGTGCGTTGATGCTCAGAGGATTCGTACTGACGCAGTTGGAGATGGCGCGTGCCTACTGGGGTGATGACTACAGTGTCTACATTACGGGGGGGGACGCCGAGCTAGTCTCGGATATCGCGCCTGAGGCTAGGGTTGTTCCCGATTTGGTATTCGTGGGTTTGGCTATGGCGTGTCCTTTGTCCTGAGGTTTGTATGCGTTGGTTGTTCCTTCTGCTCCTGGTACTCAATGTTTTTTATTACGTCTGGCATCAGCAGGAGGCGCCGCTACGCGCAAAGGATGTCACGCCGCTCAGTCTCTATCGTAGCTCGCAACAGGATATTCGCTTGCTGAGTGAGGCAGGTGGTGATGCTTCTAGTGAAAAAAGGACTGGAGGAAAGCCTGATGGTCAGTGTCTATATATAGGTGGTTTGAGTCGCCCTGAGCCCGCCCAGGCATTGGAGCAGCGTTTGGCAGGGCTTGGGGTAAAAGCTCTTCCTTCGGCCAAAGAGTCTTCCGGCAGTTCGTATTGGTTCCAGATTACGCCCGAAACCCAGCGTTTGCTGGGTGATGCTCAGCTGCAAAACCTTTCTAAGGAATTCAATGAGTTAAAACATAAAATAATGCTGTGCGAGGGGGTTGCACCTACTGAGTAGTTTGCATAGAATGGCGCCCGCTCCACAGCGAAGACCTGAAAAGGTCACTGCGGTGGGGTGATGTCAATGCAGCTAACCTCATGTTTTTTAAATGAGAAAATGCTTGACAGGGGTTTGGCATAGTATAGAATGCCGGCCTGATTAGGAGGGGTTCCCGAGCGGCCAAAGGGATCAGACTGTAAATCTGACGTCTACGACTTCGAAGGTTCGAATCCTTCTCCCTCCACCAGATTTTAGCGTGAGCTGCAGGCTCCGCGGGTATAGTTTAGTGGTAGAACCTCAGCCTTCCAAGCTGATGATGCGGGTTCGATTCCCGCTACCCGCTCCAAGTTTGCAGGTTGTGCAAAGTGTTACGCTCTTGTAGCTCAGTTGGTAGAGCACACCCTTGGTAAGGGTGAGGTCAGCGGTTCAAATCCGCTCAAGAGCTCCATATGACAAGGCAGATATGAAAATATCTGCCTTTGTTTTAATGGCTTGTGTTGTTTGCTCAATTTCTTCTGTTAGGGGTGATATCGATGGCTAAGGAAAAATTTGATCGTTCCCTGCCGCACGTCAACGTTGGCACCATCGGTCACGTAGACCACGGTAAAACCACGCTGACCGCTGCTCTGACTCGCGTCTGCTCCGAAGTTTTCGGTTCGGCCGCAGTTGAATTCGACAAGATCGACAGCGCTCCAGAAGAAAAAGCTCGCGGTATCACCATCAACACCGCGCACGTTGAGTACAACTCGAACATTCGTCACTACGCTCACGTTGACTGCCCAGGTCACGCTGACTACGTGAAGAACATGATCACCGGTGCTGCCCAGATGGACGGCGCGATCCTGGTTTGCTCGGCTGCCGATGGTCCGATGCCGCAAACTCGTGAGCACATCCTGCTGTCCCGTCAGGTAGGCGTTCCGTACATCGTGGTTTTCCTGAACAAGGCTGACCTGGTAGACGACGCTGAGCTGCTGGAACTGGTTGAGATGGAAGTTCGCGACCTGCTGTCCACCTACGACTTCCCAGGCGACGACACTCCGATCATCATCGGTTCGGCTCGTATGGCGCTGGAAGGCAAAGACGACAACGAAATGGGCACCACTGCTGTCAAGAAGCTGGTGGAAACTCTGGACAGCTACATCCCAGAGCCAGAGCGTGCTATCGACAAGCCGTTCCTGATGCCAATCGAAGACGTGTTCTCGATTTCGGGTCGCGGTACTGTTGTGACCGGTCGTATCGAGCGCGGTATCGTTCGCGTTCAGGATCCGCTGGAAATCGTTGGTCTGCGTGACACCACCACTACCACCTGCACCGGTGTTGAGATGTTCCGCAAGCTGCTGGACGAAGGCCGTGCGGGCGAGAACTGCGGCGTTCTGCTGCGTGGTACCAAGCGTGACGACGTTGAGCGTGGTCAGGTTCTGGTCAAGCCAGGTTCGGTTAAGCCGCACACCAAGTTCACCGCAGAAGTTTACGTTCTGAGCAAGGAAGAAGGCGGTCGTCACACTCCGTTCTTCAAAGGCTACCGTCCACAGTTCTACTTCCGTACTACTGACGTGACCGGTAACTGCGAACTGCCAGAAGGCGTTGAAATGGTAATGCCAGGTGACAACATTCAAATGACTGTTACCCTGATCAAAACCATCGCGATGGAAGATGGTCTGCGTTTCGCTATCCGTGAAGGCGGCCGTACCGTTGGTGCTGGCGTCGTTGCCAAGATCATCGAGTAAACAGTTGTAATGTCTTTTTCGGGCCGGCATAATGGTCGGCCTGATTTTGTTTTAGGTCAGTAGCTCAATTGGCAGAGCGACGGTCTCCAAAACCGTAGGTTGGGGGTTCGATTCCCTCCTGACCTGCCAGATTCACTCGGTGTTTCTGGCTTTCTTTTCACAGGATCTTCATAGATGACTCCTAAAGCTGAAGCTCAAGGCTCTCGCTTCGATTTGCTCAAGTGGCTGGTAGTAGTCGCTTTGGTAATTGTTGGCGTTGTCGGCAATCAGTATTACGCTGCTTCGCCGATCCTGTACCGTGTACTCGCATTGCTTGTCATTGCTGCTGTGGCTGCCTTTGTAGGCCTGCAGACTGCCAAGGGCAAGTCTTTCTTTGTACTGGTTAAGGAAGCTCGCACCGAGATTCGTAAAGTCGTTTGGCCAACTCGCCAAGAAACCACGCAGACCACGCTGATAGTTGTGGCTGTTGTCCTGGTTATGGCGTTGCTGTTGTGGGGGCTTGATTCCCTGCTCGGCTGGCTTGTTTCCTTGATTGTTGGCTAAGGGTGTCCCGTGGCTAAGCGTTGGTACGTTGTGCATGCTTACTCGGGTTACGAGAAGCATGTCATGCGTTCGTTAATCGAGCGCGTAAAGCTGGCTGGCATGGAAGATGGCTTCGGCGAAATTCTGGTTCCCACTGAAGAAGTGGTTGAAATGCGTAATGGCCAGAAACGCAAAAGCGAGCGCAAATTCTTCCCAGGTTATGTGCTGGTCCAGATGGATATGAACGAGGGTACTTGGCACTTGGTCAAGGATACTCCTCGGGTGATGGGTTTTATTGGCGGTACTGCTGATAAGCCGGCGCCAATCACCGATAAAGAAGCTGAGGCGATTCTGCGTCGCGTTGCCGATGGTAGCGACAAGCCGAAACCGAAGACTCTGTTCGAGCCAGGCGAAACCGTTCGAGTCAATGACGGGCCGTTCGCTGACTTTAACGGTGTTGTCGAAGAAGTTAACTACGAAAAGAGCCGGATCCAAGTGGCAGTGCTTATTTTCGGACGCTCTACTCCGGTAGAGTTGGAGTTCAGTCAGGTCGAAAAGGTCTAACTGAACAAGCATCCCAACCCCGCAGCCCTAGGCTGTGGGGTTTTGTCGTCACTGGGATAAACGCGCAAGTAACCGGGGAGCCTTTCGAGGCGTTCGAACCCGTAATTGGAGTGCCTCATGGCCAAGAAGATTACCGCTTACATCAAGCTGCAAGTGAAGGCCGCTCAGGCTAACCCAAGCCCACCTGTTGGTCCTGCTTTGGGTCAGCACGGCGTGAACATCATGGAATTCTGCAAAGCTTTCAACGCCCGTACCCAGGGCCTGGAAGCTGGTCTGCCGACTCCAGTGATCATCACTGTCTACAGCGACCGTAGCTTCACTTTCGAAACCAAATCCACCCCTGCTTCGGTTCTGCTGAAGAAGGCGGCCGGTCTGACCAGCGGTTCCGCTCGTCCGAACACCGTTAAGGTTGGCACTGTTACCCGTGCTCAGCTGGAAGAAATCGCGAAAACCAAAAACGCGGATCTGACTGCAGCTGATATGGATGCAGCCGTGCGCACTATCGCCGGTTCTGCTCGTAGCATGGGCCTTAACGTGGAGGGTGTGTAATGGCTAAGCTGACCAAGCGCCAAAAGGCTATCGCTGAAAAAATCGAAGCGGGCAAGTCCTACAACTTCGAAGAGGCCGCAACTCTGCTGGCTTCGCTGCCAGCTGCCAAATTCGTCGAGTCGTTCGACGTAGCTGTAAACCTGGGTGTAGACCCGCGTAAATCCGACCAGGTCGTTCGTAGCGCTACTGTGCTGCCGCACGGCACTGGCAAGACTGTTCGCGTTGCTGTTTTCACCCAGGGTCCAGCTGCTGAGGCCGCTCTGGCTGCAGGCGCTGACCGTGTAGGTATGGACGAGCTGGCTGCAGAAATGAAAGGCGGCGACCTGAACTATGACGTAGTGATCGCGTCCCCGGATGCAATGCGCGTTGTAGGTCAACTGGGTCAGATCCTTGGTCCACGTGGTCTGATGCCTAACCCGAAAGTCGGCACTGTTACCCCAGACGTCGCTACCGCGGTTAAAAATGCCAAGGCTGGTCAGGTTCGTTATCGCACCGACAAAAACGGCATCATCCACACTTCCGTTGGCAAGATCGGCTTCGATGCCGTCAAGCTGAAGGAAAACGTTGAAGCTCTGATCGCTGATCTGAAGCGTATCAAGCCAGCTTCTTCGAAAGGTATCTACGTCAAGCGCGTTACCCTGAGCACCACTATGGGCCCAGGTCTGGTTATCGACCAGAGCTCGCTGGACGCTTAAGACAAAAATTGGCGCAGTTGACTGCGCCAATTGAAAGATTGGGGTCCCTGCCTGGCGGGGGCTATCCAAGACCGTAGGCGACGCAAGTCTTAAACCTCAAGCCTACGCAGATGGTGCTCCCGGTTCCTTACCGAATCAGACACCAAAACGACATTCGGTTCCGATCGAATGAAACGGTAACAAGCAGGAGTTAAACCCGTGGCAATTAATCTCGAAGACAAGAAGGCCATCGTCGCTGAAGTCAACGAGGCTGCCAAAGTCGCTCTGTCCGCTGTCGTGGTTGATGCCCGTGGCGTAACAGTAGGCGCAATGACCGGACTCCGTAAAGAGGCTCGTGAAGCTGGCGTTTACGTACGTGTTGTACGTAACACCCTGCTCAAGCGCGCTGTTGCTGACACTCCTTACAGTGTCCTCAACGACGTGTTCACCGGCCCGACCCTGATTGCATTCTCCAACGAACACCCGGGCGCTGCTGCTCGTCTGTTCAAGGAATTTGCCAAGGGTCAGGATAAGTTCGAGATCAAGGCAGCTTCGTTCGAGGGCAAGTTCCTCGCAGCGAATGAGATCGACGTGCTGGCAAGCCTGCCAACTCGCGACGAAGCTATTGCGAAACTGATGAGCGTGATTCAAGGCGCTACCAGCAAGCTGGCTCGTACTCTGGCGGCAATTCGCGATCAGAAAGAAGCAGCTGCAGCCTGAGGCTGAGCGTTTCCACTCTCGCGTATTTTTGTTTATTTCGACGGCCGTACAGGCTGTCCACCAAATCAGGAATTGAGTCATGTCTCTGACTAACGAACAAATCATCGAAGCAATCGGCCAGAAAACCGTTCTGGAAGTTGTTGAGCTGATCAAAGCAATGGAAGAAACCTTCGGCGTGACCGCTGCTGTTGCTGCTGCTGGTCCAGCTGCTGCTGCCGCTGTTGTTGAAGAGCAAACCGAGTTCAACGTTGTTCTGGTTGAAGCCGGCGACAAGAAAGTAAACGTGATCAAGGCAGTTCGTGAACTGACCGGTCTGGGCCTGAAAGAAGCCAAAGAGAAAGTCGACGGCGCTCCTCAGGTTGTAGCTGAAGGCGTTTCGAAAGAAGCTGCTGAAGACGCTAAGAAGAAGCTGGAAGAAGCAGGCGCTAAAGTCGAGCTGAAGTAAGCATCGACTTTGCTCCTCCAGCCCGAGCGTCAAGCGACAGGCTGATGGCTGGTGGCTCTTGCCACCGGCCTTTTTCCGTTATTGGCAGCCGACTGGGTCGGTGCCGATAGCGAGCTGTAACCACCCGATGTGGTGGCGCAAACCATGGGGTTTGCACGATTTTCTGGCTGCTCCCGTCGGGAGGGGCCAAACAAGCAGGTGACCAAGCTGGGGAACGCTGATGGCTTACTCATATACTGAGAAAAAACGTATCCGCAAGGACTTTAGCAAGTTGCCGGACGTCATGGATGTGCCTTACCTCCTGGCCATCCAGCTGGATTCGTATCGTGAATTCTTGCAAGCGGGAGCGACTAAAGATCAGTTCCGCGACGTGGGCCTGCATGCGGCCTTCAAATCCGTTTTCCCGATCATCAGCTACTCCGGCAATGCTGCGCTGGAGTACGTCGGTTATCGCCTGGGCGAACCGGCATTTGATGTCAAAGAATGCGTATTGCGCGGTGTAACTTTCGCCGTACCTTTGCGGGTAAAAGTGCGCCTGATCATTTTCGACAAAGAATCGTCGAACAAAGCGATCAAGGACATCAAAGAGCAAGAAGTCTACATGGGCGAAATCCCATTGATGACTGAGAACGGTACCTTCGTAATCAACGGTACCGAGCGTGTTATCGTTTCCCAGCTGCACCGTTCCCCGGGCGTGTTCTTCGACCACGACCGTGGCAAGACGCACAGCTCCGGCAAACTGCTGTACTCCGCGCGCATCATTCCTTACCGCGGTTCGTGGCTGGATTTCGAGTTCGACCCGAAAGACTGCGTATTCGTGCGTATCGACCGTCGTCGCAAGCTGCCGGCCTCGGTACTGTTGCGCGCGCTCGGTTATACCACCGAGGAAGTACTGGACGCGTTCTACACCACCAACGTATTCCACGTAAAAGGCGAAGGCCTGAGCCTGGAGCTGGTGCCCCAGCGCCTGCGTGGTGAAGTTGCGGTTCTTGATATCCAGGACGACAAAGGCAAGGTGATCGTTGAGCAGGGCCGTCGTATTACTGCCCGCCACATCAACCAGCTGGAAAAAGCCGGGATCAAAGAGCTGGACGTGCCTCTGGATTACGTTCTGGGTCGTACCACCGCCAAGGCCATCGTGCATCCGGCTACAGGTGAAATCCTGGCAGAGTGCAACACCGAGCTGTCGACCGAAATCCTGGCGAAAATCGCCAAGGCTGGCGTCGTACGCATCGAAACTCTGTACACCAACGACATCGACTGCGGTCCGTTCGTCTCCGACACGCTGAAGATCGATTCCACCAGCAACCAATTGGAAGCGCTGGTCGAGATCTATCGCATGATGCGTCCAGGCGAGCCGCCAACCAAAGACGCTGCCGAGACCTTGTTCAACAACCTGTTCTTCAGCCCTGAGCGTTACGACCTGTCTGCGGTCGGCCGGATGAAGTTCAACCGTCGTATCGGTCGTACCGAGATCGAAGGTTCGGGCGTGCTATGCAAGGAAGACATCGTCGCGGTACTGAAGACTCTGGTCGACATCCGTAACGGTAAAGGCATCGTCGACGACATCGACCACCTGGGTAACCGTCGTGTTCGCTGCGTGGGCGAAATGGCCGAGAACCAGTTCCGCGTTGGCCTGGTACGTGTTGAGCGTGCGGTCAAAGAGCGTCTGTCGATGGCTGAAAGCGAAGGCCTGATGCCGCAAGACCTGATCAACGCCAAGCCAGTGGCTGCGGCGGTGAAAGAGTTCTTCGGTTCCAGCCAGCTGTCGCAGTTCATGGACCAGAACAACCCGCTGTCCGAGATCACCCACAAGCGTCGTGTCTCCGCACTCGGCCCTGGCGGTCTGACTCGTGAGCGCGCGGGCTTCGAAGTCCGTGACGTACACCCGACTCACTACGGTCGTGTCTGCCCGATTGAAACGCCGGAAGGCCCGAACATCGGTCTGATCAACTCCCTGGCCGCTTACGCTCGCACCAACCAGTACGGCTTCCTCGAGAGTCCGTACCGTGTGGTGAAAGAGGGAGTGGTCACCGACGACATCGTGTTCCTGTCCGCCATTGAAGAAGCCGATCATGTGATCGCGCAGGCTTCGGCGACCATGAATGAGCAGAAAGTCCTGATCGACGAACTGGTGGCCGTACGTCACCTGAACGAATTCACCGTTAAGGCGCCGGAAGACGTCACCTTGATGGACGTTTCGCCGAAGCAGGTAGTTTCGGTTGCAGCGTCGCTGATTCCGTTCCTCGAGCACGACGACGCCAACCGTGCGTTGATGGGTTCGAACATGCAGCGTCAAGCTGTACCTACCCTGCGCGCTGACAAGCCGCTGGTCGGTACCGGCATGGAGCGTAACGTGGCTCGCGACTCCGGCGTTTGCGTCGTGGCTCGTCGTGGCGGCGTGATCGACTCCGTTGATGCCAGCCGTATCGTGGTTCGCGTTGCCGATGACGAAGTTGAAACCGGCGAAGCGGGTGTCGACATCTACAACCTGACCAAGTACACCCGCTCGAACCAGAACACCTGCATCAACCAGCGTCCGCTGGTGAGCAAGGGTGATCGTGTTCAGCGTGGTGACATCATGGCCGACGGTCCGTCCACCGACATGGGTGAACTGGCTCTGGGTCAGAACATGCGCATCGCGTTCATGGCATGGAACGGCTTCAACTTCGAAGACTCCATCTGTCTGTCCGAGCGTGTGGTTCAGGAAGACCGCTTCACCACGATCCATATCCAGGAACTGACCTGTGTGGCTCGTGACACCAAGCTTGGCCCAGAGGAAATCACTGCGGACATCCCGAACGTGGGTGAAGCTGCACTGAACAAGCTGGACGAAGCCGGTATCGTTTATGTAGGTGCCGAAGTCGGCCCGGGCGACATTCTGGTCGGTAAAGTCACTCCGAAAGGCGAGACTCAACTGACCCCGGAAGAAAAGCTGCTTCGCGCAATTTTCGGTGAGAAGGCCAGCGACGTTAAAGACACTTCCCTGCGCGTGCCGACCGGCACCAAAGGTACTGTCATCGACGTTCAGGTTTTCACCCGTGATGGCGTTGAGCGCGACAGCCGTGCCCTGTCGATCGAAAAGTCCCAGCTGGACGAGATCCGCAAGGATCTGAACGAAGAGTTCCGCATCGTTGAAGGCGCAACCTTCGAGCGTCTGCGTTCCGCTCTGGTAGGCCACAAGGCTGAAGGCGGCGCGGGTCTGAAGAAAGGCCAGGACATCACCGACGAAGTGCTCGACGGTCTCGAGCATGGTCAGTGGTTCAAGCTGCGCATGGCTGAAGATGCTCTGAACGAGCAGCTCGAGAAGGCTCAGGCCTACATCGTTGATCGTCGCCGTCTGCTGGACGACAAGTTCGAAGACAAGAAGCGCAAACTGCAGCAAGGCGATGACCTGGCTCCAGGCGTGCTGAAGATCGTCAAGGTTTACCTGGCAATCCGTCGTCGCATCCAGCCGGGCGACAAGATGGCCGGTCGTCACGGTAACAAAGGTGTGGTCTCCGTGATCATGCCGGTTGAAGACATGCCGCACGATGCCAATGGCACCCCGGTTGACGTGGTCCTCAACCCGCTGGGCGTACCTTCGCGTATGAACGTTGGTCAGATCCTTGAAACCCACCTCGGCCTCGCGGCCAAAGGTCTGGGCGAGAAGATCAACCGGATGGTCGAAGAGCAGCGCAAAGTTGCTGAACTGCGTACCTTCCTGGACGAGATCTACAACCAGATCGGCGGTCGTAACGAAGATCTGGACAGCTTCTCCGATCAGGAAATCCTGGATCTGGCGAAGAACCTGCGTGGCGGCGTTCCTATGGCCACTCCGGTGTTCGACGGTGCCAAGGAAGTTGAAATCAAGGCCATGCTGAAACTGGCGGATCTGCCAGAAAGCGGCCAGATGCAGCTGACCGACGGCCGTACCGGCAACAAGTTCGAGCGTCCAGTTACCGTTGGCTACATGTACATGCTGAAGCTGAACCACTTGGTAGACGACAAGATGCACGCGCGTTCTACCGGTTCGTACAGCCTGGTTACTCAGCAGCCGCTGGGTGGTAAGGCGCAGTTCGGTGGTCAGCGTTTCGGGGAGATGGAGGTCTGGGCACTGGAAGCATACGGTGCTGCTTACACTCTGCAAGAAATGCTCACAGTGAAGTCGGACGATGTGAACGGTCGGACCAAGATGTACAAAAACATCGTGGACGGCGATCACCGTATGGAGCCGGGCATGCCCGAGTCCTTCAACGTGTTGATCAAGGAAATTCGTTCCCTCGGCATCGATATCGATCTGGAAACCGAATAACACGTGACGCGATCGAGAGCGGGGCAGGATTGCCCGCTCTCTGCTCCGCCAGGAGGAAAGGCCTTGAAAGACCTACTGAATTTGCTGAAAAACCAGGGTCAAGTCGAAGAGTTCGACGCCATCCGTATCGGATTGGCCTCGCCTGAGATGATCCGCTCGTGGTCGTTCGGTGAAGTTAAAAAGCCGGAAACCATCAACTACCGTACGTTCAAACCCGAGCGTGACGGTCTGTTCTGCGCCAAGATCTTTGGCCCGGTAAAGGATTACGAGTGCCTGTGCGGTAAGTACAAGCGCTTGAAGCATCGTGGTGTGATCTGCGAGAAGTGCGGCGTTGAAGTTGCACTGGCCAAGGTTCGTCGTGAGCGCATGGCGCACATCGAACTGGCTTCGCCGGTTGCCCACATCTGGTTCCTGAAATCGCTGCCGTCCCGTATCGGCCTGCTGATGGACATGACCCTGCGTGATATCGAACGCGTTCTCTACTTCGAGAGCTATGTCGTTATCGACCCGGGCATGACCACTCTCGAAAAAGGTCAGCTGCTGAACGACGAGCAGTACTTCGAAGCGCTGGAAGAGTTCGGTGACGATTTCGACGCCCGCATGGGTGCCGAGGCTGTCCGCGAACTGCTGCACGCTATCGACCTGGAACATGAGATTGGCCGTCTGCGTGAAGAGATTCCGCAAACCAACTCCGAAACCAAGATCAAGAAGCTGTCCAAGCGTCTGAAGTTGATGGAAGCCTTCCAGGGTTCCGGCAACCTGCCAGAGTGGATGGTGCTGACCGTTCTGCCGGTTCTGCCGCCGGATCTGCGTCCACTGGTCCCGCTGGATGGCGGTCGTTTCGCGACTTCCGACCTCAACGATCTGTATCGTCGAGTGATCAACCGTAACAACCGTTTGAAGCGCCTGCTGGATCTGTCCGCTCCGGACATCATCGTGCGCAACGAAAAGCGTATGTTGCAGGAAGCTGTCGATGCACTGCTCGACAACGGTCGTCGTGGCCGCGCTATCACCGGTTCGAACAAGCGTCCTCTGAAATCCCTGGCTGACATGATCAAGGGTAAGCAAGGTCGTTTCCGTCAGAACTTGCTCGGTAAGCGTGTTGACTACTCCGGTCGTTCGGTAATTACCGTAGGTCCGACCCTGCGTCTGCACCAGTGCGGTCTGCCGAAGAAGATGGCTCTCGAGCTGTTCAAGCCGTTCATTTTCGGCAAGCTGGAAATGCGTGGTCTGGCGACTACCATCAAAGCGGCCAAGAAAATGGTCGAGCGCGAGCTGCCGGAAGTTTGGGACGTTCTCGCCGAAGTGATTCGCGAACACCCGGTTCTTCTCAACCGTGCACCGACCCTTCACCGTCTGGGTATCCAGGCGTTTGAACCGGTACTGATCGAAGGTAAGGCTATCCAGCTGCACCCTCTGGTCTGTGCTGCGTACAACGCCGACTTCGACGGCGACCAAATGGCCGTGCACGTACCGCTGACGCTGGAAGCCCAGCTCGAAGCGCGTGCGTTGATGATGTCGACCAACAACATTCTGTCGCCAGCAAACGGTGAGCCAATCATCGTTCCGTCGCAGGACGTTGTATTGGGTCTGTACTACATGACTCGTGAAGCGATCAACGCCAAGGGTGAAGGTCGTGTGTTCGCGGATCTGCAGGAAGTTGACCGTGTGTTCCGTGCCGGCGAAGCCGCACTGCACGCCAAGATCAAGGTTCGTATCAACGAAACCGTGAACGATCGTGACGGCAACAGCGTGGACAACACCCGTATCGTCGACACTACTGTCGGCCGTGCGCTGCTGTTCCAGGTTGTACCGAAAGGTCTGTCGTTCGACGTCGTCAACCTGCCGATGAAGAAAAAGGCGATCTCCAAGCTGATCAACCAGTGCTACCGCGTGGTTGGTCTGAAAGAGACCGTGATCTTCGCTGACCAGTTGATGTACACCGGTTTTGCCTACTCGACCATTTCCGGCGTTTCCATCGGTGTTAACGACTTCGTTATCCCGGATGAAAAAGCCCGCATCATCGGTGCTGCCACCGACGAAGTGAAAGAAATCGAGAGCCAGTACGCCTCCGGCCTGGTAACTCAGGGCGAGAAGTACAACAAAGTGATCGACCTTTGGTCGAAAGCGAACGACGAAGTCTCCAAGGCGATGATGGCCAACCTCTCGAAAGAGAAAGTCATCGACCGTCACGGCGACGAAGTCGAGCAAGAATCGTTCAACTCGATGTACATGATGGCCGACTCGGGTGCGCGGGGTTCCGCAGCACAGATTCGTCAGCTGGCCGGTATGCGTGGTCTGATGGCCAAGCCGGACGGTTCCATCATTGAAACGCCGATTACTGCGAACTTCCGTGAAGGTCTGAGCGTACTCCAGTACTTCATCTCGACTCACGGTGCTCGTAAAGGTCTGGCGGATACCGCGTTGAAAACTGCGAACTCCGGTTACCTGACTCGTCGTCTGGTAGACGTGGCGCAGGATCTGGTTGTGACCGAGATCGATTGCGGCACCGAACACGGCCTGGTAATGACTCCGCACATTGAAGGCGGTGACGTTGTAGAGCCGTTGGGTGAGCGCGTATTGGGTCGTGTCATTGCCCGTGACGTATTCAAGCCGGGTACCGAGGACGTCATCGTTCCTGCCGGCACTCTGGTAGATGAGAAGTGGGTCGAGTTCATCGAGCTGAATAGCATCGACGAAGTGATCGTGCGTTCGCCGATCAGCTGCGAAACCCGCTACGGTATCTGCGCCAAGTGCTACGGCCGTGACCTGGCTCGTGGTCACCAGGTGAACATCGGTGAGTCGGTCGGCGTTATCGCTGCCCAGTCCATCGGTGAGCCGGGTACCCAGCTGACGATGCGTACGTTCCACATCGGTGGTGCGGCAAGCCGTACTTCCGCAGCCGACAGCGTTCAGGTGAAGAATGGCGGTACCGTCCGTCTGCACAATCTGAAGCACGTTGAGCGCGTGGATGGCAACCTGGTTGCCGTGTCCCGTTCCGGTGAGCTGGCGATTGCTGACGACTTCGGTCGTGAGCGCGAGCGTTACAAGCTGCCGTACGGTGCCGTGATTTCGGTTAAAGAAGGTGACAAGGTCGACGCTGGTGCCATCGTGGCCAAGTGGGATCCGCACACTCACCCGATCGTTACCGAAATGAAAGGTACCGTGACCTACGTGGGCATGGAAGAAGGCATCACGATCAAGCGTCAGACTGACGAATTGACCGGTATGACCAACATTGAAGTACTTGATCCGAAAGATCGTCCAGCCGCCGGCAAGGACATCCGCCCTGCTGTGAAGATGGTCGACGATAACGGCAAGGATCTGCTGCTGCCAGGCACTGACGTTATTGCTCAGTACTTCCTGCCGGCCAACGCCCTGGTCGGTGTTGCGGACGGTGCGAAGATTGCGATCGGTGATGTTATCGCTCGTATCCCGCAAGAAACTTCGAAAACCCGTGACATCACCGGTGGTCTGCCGCGTGTTGCCGACCTGTTCGAGGCTCGTCGTCCGAAAGAAGCGTCGATTCTGGCTGAAGTCAGCGGCACCATCGCGTTCGGTAAAGAGACCAAGGGCAAGCGTCGTCTGGTCATCACCCCGAACGACGGTAGCGATCCGTACGAAGAGCTGATTCCGAAGTGGCGTCACCTGAACGTGTTCGAAGGCGAACAGGTAAACCGCGGCGAAGTTATCTCCGACGGTCCGAGCGATCCGCACGACATCCTGCGTCTGCTGGGTGTCAGCGCGCTGGCCAAGTACATCGTCAACGAGATCCAGGACGTTTACCGTCTGCAAGGCGTGAAGATCAACGACAAGCACATCGAGACCATCCTGCGTCAGATGCTGCGTAAAGTTGAGATCTCCGAGTCGGGCGACTCCAGCTTCATCAAGGGCGACCAGATGGAACTGACTCACGTTCTGGTAGAGAACGAGCGTCTGAATGCGGAAGACAAGTTTGTCTCCAAGTTCACCCGTGTTCTGCTGGGTATTACCAAGGCGTCGTTGTCGACCGAATCGTTCATCTCGGCGGCTTCCTTCCAGGAAACCACCCGCGTACTGACCGAGGCTGCGGTAACCGGCAAGCGCGATTACCTGCGCGGCCTGAAAGAAAACGTGGTCGTGGGTCGTCTGATCCCGGCTGGTACCGGTCTGGCTTATCACAGCGAGCGCAAGCGTCGTCGTGATGCGGACAAACCGTTGCGCGTAAGCGCCAGTGAAGTGGAAGCTGCACTGACCGAAGCGCTGAACTCGAGCGGTAACTGAGTTCTGCGAAAAATGAGCTGAGGCCCTGATCGCGCCGTTCATCGAATCGAGACAATTTGTCGAAGTTCGATGGGCGGGGAGGTCGGGGCCTTGCCTTGACTGGGGGCAAGATCCTCTTTAGACTCTTGATCCCCTAAATTTGGCGGGAATCCGTTCCTGTCATTTTGCTTTTCTTGCAAGACAATAGCGTCGCAAGACAACAGTGGAGCTAGTAGATGGCAACTATCAACCAGCTGGTACGTCAGCCGCGTAAGCGTATCGTCGAGAAATCCGACGTACCTGCGCTGCAGAACTGCCCGCAACGTCGTGGCGTGTGCACCCGTGTGTACACCACTACGCCGAAAAAACCTAACTCGGCACTGCGTAAAGTATGCCGTGTGCGCCTGACCAACGGTTTCGAGGTTTCCTCGTACATCGGTGGTGAAGGCCACAACCTGCAAGAGCACAGCGTGGTTCTGATCCGTGGCGGTCGTGTAAAAGACTTGCCAGGTGTTCGTTACCACACCGTTCGCGGCTCCTTGGATACTTCGGGCGTTAAAGGCCGTAACCAGGGTCGTTCGAAGTACGGTACCAAACGTCCGAAGTAATCGGCCGTTTTGCAGATTTTTATTTTACTGAGTCGATAAGAGTAAGGTCGGGCGCGCATCCTCGCGGATCTGTCCCGAACTAACCTGAAGACCGTTTGAGGGCTTATCAATGCCAAGACGTCGCGTAGCAGCAAAGCGTGAGATTCTGGACGATCCGAAATACGGAAGCCAAATCCTCGCCAAATTCATGAACCACGTTATGGAAAGCGGCAAGAAAGCCGTTGCCGAACGTATCGTTTATGGTGCCCTGGAAACCGTTGCGGCTCGCAAGACCGGCACCGATCCCCTGGAACTCTTCGAAAAAGCACTCGACGCCATCGCTCCGCTGGTCGAAGTGAAGTCGCGCCGCGTTGGTGGTGCTACTTACCAGGTTCCGGTCGAGGTTCGTCCGTCCCGTCGTAACGCTCTGGCAATGCGCTGGTTGGTAGACTTCGCCCGCAAGCGTGGCGAGAAGTCTATGGCTCTGCGCTTGGCTGGCGAGCTGCTGGATGCTGCTGAAGGTAAAGGTGCTGCTGTTAAGAAGCGTGAAGACGTGCACCGTATGGCCGAAGCTAACAAAGCTTTCTCGCACTACCGCTTCTAATTTTAGCTTCACTAATTTTGCGAGGGCTTTATGGCTCGTACTACTGCAATCAACCGCTATCGTAACATTGGTATCTGTGCTCACGTTGACGCGGGCAAGACCACCACTACCGAGCGGATCCTGTTTTACACAGGTCTGAGCCACAAAATGGGCGAGGTGCATGATGGCGCCGCGACCACCGACTGGATGGTGCAGGAGCAGGAGCGGGGTATTACCATTACTTCCGCTGCTGTTACCACTTTCTGGAAGGGTTCCCGTGGTCAGTATGACAACTATCGCGTGAACGTTATCGATACCCCGGGTCACGTTGACTTCACAATTGAAGTAGAGCGTTCCCTGCGCGTGCTTGACGGCGCTGTGGTTGTATTCTGCGGTACCTCCGGTGTTGAGCCTCAGTCCGAAACTGTATGGCGTCAAGCCAACAAGTACGGTGTTCCACGTATTGTTTACGTGAACAAGATGGACCGTGCCGGTGCGGACTTCCTGCGCGTTGTCGGCCAGATCAAGAATCGTCTGGGTCATACTCCGGTTCCAGTACAGCTGGCCATCGGTGCAGAAGATAACTTCGAAGGTCAGGTTGATCTGATCAAGATGAAGGCTATCTACTGGAACGAAGACGACAAGGGCACTACCTATCGTGAGGAAGAAATTCCTGCGAATCTGGTAGAGCTGGCCAACGAGTGGCGCAACAACATGGTTGAGGCGGCTGCCGAAGCCAGCGAAGAACTGATGAACAAGTACCTTGAAGAAGGTGAGCTGACCGTCGAAGAGATCAAGGCAGGCCTGCGTGCGCGCACCCTGGCCAGCGAGATCGTTCCGGCTGTCTGCGGTTCGTCGTTCAAGAACAAGGGTGTTCCCCTGGTTCTCGACGCCGTTATCGACTTCCTGCCTGCTCCGACCGAGATCCCTGCGATCAAGGGTATCCACCCTGATCTCATCGACGTGCCGAAAGACGAAGTCAAACCAGAGCAGTACGACGAGCGTCACGCTGATGACGACGAGCCGTTCTCGGCGCTGGCGTTCAAGATTGCCACCGACCCGTTCGTGGGTACTCTGACCTTCGTTCGCGTTTACTCGGGCTTCTTGACCTCCGGTGACTCCGTCATCAACTCGGTCAAGGGCAAGAAAGAGCGCGTTGGTCGTATGGTTCAGATGCACGCCAACCAGCGTGAAGAGATCAAGGAAGTACGTGCGGGCGACATCGCCGCTCTGATCGGCATGAAGGACGTCACCACCGGTGATACCCTGTGCAACGCCGACAAGCCGATCATCCTCGAGCGTATGGATTTCCCTGAGCCTGTGATTTCGCTCTCCGTTGAGCCGAAAACCAAGCAGGACCAGGAAAAGATGGGTATCGCACTGGGCAAGCTGGCCCAGGAAGACCCGTCGTTCCGCGTCAAGACCGATGAAGAAACCGGTCAGACCATCATCTCCGGTATGGGTGAGCTGCACCTGGACATCCTCGTTGACCGCATGAAGCGCGAGTTCAACGTCGAGGCCAACATCGGCAAGCCGCAGGTTTCGTACCGCGAGAAGATCACCAAGTCCAACGTCGAGATCGAAGGCAAGTTCGTTCGTCAGTCGGGTGGTCGTGGTCAGTTCGGTCACTGCTGGATCCGCTTCTCCGAGCCGGATGCCGACGAAAAAGGCAACATCACCGAAGGTCTGGTTTTCACTAACGAAGTTGTTGGTGGTGTGGTTCCTAAGGAATACATTCCAGCGATTCAGAAGGGTATCGAAGAGCAGATGAAGAACGGCGTTGTTGCCGGCTATCCGCTGATCGGCCTGAAGGCTACCGTGTTTGACGGTTCCTACCATGACGTCGACTCCAACGAGATGGCGTTCAAGGTCGCTGCTTCGATGGCAACCAAGCAACTGGCCCAGAAGGGTGGTGGCGTGGTTCTCGAGCCGATCATGAAGGTGGAAGTTGTTACTCCGGAAGACTACCTGGGTGACGTGATGGGTGACCTGAACCGTCGTCGTGGTCTGGTTCAGGGCATGGAGGACTCGGTTTCCGGTCGTGTCGTTCGTGCTGAAGTTCCGCTCGGAGAGATGTTCGGTTACGCAACCGACGTTCGTTCCATGTCTCAGGGTCGCGCGAGCTACTCCATGGAATTCTCCAAATACGCCGAAGCTCCGTCGAATATCGTCGAAGCTCTCGTTAAAAAACAAGGCTGATTCAGCCCCCCTTTAGGCTAGGAGTTAATTGTCGTGGCTAAAGAAAAATTTGATCGTTCCCTACCGCACGTAAACGTTGGCACCATCGGTCACGTTGACCACGGTAAAACCACTCTGACCGCTGCTCTGACTCGCGTCTGCTCCGAAGTTTTCGGTTCGGCCGTAGTTGAATTCGACAAGATCGACAGCGCTCCAGAAGAAAAAGCTCGCGGTATCACCATCAACACCGCGCACGTTGAGTACAACTCGAACATTCGTCACTACGCTCACGTTGACTGCCCAGGTCACGCTGACTACGTGAAGAACATGATCACCGGTGCTGCCCAGATGGACGGCGCGATCCTGGTTTGCTCGGCTGCCGATGGTCCGATGCCACAAACTCGTGAGCACATCCTGCTGTCCCGTCAGGTAGGCGTTCCGTACATCGTGGTTTTCCTGAACAAGGCTGACCTGGTAGACGACGCTGAGCTGCTGGAACTGGTTGAGATGGAAGTTCGCGACCTGCTGTCCACCTACGACTTCCCAGGCGACGACACTCCGATCATCATCGGTTCGGCTCGTATGGCGCTGGAAGGCAAAGACGACAACGAAATGGGCACTACTGCTGTCAAGAAGCTGGTGGAAACTCTGGACAGCTACATCCCAGAGCCAGAGCGTGCTATCGACAAGCCGTTCCTGATGCCAATCGAAGACGTGTTCTCGATTTCGGGTCGCGGTACTGTTGTGACCGGTCGTATCGAGCGCGGTATCGTTCGCGTTCAGGATCCGCTGGAAATCGTTGGTCTGCGTGACACCACTACCACCACCTGCACCGGTGTTGAGATGTTCCGCAAGCTGCTGGACGAAGGTCGTGCGGGCGAGAACTGCGGCGTTCTGCTGCGTGGTACCAAGCGTGACGACGTTGAGCGTGGTCAGGTTCTGGTTAAGCCGGGTTCGGTTAAGCCGCACACCAAGTTCACCGCAGAAGTTTACGTTCTGAGCAAGGAAGAAGGCGGTCGTCACACTCCGTTCTTCAAAGGCTACCGTCCACAGTTCTACTTCCGTACTACTGACGTGACCGGTAACTGCGAACTGCCAGAAGGCGTTGAAATGGTAATGCCAGGTGACAACATTCAAATGACTGTTACCCTGATCAAAACCATCGCGATGGAAGATGGTCTGCGTTTCGCTATCCGTGAAGGCGGCCGTACCGTTGGTGCTGGCGTCGTAGCTAAAATCATCGAGTGATCTCTTTGTTGAGATAGCTTTGATGAGTTGAAAAAGCCCCCGCTTAGCGGGGGCTTTTTTATTGGGTTGACACCTATCGGGGGCGTCTATAGAATTGCGCCTCCTTTTAACGGGCGTATTGCGCCCGGTGGGAATAGCAGCCGGAGTCTGAAATCCAATGCAAAATCAGCAAATCCGTATCAGGTTGAAGGCTTTTGACCATCGCCTGATCGACCAATCAACCCAGGAAATCGTGGAAACCGCGAAACGTACTGGTGCTCAAGTGCGTGGTCCAATTCCACTGCCTACCCGTAAAGAGCGGTTCACCGTTCTGGTTTCCCCGCACGTCAACAAAGACGCGCGTGACCAGTACGAGATCCGCACTCATAAGCGCGTTCTGGACATCGTCCAGCCAACGGATAAAACCGTTGATGCTCTTATGAAGCTTGATCTTGCGGCCGGTGTGGAAGTGCAGATCAGCCTCGGCTAAGACTCGGTCTTGGTCGTGTAACGCTCTGAAATGGGCGGCCATAGCGGGTGAAAGCCCCGTACACTCATGAGGTTTACAACATGACTATTGGTGTAGTCGGTCGTAAAGCGGGTATGACCCGTATTTTCACCGAAGAAGGTGTCTCCATTCCGGTCACGGTCATTGAGATCGAGCCGAATCGCGTCACCCAGTTCAAAACTGAAGAAACCGATGGCTATCGTGCAGTGCAAGTCACTGTCGGCGAGCGTCGTGCTTCCCGTGTTACAGCTGCTCAAGCTGGCCACTTCGCCAAGGCGAACGTTGCCGCTGGTCGTACCGTTATGGAATTTCGTCTTGAAGAAGGCGAGTACCAGGCCGGCGATCTGATCAACGCTGAAATCTTCGCTGCTGGTCAACTGGTTGATGTAACCGGTCAGTCCAAAGGTAAAGGCTTCCAGGGTACGATCAAGCGTTGGAACTTCCGCGGGCAAGATAACACCCACGGTAACTCCGTATCCCACCGCGTCCCAGGCTCAATCGGCCAGTGCCAGACTCCTGGTCGTGTATTCAAGGGCAAAAAAATGTCCGGTCATATGGGCGCTGAGCGCGTGACCGTGCAGTCCCTGGAAGTAGTGCGCGTGGACGCTGAACGCAATCTGTTGTTGGTCAAGGGCGCTGTACCTGGCGCTACTGGCGGCAACCTGGTTGTACGTCCGGCAGCCAAGGCTCGCGGTTAAGGGGAAGCTGACATGCAATTAAATGTAAATGACGCTCAAGCGATCGAAGTTTCCGAACTGACATTTGGCGGCGAGTTCAACGAGACGCTGGTTCACCAAGCAGTCGTGGCCTACATGGCTGGCGGCCGTCAGGGTAGCAAGCAGCAGAAGACCCGTTCCGACGTTCGTGGTGGCGGCAAGCGCCCATGGCGTCAGAAAGGTACTGGCCGTGCTCGTGCCGGTACTATCCGCAGCCCAATCTGGCGCGGCGGCGGCACCACCTTCGCAGCTCGTCCACAGGATCACTCCCAGAAGCTGAACAAGAAGATGTATCGCGCAGCAATGCGCTCCATCCTTGCTGAGCTGGTGCGTACTGATCGTCTGGTCGTGGTTCAGGATTTCGCAGTTGAAACTCCGAAAACCAAAGACCTGCTGGGCAAACTGAACAACATGAGCCTGACCGACGTTCTGATCGTGTCGGACGCTGTTGATCAGAACCTGTACCTGGCTGCTCGTAACCTGCCACACGTAGATGTACGTGACGTGCAAGGTTCCGATCCAGTTAGTCTGATCGCATACGACAAGGTGTTGATCACCGTGTCGGCCGTGAAGAAATTCGAGGAGCTGCTGGGATGAACCAGGAACGCGTATTTAAAGTTCTGCTTGGCCCGCACGTTTCCGAGAAGGCTACGGTTCTGGCAGACAAGAAAGGCCAGTTCGTTTTCAAGGTTGCTACTGACGCAACCAAGCTGGAAATCAAGAAGGCCGTCGAAAGCCTGTTCAGCGTGAAAGTTGAGCGTGTTACTACCCTGAACGTTCTGGGTAAGAGCAAGCGCACCGCTCGCGGTCTGGGCAAGCGTAATGACTGGAAGAAGGCAGTTATCTCCCTTCAGCCAGGCCAAGATCTCGATTTCAGCAGCAGTGCTGAGTAAGGAAGGGGTGCATCATGGCAATCGTTAAATGCAAACCGACTTCCCCTGGCCGCCGTTTTGTGGTCAAGGTGGTCAACCAGGAGCTGCATAAAGGAGCTCCTCACGCACCGCTGCTCGAGAAAAAATCGAAGTCTGGTGGTCGTAACAACAATGGCCGCATTACCACTCGTCACGTCGGTGGTGGTCATAAGCAGCATTATCGTCTGGTCGACTTCCGTCGCAACGACAAAGATGGCATCGCTGCCACTGTCGAGCGTATCGAATACGATCCAAACCGTACTGCTCACATCGCTCTGCTGCTGTACGCAGATGGCGAGCGTCGCTACATCATCGCCCCTAAAGGCGTGAGCGCTGGCGACCAGCTGATCGCAGGTGCTCTGGCGCCGATCAAGCCGGGCAACGCTCTGCAACTGCGCAACATTCCAGTTGGTAGCACCGTACACGGCATCGAACTGAAGCCAGGTAAAGGCGCGCAAATCGCTCGTTCCGCTGGTGCTTCGGCTCAGCTGATCGCTCGTGAAGGCGTTTACGTGACCCTGCGTCTGCGTTCCGGTGAAATGCGTAAAGTACTGGCTGAGTGCCGTGCGACCCTGGGCGAAGTCTCGAACTCCGAGCACAGCCTGCGTTCGCTGGGTAAAGCTGGTGCCAAGCGCTGGCGTGGCGTTCGCCCAACCGTTCGTGGTGTTGCCATGAACCCGGTTGACCACCCACATGGTGGTGGTGAAGGTCGTACCTCTGGTGGTCGTCATCCGGTATCGCCATGGGGCTTCCCGACTAAGGGCGCGAAGACTCGTGGTAATAAGCGTACCGACAAAATGATCGTCCGTCGTCGCAAGTAAATAGAGGGATACGACAGTGCCACGTTCTCTGAAAAAAGGTCCTTTTATTGATCTTCACCTACTGAAGAAGATCGAAGTGGCGGCGGAAAAAAACGATCGCAAACCAATTAAGACTTGGTCGCGTCGTTCGATGATCCTGCCACAAATGGTCGGTCTGACCATCGCTGTACACAACGGTCGTCAGCACGTCCCAGTTCTCGTAAACGAAGACATGGTCGGCCACAAACTGGGCGAGTTCGCCGGTACCCGCACTTATCGCGGGCACGTGGCAGACAAGAAAGCCAAGCGTTAAGGGGTAAGGAAATGGAAGTAGCCGCTAAGTTGTCGGGCGCTCGAATCTCCGCCCAGAAAGCCCGCTTGGTCGCCGACCAGATCCGCGGGAAGAAGGTGGGCGAAGCGCTCAACCTGTTGGCTTTCAGCAGTAAGAAAGCCGCCGAGATCATGAAAAAAGTGCTGGAGTCGGCCGTAGCCAACGCCGAGCATAACGAAGGCGCAGACGTTGATGACCTGAAGGTCAGCACCGTTTTCGTCAACGAAGGGCGTTCGCTGAAGCGCATCATGCCACGTGCCAAAGGCCGTGCTGATCGCATCGTCAAGCGGTCTTGCCATATCACTGTCAAGGTTGCTGACAAGTAACGGAGTCGAAGAGATGGGTCAGAAAGTACATCCCATTGGCATTCGCCTGGGAATCGTCAAGGAGCACACCTCCGTCTGGTACGCAGACGGTCGGACTTATGCGGACTATTTGCTCGCAGATCTGAAGGTGCGTGAGTATCTCCAAGACAAACTAAAAAGCGCGTCCGTAAGCCGTATCGATATCCATCGCCCGGCTCAAACTGCACGCATCACCATCCACACCGCTCGTCCAGGTATCGTTATCGGGAAGAAAGGTGAGGATGTTGAAAAACTGCGTCAGGACCTGACCAAGCAAATGGGTGTGCCTGTGCACATCAATATCGAAGAGATCCGCAAGCCGGAGCTCGACGGTATGCTGGTTGCCCAGAGCGTAGCTCAGCAGCTGGAGCGTCGTGTGATGTTCCGTCGCGCCATGAAGCGCGCCGTACAGAACGCCATGCGCATTGGTGCCAAAGGCATCAAAATCCAAGTGAGCGGTCGTCTCGGCGGTGCTGAAATCGCACGTACTGAATGGTATCGCGAAGGTCGTGTGCCACTGCACACCCTGCGTGCCGATATCGACTATGCCACCTACGAAGCTCACACCACCTACGGTGTGATCGGTGTAAAGGTTTGGATCTTCAAAGGCGAAGTAATTGGTGGTCGCCAAGAAGAACTGAAACCACAAGCACCAGCGCCTCGTAAAAAAGCTGCTAAGTAAGGGGTACGCCAAATGTTGCAACCAAAGCGTACGAAGTTCCGCAAGCAGATGACCGGCCACAACCGTGGTCTGGCACTGCGCGGTAGCAAAGTCAGCTTCGGCGAGTTCGCGCTGAAGTCTGTTGCTCGTGGTCGTCTCACCGCTCGTCAGATCGAGTCAGCGCGTCGTGCTCTGACCCGTCACGTAAAACGTGGTGGCAAGATCTGGATCCGTGTATTCCCGGACAAGCCGATCTCCAAGAAGCCTCTCGAGGTTCGTATGGGTAAAGGTAAGGGTAACGTGGAATACTGGGTTGCCCAGATTCAGCCAGGCAAAGTCCTGTATGAAATCGAGGGTGTTTCTGAAGAGCTGGCGCGTGAGGCTTTCGCCCTGGCTGCTGCAAAGCTGCCGCTCGCCACCTCCTTTGTTAAACGGACGGTGATGTGATGAAAGCGAATGAACTTCGTGAAAAATCCGCACAGCAGCTGAACGAGCAACTGCTCGGCTTGCTGCGCGACCAGTTCAATCTGCGCATGCAGAAAGCAACTGGCCAGTTGGGGCAGTCTCATCTGCTCTCGCAAGTTAAGCGTGACATCGCTCGCGTGAAGACTGTGCTCAACCAGCAGGCAGGTAAGTGATCATGGCTGAAGCCGAAAAAACTGTCCGTACGCTGACTGGCCGTGTTGTCAGCGACAAGATGGACAAAACCATCACCGTTCTGATCGAGCGTCGCGTTAAGCACCCGATCTACGGTAAATACGTTAAGCGTTCGACTAAGCTGCACGCGCACGACGAAACCAATCAGTGCCACATCGGCGACAAAGTCACTATTCGTGAAACTCGTCCGATGGCCAAGACCAAGTCTTGGGCGCTGGTTGATGTTCTCGAACGCGCTGTGGAAGTCTAAGGGCTAGGGGTCGGAGAAATTATATGATTCAGACTCAATCCATGCTCGATGTGGCCGATAACAGCGGCGCTCGCCGCGTTATGTGCATCAAGGTGCTGGGTGGCTCCCATCGTCGTTACGCTGGTATCGGTGACATCATCAAAGTTACCGTGAAGGAAGCAATTCCTCGCGGTAAGGTGAAAAAAGGCCAAGTGATGACTGCTGTTGTAGTCCGCACTCGTCACGGCGTACGTCGTGCTGATGGCTCCATTATCCGCTTTGATGGCAACGCTGCTGTTCTGCTGAACAACAAGCAAGAGCCGATCGGCACCCGTATCTTTGGGCCAGTGACCCGTGAACTTCGTACCGAGAAGTTCATGAAGATCGTCTCGCTCGCCCCAGAAGTGCTGTAAGGAGATCCGACATGCAAAAGATTCGTCGTGACGACGAGATCATCGTGATCGCCGGCAAAGACAAAGGTAAGCGCGGTAAGGTGCTGAAGGTTCTCGCTGACAACCGTCTGGTTGTTGGTGGTCTGAACCTGGTCAAGCGTCATACCAAGCCTAACCCGATGTCGGGCGTACAGGGCGGTATCGTCGAGAAAGAAGCGCCACTGCACGCTTCCAACGTTGCCATCTTCAACGGCGAAACCAACAAGGCTGATCGCGTTGGTTTCAAAGTGGAAGACGGTAAGAAAATTCGTGTCTTCAAGTCGACCCAAAAAGCGGTTGATGCTTGAACACTGCTAGGTAGAAGACCATGGCACGACTACAAGAGATTTACCGGAAGGAAATCGCTCCCAAGCTGAAGGAAGAACTGAAGCTTGGCAACGTGATGGAAGTTCCGCGCGTTACCAAAATCACCCTGAACATGGGTCTGGGCGAAGCGATCGGTGACAAAAAAGTCATCGAGCACGCTGTTGCTGACCTGGAAAAGATCACCGGCCAGAAAGTCGTTGTGACCTACGCTCGCAAATCCATCGCTGGCTTTAAAGTCCGTGAAGGTTGGCCGATCGGCGTCAAAGTGACCCTGCGCCGTGAGCGTATGTACGAGTTCCTGGATCGTCTGCTGTCGATCTCCCTGCCTCGGGTTCGCGACTTCCGCGGCCTGAATGCCAAGTCCTTCGACGGTCGTGGCAACTACAGCATGGGCGTGAAAGAGCAGATCATTTTCCCGGAAATCGACTACGACAAGATCGATGCTCTCCGCGGTCTGGACATTACCCTGACCACCACTGCCAAGAACGATGACGAAGGCCGCGCTCTGCTGCGTGCTTTCAAATTCCCGTTCCGCAACTGATTGGAGTAGGAAAATGGCCAAGAAGAGCATGAAAAACCGTGAGCTGAAGCGTCAGCTCACCGTTGCCAAGTACGCCGTCAAGCGTGCAGCGCTGAAAGCTATCATCGTCGATCTGAACGCAAGTCCAGAAGCGCGTTGGGAAGCTACCGTAGCTCTGCAGAAGCAACCACGTGACGCTAGCGCTTCGCGCATGCGTAACCGTTGCCGTCTGACCGGTCGTCCGCACGGCGTTTACCGCAAGTTCGGCCTGGGCCGTAACAAGCTGCGTGAAGCTGCAATGCGTGGTGACGTTCCAGGTCTGGTTAAAGCCAGCTGGTAATTGCTGTCAAAGTCTCGATGGTTGGGGTCGCAAGAACCTGACCATCGGTGGCCTTGAAAATGAATCAAGCCCCTTTTGGGGCTTGATTCATTTCTGGGGTGTGTCTAGAATGACCGGCTCGCCTGAGCCCGTGTTTTTCTGCCCGGAATTTCTCGGCGACAAGTAGTAGCCGCAAGGCTAATTTTTCTGTATTAGGAGCGTCTAGCCCATGAGTATGCAGGACCCGTTAGCGGACATGCTAACTCGAATCCGTAATGCCCAGATGGCTGAAAAGTCCGTCGTAAGCATGCCTTCTTCCACGTTGAAGGTGGCTGTAGCTAAAGTTCTTAAGGACGAAGGTTACATCGCGGGTTATCAGATCAGCAGCGAAACCAAACCACTGCTGTCTATCGAGCTGAAATATTTCGAAGGCCGTCCGGTTATCGAAGAAGTCAAGCGCGTTAGCCGTCCAGGCTTGCGTCAGTACAAGTCCGTCGAAGAACTGCCAAAAGTACGTGGCGGTCTCGGCGTGTCTATCGTCTCCACCAACAAAGGTGTGATGACTGATCGTGCTGCGCGCGCTGCCGGTGTCGGCGGCGAAGTTCTTTGCACTGTGTTCTAAGGGGGGATAAGCATGTCTCGCGTCGCTAAGAACCCCGTTAAGCTGCCAGCCGGTGTCGAAGTAAAATTCGCAGGCCAACAGCTTTCGGTGAAGGGTGCCAAGGGTACTCTTGAACTGAACGTCCATTCGTCCGTTGAGATCGTTGAAGAAGCCGGTGAGCTGCGTTTTGCTGCTCGCAATGGCGATCAGCAGACTCGCGCAATGGCCGGTACCACTCGTGCGTTGGTAAACAACATGGTCCAGGGCGTAAGCCAAGGCTTCGAGCGCAAGCTCCAGCTGATCGGTGTTGGTTATAAAGCGCAAGCAAAAGGTCAGGTGCTGAACTTGGCTCTTGGCTTCTCGCACCCAGTGGATTACGAACTGCCGGAAGGCATCACCGCTGAGACTCCTAGCCAGACCGATATCCTGATCAAGGGCATCGACAAGCAGCTGGTAGGTCAAGTGGCCGCCGAGATCCGCGACTTCCGTCCACCAGAGCCGTACAAAGGCAAAGGTGTGCGCTACGCGGACGAAGTCGTCCGTCGTAAAGAAGCCAAGAAGAAGTAGGGCATAGCAAATGACCGACAAAAAAGTTACTCGACTGCGTCGCGCTCGCAAAGCACGCCTGAAAATGCACGAACTCGAAGTCGTGCGTCTCTGCGTGTTCCGCTCTTCGCAGCACATCTACGCCCAGGTCATTTCGGCCGACGGCAACAAAGTCCTGGCAAGCGCCTCGACTTTGGATAAAGAACTGCGTGATGGCGCCACTGGCAACATCGACGCGGCCACTAAGGTTGGCCAGCTGGTCGCTACGCGTGCTAAGGCCGCTGGCGTCTCGCAGGTGGCTTTCGACCGCTCTGGCTTCAAGTACCATGGCCGCGTTAAAGCGCTGGCTGATGCTGCTCGTGAAGCTGGGCTGGAGTTCTAAGTTATGTCAAATAACGACCAAAAGCGCGACGAAGGCTACATCGAGAAGCTGGTTCAAGTTAACCGCGTAGCCAAAACCGTTAAAGGCGGCCGTATCTTCACTTTCACCGCGTTGACCGTGGTTGGTGATGGTAAAGGGCGTGTTGGCTTCGGCCGTGGCAAGTCGCGTGAAGTGCCTGCTGCGATCCAGAAGGCAATGGAAGCTGCTCGCCGCAACATGATCCAGGTTGATCTGAACGGCACCACTCTGCAGTACGCAATGAAGTCTGCCCATGGCGCTTCGAAGGTGTACATGCAGCCTGCTTCTGAAGGTACCGGTATCATCGCTGGCGGCGCTATGCGTGCTGTCCTCGAAGTTGCTGGCGTTCAGAACGTTCTGGCCAAGTGCTACGGCTCGACTAACCCAGTAAACGTGGTTCACGCCACTTTCAAGGGTCTGAAAGCTATGCAGTCTCCTGAATCCATTGCAGCCAAGCGTGGCCTGCGTGTTGAGGAGATCAAGTAATCATGGCTACCGTTAAAGTTACGCTGATCAAAAGCATGACCGGCCGCATCCCTAACCACAAACTGTGCGTTAAGGGTCTGGGTCTGCGTCGCATCGGTCACACTGTAGAAGTCCAGGATACTCCCGAGAATCGCGGGATGATCAACAAGGCTTACTACATGCTGCGTGTCGAGGGTTAATCGATGAAACTCAATGATCTGAGTCCAGCGCCGGGTTCCCGTCGCGAAAAGCATCGTCCGGGCCGTGGTATCGGTAGTGGTTTGGGTAAGACTGGTGGCCGTGGTCACAAAGGTCAGACTTCCCGCTCCGGTGGCACCATCGCTCCAGGCTTTGAAGGCGGTCAACAGCCGCTGCATCGTCGCCTGCCGAAGTTCGGTTTCGTTTCCCTGAAAGCCATGGACCGCGCAGAAGTGCGTCTGTCCGAGCTGGCTAAAGTGGAAGGCGACATCGTCACCGTGCAGTCCCTGAAAGATGCCAACGTGATCAACGTCAACGTACAGCGCGTGAAAATCATGCTGTCCGGTGAAGTGGCTCGCGCTGTCACTATCGGCAAGGGAATCGGCGCCACCAAAGGTGCGCGTGCGGCTATCGAAGCAGCTGGCGGCAAGTTCGAGGAATAAATGGCTAAGCAAGGTGCTCTCTCTGCGCTCGGCAAAGGCGGTATGTCTGAACTTTGGGCTCGTCTGCGTTTTCTGTTCCTGGCGATTATCGTCTACCGAATAGGCGCACACATCCCGGTTCCAGGTATCAACCCGGATCGACTCGCGGACCTGTTTCGACAGAATGAGGGGACCATTCTTAGCTTGTTCAACATGTTTTCCGGCGGCGCGCTGGAGCGGATGAGCATCTTTGCACTGGGGATCATGCCGTACATTTCGGCATCGATCATCATGCAGTTGATGACCGCCGTCAGCCCGCAGCTGGAGCAGTTGAAGAAGGAAGGTGAAGCTGGCCGTCGCAAGATCAGCCAGTACACCCGCTACGGCACCGTCGTCCTCGCTCTCGTTCAGGCCATTGGCATGTCCATTGGTCTGGCGGGGCAGGGCGTTGCGTTCACTGGTGACTTTGGCTTCCATTTCGTTGCGGTCTCCACGTTTGTGGCTGGCGCGATGTTCATGATGTGGCTGGGTGAGCAGATTACTGAGCGTGGTGTAGGCAACGGTATCTCGATGTTGATTTTTTCGGGTATCGTCGCCGGTCTTCCGAGAGCAATCGGGCAGTCTTTCGAGTCTGCGCGTCAGGGCGATATCAACATCTTCGCTTTGGTTGCCATCGGTTTGCTGGCAGTAGCGATTATCGGTTTCGTGGTGTTCATTGAGCGTGGTCAGCGTCGTATCGCTGTTCACTACGCCAAGCGTCAGCAGGGCCGCAAGGTTTTTGCTGCGCAGACAAGCCACTTGCCGCTGAAGGTGAACATGGCCGGTGTTATTCCGGCTATTTTCGCGAGCAGCATTTTGCTGTTCCCGGCTTCGTTGGGTGCCTGGTTCGGTCAGTCTGAAGGTATGGGCTGGTTGCAGGACATCTCGCAGTCGATCGCTCCTGGTCAGCCGTTGAATATTCTGCTGTTTAGTGCAGGGATTATTTTCTTCTGCTTCTTCTATACGGCGTTGATGTTCAATCCGAAAGACGTAGCGGAAAACCTGAAGAAGTCCGGTGCCTTTATTCCGGGCATCCGTCCAGGTGAGCAGTCCGCGCGCTATATTGATGGCGTTTTGACTCGCTTGACCATGTTCGGTGCTCTTTACATGACGGCCGTGTGCTTGTTGCCCCAGTTCCTGGTGGTAGCAGCAAACGTTCCGTTCTACCTTGGCGGGACCTCGTTGCTGATCGTGGTCGTGGTTGTGATGGACTTCATGTCCCAAGTACAATCGCACCTCGTTTCGCACCAGTACGAATCCCTGATGAAGAAAGCCAACCTGAAGGGTTACGGCAGCGGCATGTTGCGCTGAGTACCCATAAGGTTCGAGGAGTTGGTGATGAAAGTTCGTGCATCGGTGAAAAAGCTGTGCCGTAACTGCAAGATTATTCGCCGCGAAGGTGTTGTTCGAGTAATTTGCAGCGCGGAACCGCGTCACAAACAGCGCCAAGGCTGAGTGTGATTGTGCTTCAAGCCCGGTAGCTAGTGCGCTACCGGGTTGATTATTTGTTATTACAGCGATATTATCTCGCGCCCTATTTCTTGGCTTCCGGGGCGTAGGTAGCTGTCAATTGGAGTCCCACTGAATGGCCCGTATTGCAGGCGTTAACATTCCAGATAACAAGCATACTGTTATCTCGCTGACCTACATCTATGGTGTTGGTCGCACTACTGCACAGAAGATCTGTGCAGAGACTGGGGTAAACCCAGCCGCAAAGATCAAGGATCTGAGCGACGAGCAGATTGAACAGCTGCGTGGCGAAGTGGCGAAGTTCACCACTGAAGGTGACCTGCGTCGCGAAATCAACATGAAAATCAAGCGCTTGATGGACCTCGGTTGCTATCGCGGTCTGCGTCATCGTCGTGGTCTGCCAGTACGCGGTCAGCGTACCAAGACCAACGCGCGTACCCGTAAAGGTCCGCGTAAGCCGATCCGCAAGTAATCGCCCCAGCGAATCGACAGGAATTTAATCATGGCAAAACCTGCTGCTCGTCCTCGTAAAAAAGTTAAAAAGACAGTGGTTGATGGCATCGCCCACATCCATGCTTCTTTTAACAACACCATCGTGACCATCACCGACCGTCAAGGTAACGCTCTTTCCTGGGCTACCTCCGGTGGTTCGGGTTTCCGCGGTTCCCGCAAGTCCACCCCGTTCGCTGCTCAAGTAGCTGCTGAGCGTGCTGGTCAAGCTGCGCTGGAATACGGCCTGAAAAACCTCGACGTGAACGTCAAGGGTCCAGGTCCAGGTCGTGAATCCGCAGTCCGCGCTTTGAACGGCTGTGGCTACAAGATCGCCAGCATCACCGACGTGACGCCAATCCCGCACAACGGGTGCCGTCCGCCGAAGAAGCGCCGCGTGTAATCCAGGAGATTGTAAAGAATGGCTCGTTACATTGGTCCAAAATGCAAACTCGCTCGTCGCGAAGGCACCGATCTCTTCCTGAAGAGCGGCGTGCGCGCGATCGAATCGAAGTGCAACATTGAAGCAGCACCTGGTATCCACGGCCAACGCCGCGGTCGCCAGTCCGACTACGGCACCCAACTGCGTGAAAAGCAGAAGGTCCGTCGTATCTACGGCGTTCTCGAGCGTCAGTTCAGCGGCTACTACAAAGAAGCTGCTGGCAAGAAAGGTGCAACCGGTGAGAACCTGCTGCAGCTGCTCGAATGCCGTCTGGACAACGTTGTATACCGTATGGGCTTTGGTTCGACTCGTGCCGAATCCCGTCAGCTGGTATCGCACAAGTCGATCAGCGTTAACGGTCAGACCGTGAACGTTCCGTCCTACCAGGTTCGTGCTGGTGACGTGGTTGCTGTTCGCGAGAAAGCAAAAAACCAACTTCGCATTGTCCAAGCTCTCGATCTGTGTGCCCAGCGTGGCCGCGTAGAATGGGTAGAAGTAGACACTGAGAAGAAGTCGGGCGTTTTCAAGAACGTTCCTGCTCGCAGTGATCTGTCCGCCGACATCAACGAAAGCCTGATTGTCGAGCTCTACTCCAAGTAAGGGCTAGAAAATAGGTGCATCCATGCAGATTTCGGTAAATGAGTTCCTGACACCCCGCCACATTGATGTGCAGGTTGTCAGTCCAACCCGCGCCAAGATCACTCTCGAGCCTCTCGAGCGTGGTTTTGGCCACACCCTGGGCAACGCGCTGCGCCGCATCCTGTTGTCCTCAATGCCCGGCTGCGCAGTAGTCGAGGCCGAGATTGACGGTGTGCTCCACGAGTACAGCGCCATCGAAGGTGTACAGGAAGACGTAATTGAAATCCTGTTGAACCTTAAAGGTCTGGCCATCAAGCTGCACGGTCGTGACGAAGTTACGCTGACCTTGTCGAAGAAGGGTTCGGGGGTGGTTACCGCTGCCGATATTCAGCTGGATCATGATGTCGAGATCGTTAATCCCGATCACGTAATCGCTAACCTGGCGTCTAACGGCGCCCTGAACATGAAGCTCACCGTAGCTCGTGGTCGTGGTTATGAACCAGCAGACTCGCGTCAGAGCGATGAAGACGAAAGCCGCAGCATCGGTCGCTTGCAGCTTGACTCTTCGTTCAGCCCGGTTCGCCGTATCGCATATGTGGTGGAAAACGCCCGTGTCGAACAGCGTACCAACCTGGACAAGCTGGTTATTGATCTGGAAACCAACGGTACTCTGGATCCTGAAGAGGCTATCCGCCGCGCTGCAACCATCCTGCAACAGCAGCTGGCTGCGTTCGTCGACCTCAAAGGTGACAGTGAGCCAGTGGTTGTCGAGCAGGAAGACGAGATCGATCCGATCCTGCTTCGCCCGGTTGACGATCTGGAACTGACTGTACGTTCGGCTAACTGCCTTAAGGCGGAAAACATCTACTACATCGGCGACCTGATTCAGCGTACCGAAGTAGAGCTGTTGAAGACTCCGAACCTGGGCAAGAAATCCTTGACTGAAATCAAGGACGTTCTGGCCTCCCGCGGTCTGTCCCTCGGCATGCGCCTCGACAACTGGCCGCCTGCAAGTCTTAAGAAGGACGACAAGGCGACTGCCTGATCGTCGTAATCACCGAACGTAGTGTTTGGTAAGGAATGAACCATGCGTCATCGTAAAAGTGGGCGTCACCTGAGCCGCACCAGCTCGCACCGCAAGGCCATGTTCCAGAACATGGCGGTGTCGCTGTTCGAGCACGAGCTGATCAAAACTACTCTGCCAAAAGCCAAAGAACTGCGCCGCGTTGCCGAGCCGCTGATCACTCTGGCCAAGACAGACAGCGTTGCTAACCGTCGTCTGGCTTTCGACCGTACTCGTTCGAAAGCTATCGTTGGTAAGCTCTTCAACGACCTGGGCAAGCGTTACGCTACCCGTGAGGGTGGCTACCTGCGCATCCTCAAGTGCGGTTTCCGCGCTGGCGACAACGCGCCTATGGCGTACGTCGAACTGGTTGATCGTGCTGTCGGCGGTGAAGCTGTATCCGCTGAGTAAGACATCAGTCTGAAACAAGGAACCGGGCCCAGTGCCCGGTTTTTTGTGCCTGTAAGAAATGCGCCGTTCGTACAAGCATCTACCCTGTTTGGGTCTGCACTATGTGCGGGGATATGTCGTTAGTTTTTCTCTATTGCTGACCACGAGTTAATGAATTTGTGGCTGTCATATTGATGATCGATACTCCCCAACAAGCCGATTAGCCGGCAGTTCAAGACCGATAGAGGAAGAAGATCGCATGAGCCAGAACAAGACGCTTACGACCGCCAGTGGCGCACCTGTCGCCGATAACCAGAACTCTCGCTCCGCCGGCCCTCGTGGTCCGTTGTTGCTCGATGATTTTCATCTGATCGAAAAGCTTGCTCACTTCAACCGGGAAAACATCCCTGAGCGTCGTGTGCACGCCAAGGGTTCGGGCGCATACGGCACTTTCACGGTCACTCGCGACATTACGCAGTACACCAGCGCCAAGCTGTTCTCTGCTGTCGGCAAACAGACGCCGACCTTCCTGCGTTTTTCGACGGTGGGTGGCGAGCGTGGCTCGGCCGACACCGAGCGCGATCCGCGTGGCTTCGCCCTCAAGTTCTACACCGAAGAAGGCAACTGGGACATCGTTGGCAACAACACGCCGGTGTTCTTCATTCGCGATCCGCTGAAATTTCCTGACTTTATCCACACCCAGAAACGCCTGCCGCAAAGCAACCTGAAAAGCGCGCAGATGATGTGGGACTTCTGGTCGCATTCGCCTGAAGCGCTGCACCAGGTCACCATTCTGTTTTCTGATCGCGGGATCCCGGACGGCTATCGCCACATGCACGGCTTCGGCAGCCACACCTACAGCCTTATCAACGCTCAAGGCGAGCGGCATTGGGTGAAGTGGCACTACAAGACCAAGCAAGGGATCAAAAACCTCGCGCCGGCAGACGCGGCACGTCTGGCGGGCACAGACCCCGATTACGCCCAGCGCGATCTGTTCGAAGCCATCGAGCGTGGTGACTTCCCGAAATGGAGCGTGTGCATCCAGATCATGACCGAGGCCCAGGCTGCTGCTCACTACGAGAACCCGTTCGACGTAACCAAAACCTGGTCGCAGAAGGAGTTTCCACTGATCGAAGTGGGTGAGCTGGAACTGAACCGTAATCCGCTCAACTACTTTGCTGAAGTCGAGCAAGCAGCGTTCGGTCCAAGCAACATGGTGCCTGGCGTAGGTCTGTCTCCGGATCGCATGCTGCAGGGTCGTGTATTCGCATACGCCGATGCCCACCGCTACCGCGTAGGCACCAACCACCAGCAACTGCCAGTGAACGCCCCGCGCAGCCCGGTGAATACTTACCAGCGCGACGGTTCGATGGCTTTTGGCAGCAATGGCGGCGCAGCGCCTAACTATGAGCCGAACAGCTACGTAGAGTCGCCGAAACAAGCGCCGCACTATGCCGAGCCTGCGCTGGCGTTGAACGGTGCGGCTGATCGCTACGATCACCGTGAAGATACTGACTATTACAGCCACGCCGGTGCGCTCTTCCGCTTGATGAGCGAGGAACAGAAAGCGTTGCTGGTCAGCAATATCGCCGGCGCGATGGCAGGTGTGTCGAGTGATGTCGTCGACCGTCAGTTGCAGCATTTCTACAAGGCCGATCCGGCGTACGGAGAAGCAATCGCAAAGCTGCTTAACGTACAGCTTAGCGAAGTCTAAACGAGAAGCAGAACCGCCCTCATTCGGGCGGTTTTTGCGTTATTTAGGCTGCTTTTCTCAGGATATCTTCGCTTTTATTGCGCGAAGTGGGTGACCTTCCAGTCAGGTTGGTTCAAACTACGGACTTTCAAGCAGGGAGATGTAGGGCGATGCAAGGCCACCCAGACGTTATCGATTACCTCAACACGTTGCTGACCGGCGAACTGGCCGCGCGTGACCAATATTTCGTTCACTCGCGGATGTATGAGGACTGGGGATTCACCAAGCTCTACGAACGAATCAACCACGAGATGGAAGAAGAGGCCGGTCACGCCGATGCACTGATGCGCCGGATCCTGATGCTCGAAGGCACCCCGCGCATGCGCCCGGATGACCTGGATGTTGGTACCACGGTAGAGACCATGCTCGAAGCGGATCTGCGCCTTGAGTACAAGGTGCGTGCCGCGCTGTGCAAAGGCATCGAACTGTGCGAACAACACAACGACTATGTCAGCCGCGAAATCTTGCGCGTTCAGCTCAACGACACTGAAGAAGATCACACCTACTGGCTTGAAAAGCAGCTGGGTCTGATCAAGCTGATCGGTATCCAGAACTATCTGCAGTCGCACGCCTCCTGATCGCAACGGATACAAAAAAGCCCCTGTCACTGACGAAGTGACAGGGGCTTTTTCATGTCCGGCGATCAGGCGCGATCGCGGATCAGCAGCGGCTTGAGGTAATGCCCGGTGTGAGACTGCTTCATCTCGGCCACTTCCTCCGGCGTACCGGTGGCGATGATCTGCCCACCTTTCGAACCACCCTCGGGACCGAGATCCACCAGCCAGTCGGCTGTCTTGATCACGTCGAGGTTGTGCTCGATCACCACCACAGTATTGCCGTGGTCGCGCAGGCGATGCAGTACGTCGAGCAATTGCTGGATGTCCGCGAAGTGCAGACCGGTGGTCGGCTCGTCGAGGATGTACAGGGTCTTGCCGGTGTCGCGCTTGGACAGCTCACGGGACAACTTGACCCGCTGCGCTTCACCACCAGACAACGTGGTCGCCGACTGCCCGAGCTTGATGTACGACAGGCCCACATCCATCAGTGTTTGCAGCTTGCGCGCCAGCGCCGGTACCGCGTCGAAGAACTCCCGAGCTTCCTCAATGGTCATCTCGAGGGTTTCGTGGATGTTCTTGCCCTTGTATTTGATCTCCAGGGTTTCGCGGTTGTAGCGCTTGCTCTTGCACACGTCACACGGAACGTAGATGTCCGGCAGGAAGTGCATTTCCACCTTGATCAGACCGTCGCCCTGGCAGGCTTCGCAACGACCGCCCTTGACGTTGAACGAGAAACGCCCCGGGCCGTAACCACGGGAGCGGGATTCGGGCACGCCGGCGAACAGTTCGCGGATCGGTGTGAACAGACCGGTATAGGTCGCCGGGTTGGAGCGCGGCGTACGGCCAATCGGGCTCTGGTCGATGTCGACGACCTTGTCCAGATGTTCCAGGCCCTTGATGCTGTCGTGGGCTGCCGCCTCCAGGGTGGTCGCGCCATTGAGTGCCGTGGCGCTCAGCGGGAACAGCGTGTTGTTGATCAGCGTCGATTTGCCGGAGCCGGAGACACCGGTCACGCAGGTCAGCAAGCCGATCGGGATTTCCAGGTCTACGTTGCGCAGGTTGTTGCCCCGCGCGCCCTTGAGCGACAGCACCTGCTTCTTGTTGCGCGGTGTGCGTTTGGCCGGCACTTCGATCTTGACGCGGCCCGACAGGTATTTACCGGTCAGTGAGTCCGGGTGCGCCATGACCTCGTCCGGCGTGCCTTCGGCGACGATCTGCCCGCCATGAACGCCGGCGCCGGGGCCGATATCCACTACGTAGTCAGCGAGACGGATCGCGTCTTCATCATGTTCGACCACGATCACCGTATTGCCGATGTCGCGCAGATGCTTGAGGGTGCCGAGCAGGCGATCGTTGTCGCGCTGGTGCAGACCAATGGAGGGTTCATCGAGGATATAGAGAACACCTACAAGGCCTGCGCCGATCTGGCTGGCCAGACGAATGCGCTGTGCCTCGCCGCCGGACAGGGTATCGGCACTACGATCCAGCGACAGATAGTCGAGACCGACGTTGACCAGGAATTGCAGGCGCTCGCGGATCTCCTTGAGAATCTTGTCGGCGATTTCACCACGGCGACCGGTCATCTTCAGCGCGCCGAAATAGTCGCAAGCGTCACCGATCGGCAGGTTGGTCACCGCCGGCAGGGTTTTCTCGCCGACCCACACGTGTCGCGCTTCGCGGCGCAGGCGGGTGCCACGGCAATCCGGGCACGACTGGGTGCTGAGGAACTTCGCCAGTTCTTCGCGCACGCTCGCCGATTCGGTTTCGCGGTAGCGGCGCTCGAGGTTCGGCACGATGCCTTCGAACGGATGCGAGCGCTTGACGATGTCGCCCCGGTCGTTGAGGTATTTGAAATCGACGCTCTGCGAACCGCTGCCGTGCAGAATGTATTTCTGCTGGTCGGCCGGCAGCTCGTTGAACGGCTGCTCCAGGCTGAAACCGTAATGTGCGGCCAGTGAGCCGAGCATCTGGAAGTAATAGACGTTGCGCCTGTCCCAGCCGCGGATCGCGCCTTCGGCCAAGGTCAGTTCTCCGTTGACCAGGCGCTTGATGTCGAAGAATTGCTTCACGCCCAGACCGTCGCAGGTCGGGCAGGCACCGGCCGGGTTGTTGAAGGAAAACAGCTTGGGTTCCAGCTCACTGATGGCATGGCCGCAGATCGGGCAGGCGAAGCGCGCGGAGAAGATCATTTCTTCGCCCGGCTCGTCGTCCATCGGCGCCACCAGGGCGATGCCGTCGGCCAGCTTCAGCGCGGTCTCGAAGGATTCCGCCAGACGCTGTTGCAGGTCGGCGCGTACCTTGAAGCGATCGACCACGACTTCAATCGTGTGCTTCTTCTGTTTATCCAGTTTCGGCAGTTCGTCCAGCTCGCAGAGCCGGCCGTTGACCCGGGCACGGACGAAGCCCTGAGCGCGCAGTTCCTCGAACACCGACAAGTGCTCGCCCTTGCGCTCGCGAATCACCGGCGCCAGCAGCATCAGCTTGCTGCCTTCCGGCTGAGCCAGCACCAGGTCGACCATCTGGCTGACAGTCTGTGCTTCCAGCGGAATGTCGTGATCCGGGCAGCGCGGCGTACCGACGCGGGCATAAAGCAGGCGCAGGTAGTCGTAGATTTCGGTGATGGTGCCGACCGTGGAACGCGGGTTGTGCGAAGTCGACTTCTGTTCGATGGAGATCGCCGGCGACAGGCCTTCGATGGTGTCGACGTCGGGTTTTTCCATCATCGACAGGAACTGCCGGGCATAGGCCGACAGGGATTCGACATAGCGGCGCTGACCTTCGGCGTACAGCGTGTCGAAGGCCAGGGACGACTTGCCGGATCCGGACAGGCCGGTGATGACGATCAGTTTGTCCCGTGGCAGGGTCAGGTCGATGTTCTTCAGGTTGTGGGTGCGGGCCCCACGAATCAGGATCTTGTCCAAAATGGCCTCGCTCGGCGGGCGTCGAAAACACAGGAGTATACGGCCAAATACTGGATGGATGCACACTATCAAATGAAGGGTTTTTTGCCTTACATGAAGAGAGTTTCATCTGTACGCGTCAAAGCGTCGCGATATACCCCGTCTCTCGATGGGACTGGTAGAATCGCCGCCGGTTCACACGAGGTTTTTCCATGCACGATCCCCACAGCGAACGCATGAGTGGCAGCGAGACCCGCGCGGCGAGCGGTCTGGCCCTGGTGTTCGCCTTCCGTATGCTTGGCATGTTCATGGTGTTGCCGGTACTGGCCACCTACGGCATGGATCTGGCGGGAGCGACCCCGGCCCTGATCGGGCTGGCGATCGGCGCTTACGGCCTGACCCAGGCGATTTTCCAGATTCCGTTCGGGATCATTTCCGACCGCATCGGCCGGCGTCCGGTGATTTACCTCGGGCTGATCGTCTTTGCCCTCGGCAGCGTGCTGGCGGCTCAGGCCGATTCGATCTGGGGCGTGATTGCCGGGCGGATCCTGCAAGGCGCCGGTGCTATTTCCGCCGCGGTCATGGCGCTGCTTTCCGATCTCACCCGTGAACAGCACCGCACCAAGGCCATGGCCATGATCGGCATGACCATCGGCCTCTCGTTCGCCGTGGCGATGGTGGTCGGCCCGCTGCTCACCCGTGCGTTCGGCCTGTCCGGCCTGTTCCTTGCCACCGGCGGCATGGCGCTGCTCGGGATCGTGATCGTGATGTTCATGGTGCCGAAATCCACCGGGCCGCTGAGTCATCGCGAGTCCGGTGTTGCGCGCCAGGCGCTGATGCCGACGCTCAAGCACCCGGACCTGCTGCGGCTGGATCTGGGCATTTTTGTGTTACATGCGATGTTGATGTCGAGCTTCGTCGCTCTGCCCCTGGCGCTGGTCGAAAAGGCCGGTCTGCCCAAGGAACAGCACTGGTGGGTCTACCTCACAGCCCTGCTGATCTCTTTCTTCGCCATGATCCCGTTCATTATCTACGGCGAGAAGAAACGCAAAATGAAACGAGTTTTGCTCGGCGCCGTGATGACGCTGATGCTCACTGAGCTATTCTTCTGGCAATTCGGCGACAGCCTGCGGGCTCTGGTGATCGGGACGGTGGTGTTCTTCACTGCGTTCAATCTGCTGGAAGCTTCGCTGCCGTCGCTGATCAGCAAGGTTTCACCGGCGGGTGGCAAGGGCACGGCCATGGGCGTGTATTCCACCAGTCAGTTCCTCGGTTCGGCACTCGGCGGGATTCTCGGCGGCTGGATGTTCCAGCATGGCGGTCTGTCGGTTGTGTTCCTCGGATGTGCCGGGCTGGCTGCACTTTGGCTGGCCTTTGCTGTTACCATGCGCGAACCTCCCTACGTGACGAGCCTGCGCCTGCCGCTGTCGCCCGAAGCGATCCGCGAAGCGGGTCTGGTCGAGCGTCTCAAGGCCCTCGTAGGGGTAACTGATGCAGTGATCGTTGCTGATGAAGCGGCGATCTACATCAAACTGGACACCGAATTAATGGATCGCACCACTCTCGAACGCCTGGTGAACAACCCGGCGCAGACTGCGTGCGAAGCCTAGGAGAACGTTATGGCCCGTGGGGTTAACAAAGTCATTCTGGTCGGTACTTGCGGCCAGGATCCCGAAGTACGCTACCTGCCCAACGGTAACGCCGTGACCAACCTGAGTCTGGCGACCAGCGAGCAGTGGACCGACAAGCAGACCGGTCAGAAGGTCGAGAAGACCGAGTGGCACCGCGTATCGATGTTCGGCAAGGTTGCCGAGATCGCCGGCGAATACCTGCGCAAGGGTTCGCAGGTTTACATCGAAGGCAAGCTGCAGACCCGTGAGTGGGAAAAAGACGGTATCAAGCGTTACACCACCGAAATCGTGGTCGACATGCAAGGCACCATGCAACTGCTCGGCGGCCGTCCACAACAGGGCGACCAACAAGGCGGTGGCAACAATTATCAGCAGCAGGCGCCACGCCAACAGGCTCCGCGTCCGCAGCAGTCGGCACCTCAGCAGCGTCCGGCCCCGGCTCCGCAGCAGGCCGCACCGCAACCGGCTCCGGATTTCGACAGCTTCGATGACGACATTCCGTTCTGATTCGCTGCTGAATCCGCTCCAGACAAAAAAGGCCCGTCGCTGAATGCGACGGGCCTTTTTCATGCGCGCAGGTTTTTCAATCGAGAATCAGATGTGGCAGAAACCGGCTCGAATCCTTGGTGATCAGGCTGTTGTCTTCCCGCACACCAATCCCCGCCGCCTGATCGCCGATCACCCATGAGCCAATCAACGTGTAGCTGTCGTCGAACTTCGGCAATGGGGCAAATTCCTGCAGGATGAAGGGCGCATCGGTGTAGGGCCCATCCTCTTTGACGATCAGACCTTCGGCGGTCTGCAACTCGATGTTGGCGCCTTCCCGGGAGAAGTACGGTTTGCGCACCCAGCCCTTGGGCACCGCGCTGCCCGGATTCGGGTCGAGGTGCGCGGCCAGCAGATTCGGATGGCCCTTGTGCAACTCCCATAGCAGGGGCAGGGCGCCCTTGTTGGAGAGGATCGACTTCCACGCCGGTTCAAAAAACTGGGTGTCGCACCCGGCAATCGCCGCGCCGAACGGCTCGTGGAAGATGAATTCCCAGGCGTGCAGTTTGAACAGGTGCGGGATCCAGCGATCCTCAAGATCCACGAAACGACCGTCAGCGCTCAGGCCGATGTCTTCGATGTCGATATGCCGCGATTCGATGCCGACTTTCTCTGCGATCAGCCGCAGATAATCCGTGGTGCCTTTGTCTTCCACCGAGTCTTTCATCGAGGCGAAGTAAAACGGCCGCGTGAGTTTCAGTTGGGCAAAGGCTTCGTGCAGACGGGTGTCGATGCTGTTGAACTGGTCGGCATGGCGCGGCAGCAGCCCGCGCTCGATGCATTGCTCCAGCCAGCCCCACTGGAACGCCGACGCCTCATAAAGGCTGGTGGGCGTGTCGTAGTTGAGTTCGAGCAGCTTCGCCGGGCCGTTGCCGCTGTAGGAGAAGTCCATGCGCCCGTACAGATGCGGATGACCTTCCAGCCAGGACGTTCGGATCATGTCGTAGTACGGCGTCGGAATGCTCAGACGATCCAGCAGTTCTTCGCTGTGCACGACGCGGTCGACCAGGTCCATGCACATCTCGTGCAGCTCGGTGGTTGGATCCTCCAGATCGTTCTCGATCTGCGCGAGCGTGAACTGGTAGTAGGCGCTCTCGTCCCAGTACGGCTCGTCGTCGATGGTGTGAAACAGAAAGCCGAGGCTTTCGGCAGTCTGTTTCCAGTCGTGGCGCTCGGCGCAGTGGATCTTCTTCATGGTCAGCTGCTCGAACGGCCCCAGCCGCCCCAACCACTGCGTGCGCTGGACTGGCTGCCGAAGCCGCCACGGGAGGTGGACGCAGCGACGTTGACCGGTTTGCGGTAATCGCTGTCGTAGTCCCGCTGGCTGCGGCTCGGCGCCGATTCGATGCGGCGGTTCAGCGTCGAGGTGTCGTAGGTCTGGCGGGTATTGCGCTCACGGTAAACCGGCCGCGAGTCGCTCGCGCGGTTGTTGCTCATGGCATTGCCGATCAGCCATCCGGTGAGCCAGCCGTTGCCTGCACCGCTGGACGAGTGCGAAGTGCTGGTCTGATTGCTCTGCACGGCGGCGGCGTCGCCGGCGGGCATCTGGGCATTGGCGATCGCATCGAGGTTCTGCGCCGGCTCACCGTCCTGCGGCACCTTGAAGCCGCCGAGTTTCGGCACGAAACGGCCGGCGGAATTTTTCTGACACCAGTCAGCGGCAAAGTCCGCGTCGCAGGCAGCCTTGTCGTCGTAGGCCGGGGAAATACGGCGGTGCTCGGCCAGGGCTGCGACATAGGCGTTCGAGCAGACATCCGGTGCCACTTCGGCGTCGACGCATTGTTCGACGCTCTGGAAGTTGCGTTGCTGTTCCTGGGCGGCCACTTCAGCGGAAATCGCCAGGGCCACCGAAGCGGCCAGCGACAGTTGAACGTACTTGCTTCGTTTCATCTCAGGCTTCCTGCCGATCAGTAGGACGGGGTCATGCATGCGGCGTTGAGCATACCGACGCTGATCGCCACCGCCGCCACATAAATGCCCGAGGCGATTTCACCGTTGGCAATACGCTGGGACGTGCCCTTGAGCACCAGCCCGGTCGCCAGGAAGGCCAGCAATTGCACCACCGCCGCGATCACCGCCCAGAGGACGAAGTCGAGGACGTTGATCGAGTGAGCGATCACGTTGCTCGCCGGAATCGCGAAGCCAATGATTGCGCCGGACAGAGCGATGGCGGCGGCAACGTTGCCGGAACGGATCAGCTCGAATTCCTTGTGCGGCGTGACGCGGGTGTAGACGAACTGAAACAGCATGAACAGCAGCACGGCGCCGATCAGGTAGGCGACGAAACCGACCAGTGCGGCTTTGTTCAGGGAAATGGACAACGCTTCCAGCATGGAAAACTTCCTTTTAAATAGTGCTCAAGTCGGTGGTGTACAGCGAGATGCCCAGCGAAGTGCTCAGGCTGACCGTGCCTTCTTCGTCCTGCTCGACGGAGAACAGCAAGAGCTCGCGGCGATCGGTCAGGCCGGTTTCCCGGGCGTAGAGCATCGAGTGATGGTTGATGGTGTAGGACTCGTCGGGGTTGATCACCTGTTCGGTGAGCGGCACCAGTTCGGTCTGGCCGCGTTCGGTGCCCCATTCACGGGTGTATTCGACACCTTCATGGCGATAGGTCGGCAGGCCGATCAGGCTGTTCGGGCCGGCCAGACGCTGCAGTTCGGCGTTACTGTTGACCGTCACATAGCTGACGTAATTGAACAGCGTCACCGACTCGATCTGGTCGTCACCGGTGACATGGACCTGTACCCAGAATTCTTCATCGTTCAGGTAGTAGCGATGCAGTTTGTTCGACTGACCGAGGTCGATCCAGCCGGCGCTCCAGATGGCCTGGGCGTCGGGAACCCGTACCGAGGTGCTGCCCTCCAGCAACAGGCCGAGGGTCGTGTCGAAGCGGATCGCCTTGCCCTGCGCCAGTCCGAGCGGGCCGCCGGCAGACCTGGACGCCGGTGCGGCCGACTGCCAGTTGCTGGTGCCGAGCAAATCTTTGAACCATCCCATGGGTACATTCCTTGAAGCGGGTGGAGGTATTCGTTGGCAAAACGCCGCTAGTGTACCGGCGTCGTGACAAACCGGCAGGCAAAAAAGAAGGGCACCCGGTGCCCTTCTTTTTTCTTGCCGCCGTTACTGGGCGGACTTCTGCTTCAGACGCTCGAGGATAGCGTTGGCGCTGCCTTCGTTCGGCGTGATGCCGGCTTCGCGCAGCTTGCGATCCAGGTCGTTGCCGGTCGACGCATCGGCCAGTTCGTCGGCAGCACTCAGCTCGGCCGCGCGTTGCTGCTGCTTGGCTTGCAGACGGTTAAGGGTGCCGACAGCGGTTTCCAGTTTGCCGTTGGCGCCGCCACTGGCGATCGAAGCGCTGACCTGAGCCTTCTGCACGCTTTCACGGGCCTTGGCCATGTCCACTTGCTGGCGCAGGCTCTTGATCCGCGCTTCGGCCTTGTTGATGTCCTTGCGCATGTTGTCGGCGTAGGTGCCGAACTCGTCGCTCTGTTTTTTCTCGACGCCCAGGTCGTTGGTCAGGGTCGAGATGGCTTCGGCCACTTCCAGTGCCAGATCTTCACGGCCGGCGTTCAGGGCGGAAACGGCCTTGGCTTCCAGGTCCTTGATCTTGGCTTCGTACTCGCTCACGCGGTCGGCAGACAGTTTGTGCTTGGCCATGATGGTGACCAGTTCGCGACGGGCGTTGGACAGCGCGCTGTCGGCGTCACGGATTTCCTGATCGAGGATGCGCAGGGCCTGTTGGTCGGCGATCGCTTCGCCGACTTCGTTGGCGCCGCCGCGCAGCGCGGTGAACAACTTGCTCCAGATGGACTGAGTCATTGGATATTCCCTGTTGATTACTTGAAGAAGTGTTCGAAGGCTTCGCTGGCGCGCTGCACGTTGTCGACCAGGGTTTTCACCTCGGTGACCACGTTGGTCAGGCTCGAATCGGCACTCAGTGCACCAAACATGTTGTAGACGGTCTGGCCGTTGGGCATGGTCTCGATGCCGATCGACGACAGCGGGAACATTTCCCGGCTGCGCAGCACGGCGTCGTTGAAAGCGCGCACGTCGGTGATCGAATCGATGTCCACCAGCACGGTGTCGACGATGATCTGCTGACCGGCGAGGGCGATGTGAATCGGCAGACCGCCGAATTCGTTCATTTCCAGCTTGAGGCTGGGTTCGGAGCTCTGGATCAGAGACAGCGTGATCTCTTGCGAAGCCACCTCGTCCAGCGCCTTGAAAGCGTTGTAGAGGCTATCGATGTTCCAGTTGTTGCCTGCGCTCATGTAATTCTCCGACATGAAAGAGCCAGCCAGAATCGGTTGGCGTAGCTGTTGCTCCATTTGCTTGAGCAAGCTCCGGTTTTCCGGAAGCACCCAAGTTTCGTGTTTCACATAACCGGCGGCAGCCAGGCCCGCGCGCATCTGCTTCATGTAGAAGCTCGACGGTTTTTTCGCGGACGGTGTCGAGCGCACTCCCTTTGGGCTCTCTGACTTGGTGGCGGGGGAGCGGCTTTTCATGGCGATGACTCCGTTATGAACATCTCACGCGTGAGCGACACTACAGCCAAATCAAAATGCCATCAATGGCTCACGCGTGAGATTTTTGTGACACACAAACAAAAGCGCCCGCAACGAGGCGGGCGCAGGTTTTTCCGGGTGTGTCCGCGCAGGGCTCAGCGGCTGGCGGCGAGGAACTCGTCGGTGGATACCACGCTGGCATAGGCAAACCCCAGCGCCGACATGTATGCCGCATGCACATGGGCGGCAGGCACGGTCAGGTCGTTGAATTCCAGGTCGCGGGTGGCGCAGGCGTCGTGGATTACCGTGACGGTGTAACCCAGATCTGCCGCCGCACGGGTGATGCCGTCGACGCACATGTGGCTCATGCTGCCGACCACCACCAGTTCCTTGATGCCTTGTTCGTCGAGGATCGATTGCAGTTCGGTTTCGCGGAACGAGTTGACGAAATGCTTGAGTACTACCGGCTCGTCGGCGCGGTTGAGCACTTTCGGATGCAGTTTCGCGCCTTCGGAGCCGGGTGTGAAAAACGGCGCCTCGGGCGAGGTGAATTCGTGGCGGATGTGCACCACCGAATCGCCGGCCTCGCGGAATGCCGCGATCAACCGGGCGGCGTTGTCGGCGGCGGCGTCGGCGCCGGCCAGCGGCCACTTGCCTTGGGGGAAGTAGTCGTTCTGGATATCGACTACGATGAGCGCTTGCTTGGCCATGGGTGTGTCCTCGACGTTATGGGTGGGTGTGGATTCAGTATTGGTGCTGGCCACGTTTTCGAGGATTGGCCGCACCGACAATACACAGGGGAAAACTGACAATGGCTGCTGAAAGGATCGTCGCGGAGCTCGGCGTGCTGATCTATCCCGGCGCGCAAATGGCGGCGGTACATGGCCTGACCGATCTGTTCGGGGTGGCCAACCGGATCGCTGCCGAGCATCAGACGGCACAGCTGCCACTGCTGCGGATCAGTCATTGGCAGGTCGACGGTGATCAGCCCCCCGTGCGCGTTTACGACAGCCTTCCCGGTGCCGAAAACGGTTTGCTGGCGGTACTGATCCCACCGTCCATCGCCGGTTTTTCCGCTGCACAGATGCCGGCCGGTCTGATCCCCTGGTTACGTGAGCAACATGCGCGGGGCGCGACACTCGGTGGGGTCTGTGTCGGCTCGTGGTTGCTGGCTGAAAGCGGCTTGCTCGACGGTCGCAGCGCGACCACGCACTGGACGTCGGCCAAGGCCTTCGCCGAGTGTTACCCCAACATCAGGCTCAAGGCCGACACGCCGATTGTCGACGATGGTGACCTGATTACCACGGCGGGGCTGATGGCCTGGTCCGAGCTTGGCTTGCGGCTGGTGGACCGCTTGCTCGGGCCGAGCATCGCCAGCAGCACTGCGCGGTTTCTGGTGGTGGAGCACAGCGACAGCGCAAGCGAGTGCGGAAGCAATTTTGCGCCGATTCTCAATCACGGCGACGGTGCGATTCTCAAGGTTCAGCACTGGCTGCAAGGCAATGGCGCGACCGATGTCTCACTGACGGCGATGGCCGAACGCGCAGGCCTGGAGGAACGCACTTTCCTGCGGCGGTTTCGTGCGGCGACCGGTCTTAAACCCACCGAATACTGTCAGCACCTGCGGGTCGGCAAGGCTCGGGAAATGCTCGAGTTCACCAATGGCACCATCGACCATATTGCCTGGACGGTGGGTTATCAGGACCCGGGAGCTTTTCGCGCGACGTTCAAGAAAATCACCGGGCTGGCGCCGAGTGAATACCGCACGCGATTCGGCGTCAGCCCGCCGCCGACCGTCGCGAAGTAAACCCGCCTGTCGTGCAAAATGCCGGAGCCGACAGAGCAGTCGTGCAGATTGAAACAGGCGCGGTGCCAGCACGGGGTGTCCAAGTGGCTGATTAACGGAATGTTTCCACTGAACGCCCGTTGGCCTGATCTCTGCACCCTCTGACCTACATTCAAATCGCCGTTGGAAGGGGGACGCATGACCCCGACATCCCGCAGGAAAGTGGTCGTCGCCCATTCGATTCGGCCCGGCGCGCCACAACATGAAGTGCAGACCAACAAGGCCCTCGCGCGATGGCTGGCGCAGATCCTCGGCCTGAAGTTTGGCGGCAGTTACGACGCCGAAAAACATCGCGGCCGGGATACTTATCTGCTGCCGACCCAGACCCTCGTCGGCGCGGCGGCTCGCGAACTGGGCGTGAGCGGCCCGGACGATTTGTGGGGCGGTTTCGTCGAGCACGACTTCATCTGCACCAAAGCCATCAGCCACGGTTTGCGCAGCCATCAGGCTCATGCACCGCAAGGCTGGTCGCCGCTTTTTTCCGAGCGGGTGCGCACCGTGGTGCTGGACGGGCTCAGCGTCTTTGCGCTGGAAGATGCGCGGCCCGCCGCCGAACATCTTTTGTACAGCGGGCCGATCCGTCTCAAGCCGATTCACGCCTGTGCAGGGCGCGGACAGGAAGTGATCAAGAGCCTGGATGCGTTCGACGAAATTCTCGCCCGACCTGACGCTGAAAAACTGTTCCGCGATGGCGTGGTACTGGAGCAGGACTTGAGTCAGGTAACCACCCACAGCGTTGGGCAGTCGTTCATCGGCGACAAAGTGTTGAGTTACTGCGGTGATCAATACTTGACCAGGGACGCCCACGGCGAAGAGGTGTACGGCGGCTCGAACCTGCTGGTGGTACAGGGTGGCTATGAGGACTTACTAAAGCTGGATCTGGCTGACGACGTGCGTCTGGCGATCCGGCAGGCGCAGGTGTTCGACCGGGCGGCGGACGAAGCCTATCCGCGCTTCTACGCTTCGCGGCGCAATTACGACATCGCCCAAGGCCTGGACAGTGAAGGCCGACCGCGCAGCGGCGTGCTCGAACAGTCCTGGCGCATGGGCGGTGCCAGCAGCGCGGAAGTGGCGGCGCTGCAAAGCTTCGTCAACGACCCCTCGATGCGCGCGATCCGCGTGTCGTCGGTGGAAACCTATACCGATCAGGCCCTGCCGGCGGATGCCATCGAGGTGTATCGCGGCCCGGCCGAGAACAGCGACTTTCTCCTCAAATACGTAACGGTCAAATCCTATGACGGCTAGAAGCGAAAGCATTCAAATCGACATTGATGATGAACAGATGAGCGGGACGTTCCTCAGTCCCAAATCGAAAGTCCCCGGCGTGTTGTTCGTGCACGGCTGGGGTGGCAGTCAGGAGCGCGATCTGGAACGGGCCAAAGGCATCGCCGGCCTGGGCTGCGTGTGCCTGACGTTCGACTTGCGCGGCCACACTGGCGGCACCGGCATTCCGCTGAGCCGGGTCACCCGCGAAGACAACCTGCGTGACTTGATGGCGGCCTACGACCGGCTGCTCGCCCATCCGGCGCTGGACACCTCGGCCATCGCGGTGGTGGGCACCAGCTACGGCGGTTATCTCGCCTCGATCCTGACCTCGCTGCGGCCGGTACGCTGGCTGGCGCTGCGAGTGCCGGCGCTGTATCGAGACGAACAATGGCACACGCCCAAGCGCGATCTGGACAAGGCCGACCTGCGCGATTATCGCGGCACGCTGGTGCGTGCCGACAGCAACCGCGCCTTGCACGCCTGCTCGCAATTCACCGGGGATGTGCTGCTGGTGCAATCGGAAACTGACGACTATGTGCCTCACGCGACGATCATGAGTTATCGCGCCGCGTGCCAGCAGACTCACTCGCTGACCCACCGCATCATCGACGGCGCCGACCACGCCCTGAGCGATCCGACCTCGCAGCAGGCCTACACCTCGATTCTCGTCGACTGGATCACCGAAATGGTGGTGGGCGAGCGGTTGAGCATTATTCAGTCCACATGATTTGTGGTGTTTCTTCGGACGCCTTCGCGGGCAAGCGCGCTCCCACATTTTGAATGCATTGCGCCTGTGGGAGCGGGCTTGCTCGCGAAGGGGCCTCCAGCCATTACAAAAAATCAGGACGGCTTCTTCTCGATCCGTAACGCCTTGGCCTTGGCTTCCACCACCAGGTACATCAGCACGGTGATCAGCAGCGGCAGCAGGAAATAGATGGCCCGATAGGCCAGCAACCCGGCCACCAGACTGCCGCGCGAAGCCTCGTGTTGCAGCAGCGCCACGAACACTGCTTCGAGCACGCCGAGCCCGGCAGGAATGTGGGTGATGACCCCGGCAATCGCGCTGATCAGCAGCACCCCGAGCACCAACGGGTAGTCGAGCTTGCTCGGCAGCAACGTGAAAATCACCGCTGCCATCAGCGACCAGTTCAGCGCCCCGAGCAGCAATTGCAGAACCGCCATGCGCAGCGACGGCAGATTGATTTCCACCCCGCGAATCGACCACTCGCGCCGCCGGGAAAACTGGCAGGCGATCAGATAACCGGCGCTCACCAACAGCAGCAACACACCAATGCCCTGCAACGCGCCGCTGCTGACTTTCCAGCCCGGCGGCATGCGTACCAGCCCGCTGGCAAACACCACGCCGGCGATGGTCATGTAGCCGAACCAGTTGGTCGCCAGGCTCAGGCCGAGGATCTTGGCGATGTTGCTTTTGCTCACCCCGAGCCGCGAATACAGCCGATAGCGCATGGCAATCCCGCCGACCCATGCGCTCAAGTTGAGGTTGAACGCATAGCTGATGACGCCCACCGGCAGGATCTGTTTCCAGGTCAAGTCCTGGCGAATGTAGGTGCGGCCGATCAGGTCGAAACTGGCGTACACCAGAAAGCTCAGCAAGGTCAGGCTGGAGGCGATGATCAGCGTGCGCACCTTGAAGTCGGCGAGGGTTTGCAGCACCTCGGCCCATTCGATACGGCTGGCGAACATCGTCAGCAGGACGATCAGCGCAAGAAAAAACAGCAGGGTCAGCGGACGTTTCCAGCGACTCCAGCGGGACTTGCCCGCCGGTGCCGGATGCACCGCCGCGTGGGCTTCGGAATGGCTCATGAAGGATCCCTCCCGGAGGCCTGGAAAAAGGGTTTGAGTCGTGGCTTGTGTGCCGGCAGCCAGCCGGCCATGGCCGGGAAATGCCGCAGGAAGTGAAACACCAGAAAGCCCACGGTCATGTGCCAGATTCGCCCGCGTGGCGACTTCGTGGCGTCCATCGCCTTGCAGTGGTTGTGGCTGAGGTCTTCGAGGCGTTCGAACAGCAGACGATTGAAGGCTCGGTCGCGAATCAGCACGTTGGCTTCCAGGTTCAGCGACAGGCTCAACGGGTCGAGATTGCTTGAGCCGACGGTGCTCCATTCTTCATCCACCAGCGCCACTTTGCCGTGCAGCGGCCGCTCGCAATATTCATGAATCTGCACACCGGCCTTGAGCAGGTAGTCGTAGGTCATGCGCGCGGCGAGTTTGGCCACCAGCATGTCCGGCTGTCCCTGCAGAATCAGCCGCACCTCGACCCCGCGCCGGGCTGCGTTGCGGATCTCGCGCAGCAGGCGATAGCCGGGAAAGAAGTAGGCGTTGGCGATCACCACCCGCCGTTGGGCGCGGCGCAGCACCTGCAAATAGACGTCTTCGATATCGGTGTTGTGCTGGTCGTTGTCGCGGAACACCAGACGCACCTGGCCGTCGTGATCATCGAACGCCATTTCCGCGCGACGCTGCCGACGCCGTTGCCACCAAAACCTTGCGCGTCCCGGTCGGCCGCTTTGCAGCAGGGCGAAATGATGGATGTCGGTCACCGCCGGGCCCTGAACTTCTACCGAATAATCCTGCTTCGCTTCGGGGCCGAAATCGGCCAGGTGATCGCCGGAAAAATTGATCCCGCCAATGAACGCGACCAACCCGTCGACCACCACGATCTTGCGATGCAACCGCCGGAACCAGTTGGTGCGAATCCCCAAATGCTTGGGGGCCGGATCGAAGATCTGCAGATGCACGCCGGCATCGCTCAACGCGGTCAGATAACCGGCGCTCAGTTCGCCACAACCGAAGCCGTCGAGGCTGACGGTGGTGCGCACGCCGCGCCGGGCGGCATCGATAAGAATTTCCTGCAACTCCTTGCCGACCTTGTCTTCGAAGACGATGAAGGTCTCCAGCAGGATTTCGCTTTTCGCCGCGCGCATCGCTTCGAACACCCGGGGGAAAAATTCCTCGCCGTTTTCCAGCAGCTCGACGCGGTTGTTGCCCTGCCAGCGATACTCGACATCGACGGTGCCCGGCTCGCGTACGGGCGGGGTGATGCTGACCGGCTCCACGGCGGATTTCTCCAACGGTGCACTGCTCATAGTTCAATCTCCACCGATAGTGGTGCGTGGTCGGAAAGGTGAGACCAGGGACGGTTCGCCAGCACTTTTGGCTGACTGGCCTTGAGGTTGCGCACATAGATCCTGTCCAGGCGCAGCAACGGCATGCGGGCGGGGAAACTGCGTGCCGGTTTGCCGTGATGCGCCGCAAACACTTCGCGCAGGCCACAGGGTTCAAGCAAGGCATCGGCGCGCTGGCGCCAGTCGTTGAAATCGCCGGCGACGATCACCGGCGCGTCATCAGGCAGCTCGGCCAGGCGCTCTCGCAGCAGGCGCAACTGATCGTTGCGATGGCTTTCGCGCAGGCCCAGATGGACACAGATCGCATGCACTTCACGGTCGTCTTCCGGCAGGCGCAGCACACAGTGCAGCAACCCCCGGTTTTCATGGCCGCTGATCGAAACGTCGAGATTGTCATGGCGCACGATCTGGAATTTCGACAGCACGGCATTGCCGTGATCGCCGTCCGGATACACCGCGTTACGCCCGTAGGCGAACTGCGGCCAGAGACTGTCGGCGAGAAACTCGTACTGCGGCATCGTCGGCCAGTTTGCGTAGCGTTTGGGGTGATGCTCGTGGGTGCCGTGGACTTCCTGAAGAAACACCACATCGGCGGACACGCTGCGCACCGCTTCGCGCAATTCCGGCAGGATGAAACGCCGGTTCAGTGCGGTGAAACCCTTGTGGGTGTTGACCGTCAGCACGGTGAAACGGCGTACCGTGTTGATGACTGTGGTCTGTTCGTCGGTGAAGCCGACCGGCTCGGGAATGCTCATGCGAGTACTCCTTCGGCGGCCGGCTCACCTGGCATGGTTTCGAGGTTTTTATCCAGATCGAAACGCTGCAACAGGCTGCGGGCATTGAAAGGCGCGCGGACCTTGATGTCGTTGTCGAAGTAGCAGAAAACCTCACGGGATTTACGGGCCCGAGGTATCAGACGCGGCGCGATCAAATGGGCGTCGTCCGGTTGCCGGCCATGGTGCCAGGCGTTGATCCGCTCGGCCCAGCGTTGCAGCGCGGCGTCGGTGTAACCGCTGGCGTAAAGCTCCTCGGCACCGTGCAGGCGCAGGTAGACGAAATCGCTGGTGAGGTCTTCGCGGTACGGCCATTTCCCGGCGGTGTCGGCGATCACCAGCGCGGTGTTGTAGCGTTTGAGCAAACGCACGAAGTCGGGGTCGATGAAACTGTCGTTGCGGATTTCCACGGCATGGCGCAGCGGTTTTTTGCTGTAAGCCTTCATGCTCGCGTGGCCGTGCAGGTGCGAATCGTGCTGGCGGGCGAGCTCGGCGGCCGCCTGGGTGTCGTGGGGCAACTGGTCGAGAAAGGCTTCGAAACGTTCGGGGTCGAACGTGAAGTTGGGCGGGAATTGCCAGAGGATCGGGCCGAACTTTTCCTTCAGTTCCAGCACCCCGGAGGCGAAGAAATTGGCCAGGGGTTTTTCGATATCGCGCAGGCGGCGAATGTGGGTGATGAAGCGCGGCGCCTTGATGCTGAACACGAAGTCATCCGGTGTTTCGGCGTACCACTGGGCATAGCGTTCGGGCCGTTGCAGGGCGTAGAACGATCCGTTTATTTCGATGCTGTTGACCGCCCGTGAGGCGAACTGCAATTCGCGTTTGTGCGCCAGCCCCTTCGGGTAAAAGTCCCCGCGCCACGGGGCGTAACGCCAGCCTGAAATACCGATATGAATCGTTGCCATGCCGCCCTCCCGTCGAAAGTCCCCATACGGCCTCTGTCTGTGGATGACTGTGGGCGGTTCGGGAAAGTTTCGACGGGATTACGGACGGTCGGGCTGTGCCGGATCAATGCCCGGTGACGATCCGGGCCGAGCCTTCTGCCGGTTCGGCGTACACCGGGCCCAGGCGATCGAGGCGTCCGCTCAACGCCGTCAGAGCCAATGCCACCAGCACCACCAGGCCGCCGATCCACGCCGTATGGATCAGGCCGATGTGTTCGACGATCAAGCCGCCACCCCACGCACCGCCGGCAATTCCGAGGTTGAACGCGGCGATGTTCAGGCCCGATGCCACATCCACCGCGTGCGGTGTGTGATGTTCAGCCTGACGCACCACATACACCTGCAAGCCCGGCACGTTGCCGAAGGCGACTGCGCCCCAGACCAGCACGGTGGCCAGCGCCAGCCAGGGATTGCCGGCGGTGAAGGTGAGCGCGAACAGCACGGCGGCGAGCAGGGCAAAGATGATTTTCAGCGCGCTGATCGGCCCGCGTTTGTCCGCCAGTTTGCCGCCCCAGATGTTGCCGACCGCCACCGACACGCCATACACCAGCAACACCAGGCTGACGGTGCTGGCGCTGAAACCGGAGATGTCCTGAAGGATCGGCGCCAGGAACGTGAAGGCGATGAACGAGCCGCCGTAACCGATGGCGGTCATGGCGTACACCAGCAACAGGCGCGGTTGCTTGAGCACCTGCAATTGCTGCAACAGCGATGCGGGTTTGCTGTGGGCGATGTTGTTCGGCACATACAGCAGGCTGCCAATGAACGCGATCACGCCGAGTGCCGATACCGCGAGGAAGGTTTCACGCCAGCCGAAATGCTGACCGATGAACGTGCCCAGCGGCACGCCGGTAACCAGCGCCACGGTCAGGCCGGTGAACATGATCGCGATCGCACTGGCGGCTTTTTCCTTGGGGACCAGGCTGGTGGCGATGGTCGAACCGATGGAGAAGAACACGCCGTGGGCCAGACCGGTGACGATCCGCGCCAGCACCAGCGATTCATAACTCGGCGCCAGCCAGGCCAGCAGATTGCCGAGGGTGAACAGCACCATCAGCGACAGCAGCAACAGTTTGCGCGGGACCTTGCCGGTGAGGGCGGTCAGCACCGGCGCACCGATGGCTACGCCCAGAGCGTAGAGACTGACCAGCAGACCGGCGGACGGCAGACTGACGCCGAGATCGGCGCCGATGGTGGGAAGCAGGCCAACGATGACGAACTCGGTCGTCCCGATGGCGAAAGCGCTGAGAGTCAGCGCGAGCAGGGCAATGGGCATGACGGCACTCCGATGGGGGATTGAATGGAGCGCAGTGTCGGGGTTTGGTGGGGGTGGAAAAATACAGGGAGGGGCATTTGATATTTGCGTGCGACGCAAATATCCCCCCTAAAAGGTGTTCGTTCCCACGCTCTACGTGGGAATGCCTCCGTGGACGCTCTGCGTCCGCTCTTTGAGATGCGGAGCGTCTCTCGCTGCATTCCCACGCGGAGCGTGGGAACGATCAGTGAAGGGGAGTGGGCGGGGGAACGATCAAAACCGAACTTGCCGGGCCAAAACCGATCAGTTCTTTACAGGTTCAACCAAGGGAGCTCTGCGTTTTGACCAGGTTCAGGATCGCGATTCTATTGGGGGCATTGCTGTTGTTCGGCGGCAATGCAGTGCAAGCCGCCAGCCTGCCGGGTGTTCCGGCGACCAGTGAAGAGCCGGCCAAACCGGAACCGATCGTGCAGGGCGGACTGCTCGGCGCCATCAGTTCCAGCATCGACGACGTGCAGGACAAACTCGATCTCAACGAGCATCTGGTCGACGCCTGGCGCCTGCGCGCCGACCGGGCGGCAGATGAAGTCGACAGGCTGGTCAATCAACCTTCGAACCGCTCCGGCTGGGGCGTGGCGGGGGATTTCCTGATGCTCTCCGGCGTTTGGCTGGGCACGTTTGCCGTATTGACGGTGCTCGGCAGCCTGCTGGCCAAGCGTCTGCAGGAAGGGCGTTGGTTGCGCACCCGGCAACGCAGTCAGGACCTGATCGGTTACCTGTTGCCCTACACGTTGCCCGCGCTGATCTGCCTGCCGTTGACCCTGTACGTCAGCCATTTTCTGTCGGCCTCGATCGGCCGGGCGCTGGCGCTGTGTCTAGCCTATGCCACCAGCAGCGGGATATTTTCCACGTCGATGCTGTTGTGCGTGGTGATGATGTTCAACGTCGGCCACAAACGTCGCGCCGTGCAGATCATCCGCGACTACTGCCCGAAGCCGCTGTTCCTGATCGGCTTTCTCGCCGCATTGAGTGACGCGCTCACCAGCCCGCAGATCGCCCGGCAACTGGGCGGCAACATCACCAGCAGCATCGCCGTGTTCACCGGTCTGCTGGCGTCGATCATCTTCGGTCTGCTGGTGATTCGCCTGCGTCGGCCGGTGGCGCACCTGATCCGCAATCGCTCGCTGGCCCAGCGCTTGAAACAGCCGTCGCTGCAGGAGTCGCTGCGGATTTTTTCCGGGCTCTGGTACTGGCCGATCGTGCTGATGGTGCTGGTCTCGGCGGTCAATCTGATCGGCATCGGCGAGGACAACCAGAAGGCCCTGCGCTGCGCGTTGTTCACCACCGTGCTGTTGATCGGCACGGTGTTTCTCAGCACCGTCCTCCAGCATCTGTTCAAGTCGCGCAAGGCCGAGGCGATCCAGCGTAGCAGCGCCTACAAGGAACGCTTTCTCAGCCTGTTGCACGCTTTGCTGCGGATCGTCATCGCGATTGTGTTCATCGACATTCTCGGGCGGATCTGGGGTGTGTCGCTGCTCGACTTCGCGCAGAGCAGCACGGTCGGCCGGGCGATCAGCAATGCCCTGAGCAGCATCGGCCTGATCTTCCTCGTGACGTGGCTGCTGTGGGTGGTGCTCGACACGGCGATTCAGGAAGCGCTGAAACCACCGGTCAGCAAGCGCTCGGCGCGCCAGCCCAGCACCCGGGTGAAAACCATCCTGCCGCTGCTGCGCAATGCGATCAAAATCATCCTGGTGGTGATCTGTGCGATCACCACCATGGCCAATCTCGGGATCAACGTCGCGCCACTGCTGGCCGGCGCCGGGGTGGTCGGCCTGGCTATCGGTTTCGGCTCGCAGCAACTGGTGCAGGACGTCATCACCGGGTTGTTCATCATCATCGAAGACACCCTGTCGATCGGCGATTGGGTGGTGCTCGATTCCGGGCACGCCGGCACGGTAGAAGGCCTGACCATTCGCACCCTGCGCCTGCGCGACGGCAAGGGCTTCGTGCATTCGGTGCCGTTCGGTCAGATCAAGGCGGTGACCAATCAATCGCGGCAGTTTGCGTTCGCGTTTTTCTCGGTGCAGTTCACCTATGACACCGATGTCGACAAGGCCATCGAGCTGATCCGCGAGGCGGGGGATTCGATCCGCGAAGACCCGTTCCTCAAGTACAACCTGCAAGGGCCGCTGGATGTGTTCGGCGTGGACAAAATGGACCTGAACGGCGTGGTGCTGACTGCGCAATTCCGCACGGTGTCGGGCGGGCAATACGCGGTGAGCCGCGCGTTCAACCAGCGTTTGAAAAAGCTTGTGGATAACAGCCCTTGGGTGCATTTCGCGCAGACTTATCCACAGCAGGTTTTGTTGCCCAAGCGCCAGGAGGAAGAGGTGGCTGCGGCGCATTCATCGGTGGTGTTGCCGGAGCAGGCGCGGACTCAGTGACGGGTCAGCTTGTTGCGGATTTCGTTCATGGCGGCGAAGTCCAGCTCCACCCAGAACTGCTGCTTGCCCGCGACCTCGGCAGCGACCGGCAACCCGTCGCGATACACCAGCCGATTGCTCGCCAGCGCCGGCACTTTCGCCCCCGGCAGCAAAGTGCCGGCGAGGTTCAGCGGGTCGACGCCGCACACCGCGACCAGGCTGCCGTCATGTGGGCGACGGCGGACTTCGCGCAACAGGGGAATCGCCTCGGGCAGGGCGAATTGCTCGCCCGCCAGACCGCTGACAAACCGCCCGCCACGAATCTCGCCCCGTGCTTCCAGTCGATGGAATGTACGCAGCAGTTCGCGCCAGCTCGGCAACCAGTCGGCCTCGCGCTCCAGCAGGCGCCAGAACACCACGCCATAGCGCCGCAACAAGGTCATGGCGACGTGCTCGAGGGTTTCGGGCGACGCTGTTTGACGGTTTTCCACAACCGGCCCGCGACGCAGTAGCGCCCAGCGCCCGGCATCGTCCATGCCACCGACAAATGCCCCCCGTCCGCGTCGACTGCTGCGCTGCTGGCGCTTGCTCGCCGGGGTGATCAGTGCCCGCAACCCGGCAAAACTGTCGGCATTCACCAGACCGGCGCCGACCAGTTCCTGCAAGGCGATTTCCAGTTCGGTGCGCAGCAGGTGCGCTTCATGAATCAGCTCATCGAAGAACAGCGCGCCGTGCTGGCTCAGCGCGTCGAAAACCTTTCGGGTCTTGGGCGACAGTTCGCTGAGCGGCGTCTGTTCGGCCAGTGCACTCCACAAGCCGACCTGACTGCGCGGCAGCAACACGATCGGTGTGCTGCGCAATGCCGTGCCGCTGATGTTTTGCCGGGCGCTGAGGCGCGTCCATACCAGTTTGCCGCTGCGGCACAGATCGTCCAGCCAGCTCGGTGAATAGTCCTTGAGCCGCGCTGGAAGGATGTCGCTATCCCACGCCGATGCGGCAGCCGGATAGCCTTCGAACTGACCGACAATCGCCGGCAACACGGTGCTGCCCTGACCCCGAGTGGACGCGGATAAATGCTGCCAGTCGAACAGAAACCGCGTGAAATCCTGCAACGCCACCGGCTCGATTTCCCGGCGCAGACGCTTGACCGTGTAGCGGTGAATGCGTGCCAGCAGGTGTCGTTCGCACCACTCCTCAACGGTCGATCCCGGCGTGAAATGGCCCCGCAGCACATAACCCTCGTGCTCCAGTCGAGCGAGGGCTTGATGAACAGAGGCCGGCATCAAGGCCAGCGGCTTGGCAATCGCCGCCAGTGGTAAAGGACCGAATGCGCCGAGCCGCGCGCGGATCACTTCGACCAGTGCGTCATCGGCCGTCCATGCTTTGTCGAAACCGGGTAATGCGGGGAGTGCCGATTGCGCCTGTGGATAAAGCGCTTGCAGACACGTCAGGCGTTCTCTCGCCAGCCACAGTGAATGCTTGGGATTGATCTGCAACTGGCAGGCTCGCCCGGTATCGGCCAGAGCATTCAGCCAACCGCGCCACGGCGGATTGGCCTCGACTTCGCGGTCGCTGATGCAGGCCAGGCTCATCAATGTTTCGTGCATTTCATCGGCGCTGTCTGGCGTCGGCCACGCCTCTTCGCGCACGGCTTCGATCGCATCGGCGTCCAGTGCGCCGAGGTCATCGGTGGATTGCGGATCGCTCCAGCGGCGGTTGAGCACGGCCTGGGTGCGACGTTCTTCCAGCGGCGCATCGTCGAGAAAGGTGTAGGGCCGGGCGCTGAGGATTTCCGCCGCCAGCGGCGAGGGCGCCGGCAGGTCGCGGGCGATCAAGCGCACTTCGCCGCGCTCCATGCGCCGCAGGAGTTCGAGCCAGCCTTCACTGTCCATCGCTTCATGCAGGCAATCGTCGAGGGTCTGTTCCACCAGCGGATGCGCGGGGATTTCCCGTTCGCCGGCGAGGTTTTCCAGGCAGGCGATCTGATCGGGAAACACACTGGCGATCAGGTCTTCGCTTTTCATCCGCTGCAATTGCGGCGCGACTTTGCGCCCGCCCGTGTAGCGCGGCAGGGCCAGCGCCACCCCGGCATTCCAGCGCCAGCGCACACCGAACAGCGGCGCATCCAGTACCGCCTGAATCAGGATGTGCTCGGCGCTGTTGCTGTGCAGGTAACGCCAGACCTCGTCGAGTTCGAAACTGTGGCTGGTGGATAGCGACAGCACGATCGCGTCTTCGCTGGCGGCGGCCTGCAATTCGAAGTTGAAGGTGCGGCAGAAGCGCTTGCGCAAGGCCAGGCCCCAGGCGCGATTGATACGGCTGCCGAACGGCGAATGAATGATCAGTTGGGTGCCGCCGGACTCGTCGAAAAACCGTTCCATCAGCAGCGTGTCTCGCGACGGTAAGGCGCCGAGGGCGAGGCGGGCACGGGCCAGGTAATCGACCAGCTGTTCGGCACTGGCTAGATCCAGTCCCAGGGTTGCGGTCAGCCAGTCGAGGGCCGGTTGCAGATTGCCGGGGCTGGCGCTCAGCATTTCGTCGAGCTGTGCTTGCAGGCGTGCCACGGCCACCGACAATTCATCGCTGCGCCCCGGTGCTTCGCCGAGCCAGAACGGAATGGTCGGCGGCTGACCCTGGGCGTCCTCGACCCGTACCTTGCCGGTTTCCACCCGCAGGATGCGATAGGAGGCGTTGCCGAGCTGGAACACGTCGCCGGCGATGCTCTCCACGGCGAAGTCTTCGTTGACGCTGCCGATGTTCAGGCTCTGGGGTTCGAGCAATACGCTGTAGTCGGCGTTGTCGGGGATGGTGCCGCCGCTGGTGACGGCGGTCAGCCGGGCGCCGCGTCGTCCGCGCAGGGTTCGGCTGACGGCGTCGTGGTGCAGATAGGCGCTGCGCATGCCCTGACGGCCGTTGTAGCCCTCGGCGAGCATCGCCAGCAGCGCCTGATAATGTTTTTCGTCGAGGCGGGCGTAGGGCTCGGCCCGTCGCAACAGCGCAAGCAAATCGTCCTCGGCCCATTCCTGGCAACTGACCTCGGCGATGATCTGCTGCGCCAGCACATCCAGCGGCGCTTCGGGGATGTGCAGCGTATCGAGTTCACCCCGGCGCACGCAGTCGAGCAGCGCGGCGCATTCGATCAGGTCGTCGCGGGTGGTGGCGAACAGGCGCCCCTTGGGTGTGCCGCCGACTTGGTGCCCGGAGCGGCCGACCCGTTGCAGAAAACCGGCAATCGAGCGCGGAGAGGCGATCTGGCAGACGAGGTCGACTTCGCCGATGTCGATCCCCAGTTCCAGCGACGCGGTGGCGATCAGCACTTGCAGCTCGCCGCGCTTGAGCCGCTGTTCCGCATCGAGGCGAAACTCCTTGGCCAGACTGCCGTGGTGCGCGGCCACCGCCTGTTTGCCGAGGCGTTCGCTGAGGTGCCGGCTCAGGCGTTCGGCCAGGCGCCGGGTGTTGACGAAAATCAGCGTGGTGCGGTGTTCACGAGCCAGTGTGGCGAGGCGGTCATAAACCAGTTCCCAGACGTCATTGGCCATCACGGCCGACAATGGCACCGGCGGCACTTCGATGCCCAGATCCCGTGGGCGCGCGTGGCCGATGTCGATGATTTCGCACGGGCGCTCATGACCGACCAGAAACCGCGCCACCGCATCGATCGGTTTTTGCGTGGCCGACAGGCCGATGCGGGTCAGCGGTTCGGCGCACAGGGCCTGCAAGCGTTCGAGGCTCAAGGCCAGGTGGCTGCCTCGTTTACCGGCAGCGATGGCATGGATTTCATCGACGATCACCGTGCGCGTGGTGCCGAGCATCTTTCGCCCCGAATCCGAACCCAGCAGCACGTAGAGCGATTCCGGGGTGGTCACCAGAATGTGCGGCGCGCTCTTGCGCATGGCGGCGCGCTCTTTCTGCGGGGTGTCGCCGGTGCGCACGGCGGTGGTGATTTCCAGCGGCGGCAGATCCATTTGGCGCAACTGCTCGGTTATCCCGGCCAGCGGGTTCTGCAGGTTGATGCGGATGTCGTTGGACAGCGCCTTGAGCGGCGAAACGTAGACCACCAGGGTTTCGTCCGGCAGACCGTCCGGGGTTTCCAGGCCACGGTGGACCAGATCGTCGAGCACGGCGAGGAACGCGGTGAGGGTCTTGCCGGAGCCGGTGGGCGCGGCGATCAGCGTCGAGCGGCGCTGGCGGATCAACGGCCATGCGCGGGCCTGGGCGGCCGTCACCGTCGGGAAGGTGCTGCTGAACCAGGCGCTGACGGCGGGGTGAAAGCCTGCCAGCGCCGCGTCCGTGGGAAGGGGCAAATTCATGGTTTCAGTTATGCGGGTGGGCGGGCGAAGTTGCAAGTACCGCTCGGGATCTACACTTTACGGGTGACGGTTGCGCACTAAACCCGCAAAATGCAACGATTCCGGCAATTATCGACGACGCTGCCACAGGCATCGTCGCCAAAGCCATCGTTCCAATCAGACTGGGCCTGCTGACTCTATGCGAATGCGCCTTATGTTACTGGGCGGCGGAAATGCCCTTGGGCAGGCGCTGATTCGCCTCGGTGCAGAGGAAGACATCGGTTTCCTCGCCCCCCGCCCGCCCGAAGACGGCTGGGATGCCGCGAGCCTGACCCAATTGCTCGACGACACCCGTCCCGATGCATTGATCAACCTTGCCTACTATTTCGACTGGTTCCAGGCCGAGACCGTCAGCGAAACCCGTCTGGCCGGGCAGGAACGCGCCATCGAGCGACTGGCCGAACTATGCCAGCACCACAACATTGTGCTGGTGCAGCCTTCCAGCTATCGGGTGTTCGACGGTTCCCGCGCCACCGCCTACAGCGAAAAGGACGAGCCGGTGCCGTTGGGCCTGCGCGGTCAGGCGTTGTGGCGAATCGAGCAAAGCGTACGGGCCACTTGCCCGCAACACGTGCTGCTGCGCTTCGGCTGGCTGCTCGACGACAGCCCGGAAGGCATCCTCGGGCGCTTCCTGGCCCGGGCCGAACAGCCGGAAGAATTGCTGCTGGCCGATGACCGTCGTGGCAATCCGACCCCGGTCGACGATGCGGCCCGAGTGATCATCTCGGTGCTCAAACAACTCGATTGCGCCGCGCCGCTGTGGGGCACTTACCACTACGCCGGCCACGAGGCGACCACACCGCTGGCGCTGGGCCAAGCGATTCTCACCGAAGCGCGCAGCCTGCACCCGCTGGCCATCGAATCCCCGACCGCCCAGGCCCACGCCGCGCGGCCGGACGCTGCCGAAGAGCCGCAACACGCGGTGCTCGCCTGCAAGAAAATTCTGCACACCTTCGGGATCAAGCCGCGCGCCTGGCGTGCCGCGCTCCCGGGCTTACTGGATAGGTTTTATCGTCATGGCTGAAGGCCCTGTTTTAATCACCGGCGGTGCCGGTTTCATCGGCTCGCACCTGACTGACGCGCTGCTTGCCAAGGGCCATTCGGTGCGGATCCTCGATGATCTGTCGACCGGCAAGCGCAGCAATCTGCCGCTGGACAATCCCAGGGTCGAGCTGATCGTCGGCGACGTCGCCGATGCGGCGCTGGTCGCCAGAGCGATGGAAGGTTGCAGCGCAGTCGCGCACCTGGCTGCCGTGGCATCGGTGCAGGCGTCGGTGGATGATCCGGTGAAGACTCATCAGAGCAATTTCATCGGCACGCTGAACGTCTGCGAAGCCATGCGCGAGGCCGGTGTGAAGCGCGTGTTGTACGCTTCCAGCGCAGCGGTCTACGGCAACAATGGCGAAGGCGAGTCGATTGACGAAGACACGCCCAAGGCGCCGTTGACGCCTTACGCGTCGGACAAACTGGCCGGCGAGCAGTACTTCGATTTCTACCGCCGTCAGCACGGTCTGGAACCGGCAATCTTCCGCTTCTTCAACATCTTCGGTCCGCGCCAGGATCCGTCCTCGCCGTACTCCGGGGTGATCAGCATTTTCAGCGAGCGCGCGCAGAAAGGCCTGCCGATCACCGTATTCGGCGATGGCGAGCAGACCCGGGATTTCATGTACGTCGAAGACCTGGTCGATGTGCTGGTGCAGGCAATCGAAAAGCCGCAAGTGGATGTCGGTGCGGTGAACGTCGGCTGGAATCAGGCGACCAATCTCAAGCAGATGCTGGCCGCGCTCGAAGCGGTGGTCGGCGAGTTGCCGCCCGTCAGCTACGGCCCGGCGCGCTCCGGTGACATCCGCCATTCGCGGGCGAACAACCGCCGGTTGCTTGAGCGATTCAACTGCCCGACACCAACGCCGATGAACGTCGGCCTGGCCCGTCTGCTCGGCCGCTGAGCTTCTTGCAGACATGAAAAAGGCGCCTTTTGACAGGCGCCTTTTTCACGGCCGGAATTCGGGTTTCAAACCTGTTTCCTGTAGCGAGGGAGCTTGCTCCCCGGTCGATGGCGTAACATCGCCGTCAGTTCTGAGCTGCCCGCCACCAAGCCTCATTCACCACCACGTGAACGTTCTTCAGAACTTGTAGCCTAGACCAACCATGTAGATGAAGGGATCAACGTCCACATTCACCCGTGCACGGGTGCCCGGAGCCACGGCGTTGTTCTCGACGGTGGCGCGGGTGTCGATGTCGATGTAGCGCACCTGGGCGTTGAGCATGATGTTGTCAGTCAGCATGTAGTCGGCGCCGACCTGCCAGGCCAGGCCCCAGGAGTTTTTCGCCTTGAAGTTGCTGAAGCCGTTGGACTGGGCTTCGCTGCCGACGTGCTCGTCGTAGATCCAGGTGTAGTTGATGCCGCCGCCGATGTACGGCTGGAAGGCCGACTTCGCATCCAGCGGGTAGTAGACGACGCTCAGGGTCGGCGGCAGGTGTTTCAGGGTGCCGAGCTTGCCATTGGCGGCCGGCAGGGCAGTGCCCTTGATCTTCACGTCATGCTCGAACGGCGAGGCGGCCAACAGCTCGATACCGATGTTGTTGGTCAGCATGTAGGCGAAGTTCAGACCCAGTTGGGTGTCGCTGCTCATGGTCGCCTTGCCGCCCAGGTTGGCGCCGCTCAGCGGACCCTGATCGACCTTGACGCTGGAGCTGTCGGCCTTCGGGTTGACGGTGATCGCACCGGCGCGAACGATGATGTCGCCGGCTTCGTGGGCGTGGGCGAGCGGGGCTGCGAGCGCGAGGGCAAACAGCGAGGCGCTGAGCAAGGACTTGTTCATGGAAGCTCCCAAAGGACGTTAAAAATGTTTGATGTCCTATGGTACGAATCCGTCTGATACGGTCTTTTGACTCAGCTCAATGAAACAGTGATGGGCGTTTTTTTTGTGGAACCTTTGCCGACCCCTTCGCGAGCAAGCTCGCTCCCACATTAGAGCTCGGTCAACTGTGGGAGCGAGCTTGCTCGCGAAGACAATGGGCCAAACAGTACAGAATGACCGGATTTACTCCGGCAGCTCATAGACGTAAATCTTGTCAGCTTCCATCTGATACCCGGCGTCAGCCAGTTCGCTGGTGGACGGTTTGACCTGCAACGGCCCTTCGACCCAGTACGGCTGATACAGCTCATCGAGCTTCACGCCGAGTTCGCTTTTCACGTGCACGATCTGGTTCGACGGCGGTGGCGGCACGTGGATGCAGGCGCCGAAATACGGCACCAGCAGGAAGTCCGTGGTGCGACCTTCTTCGCTGACTTCCAGCGGCACGATGTAGCCCGGCAGGCGAATGTTCTGGCCGTCGAGGCTTTGCACTACCGGGGCGTTGGGCATGTCCTGTTTCGCCGCTGGCGCGGACTCGGCCGACAGCGCATCGCCCATCTTCGACAGGTCATGCAGCGGCGTCATGTTCGGCACTTCGGGCGCCGCGTCCGGCGGGATCATCTCCGACCAGGTCAGGTCTTTCGGTGCCGCCGCCCAGACGGGCAGGGCGACCAGCATCAGCAGCGCAAGGACAGCGCGGGGCATGGTGAACATCCTCATAAACGGATCGACAGGCCATCGGCCAATGATTGGCGATACGCGCGCCAGGCCGGCACGCTGCCCATCAGCAGCGCGGCAGCCAGAATGCCACCGAGCAGCGTCCATTCATACTCGCTTGGCCATGCCAGCGGCAGATACAAGCCGTAATTGGCCTGCACATAACCCTGAGCGGCGGCGATGCCGAGGTACAGCAACGCCAGCCCGGCGATCACCCCGGTCAGCGCCAGAGCGAACGCCTCCAGCACCAAAAGGCTCGCGATATGCCACGGTCGCGCGCCCACCGAACGCAGGATCGCCATTTCGCGGCGACGTTCGTTGAGGCTGGTGAGAATCGCCGTGAGCATGCCGATCAGTCCAGTCAGCACCACGAACAGCGAGACCACAAACAACGCTTTTTCGGCGGTGCTCATCAGGCTCCACAATTCCTGCAAGGCCACGCCCGGCAGGATCGCCAGCATCGGCTCGCCACGGAATTCGTTGATTTCCCGTTGCAGCGCGAAGGTGGAGATTTTGCTGTTGAGGCCGAGCATGAACGCGGTGATTGCTTGCGGCGTCAGGTCCATGTTGCGCGCCTGATCGGCGCTGATCCGACCGTTACCACGGGCCGGCACGCCGTTGTGCCAGTCGATGTGAATCGCCTCCATGCCGCCGAGGCTGATGTGCAACGTGCGATCCACCGGGGTGCCGGTGCGCTTAAGAATCCCGACCACGGTGAACGGCTTGTCGTCGTGCTTGACCAGGCTGATCGCCGCCACGCCGTGGGCCAGCACCAGCTTGTCGCCGAGCTTGTAATGCAGGGCTTCGGCCACTTCGGCACCGAGCACCACTTCGAACGGATCGGTGGCGAAGGCGCGGCCGTCGGCCAGTTCCAGGTGTTGCTGGCGACCGTACTGGTAATGCTCGAAATAGGCTTGGGTGGTGCCCATCACCCGGTAACCGCGATGGGAATCGCCGAGGGACATCGGGATCGCCCACTTCACCTTCGGGTTGCTGGCGAAGTGTTCGAAGCTGTCCCAGCGGATGTTGTTGGTGGCGTTGCCGATGCGAAATACCGAGTACAGCAGCAAGTTCACCGACCCCGACCGGGCGCCGACGATCAGGTCGGTGCCGCTGATGGTGCTGGCGAAACTGGCCTTGGCTTCGGTGCGCACCCGCTCGACGGCCAGCAGTAGGCAGACGGAAAGCGCGATGGCGAAAGCAGTGAGCAGAGCGGTGAAACGCCGGTTGGCGAGGCTGGCCATGGCCAGACGGAACAGATACATCTCAGACCTCGGCAGACGTGGCGGCGCGATTGAGTTCGGCCAGGGACAGATGACGGTCGAACAGCGGCGCCAGGCTCTGGTCGTGGCTGACGAACAACAGACTTGATCCAGCTTCGCGGCACTCGGCGAACAGCAGGCGAATGAAGTTTTCCCGGGCGTCGTAATCCAGCGCCGAGGTCGGTTCGTCGGCGATCACCAGTTCCGGCTGACCGATCAACGCTCGGGCCGCGGCGACCCGCTGTTGCTGACCGATCGACAGCGAATCGGCGCGGCGGCTCAGAATGCTTTCGTCCTTCAGGCCCAAATGGGCGAGCAGGGTGGCGGCAGCCTGATCGACGCTGCCGTGGCGCTGCTTCGCACGCTCGGCACGCAGCTTCGAGAAGTGGCACGGCAGCTCGACGTTCTCGCGCACCGAGAGAAACGGCAGCAGGTTGAACTGCTGGAAAATGTAGCCGGTGTGATCGACGCGAAAACGATCGCGGGCGCCGGCACCCAGTTCGGTCAGCTCCTGGCCGAGCAGCCGAATGCTGCCGCGACCGGGTTTCTGCACCCCGCCGAGCAGGCCGAGCAGGGTGGTCTTACCGCTGCCGCTGGGGCCCTTGAGGAACAGGGTTTCGCCGGCTTCCAGGCGAAATGCCGGGATGTCCAGCAGCGGCGGGTGACCGGGCCAGTTGAAGCCCAGGTCAGACAGTTCGATGAGTGCTTGGGTCATGGCGCCGTTTCGTATCAGAACTTCAGGGCGGCGGCCTTGGCCGTCACTTCCGTGCCTTGCTGGCCGCTCGGGCCGATCAGTTGTACCTGAATTTTCTGGGTGGCCGGGAAGGTATTGAACAGGTTTGCCAGATCCAGGGTTTTCAACGCACCCGGCGCTGCACAGCTGAACTGGTAGTGGGCGTGGATTTCACTGTGGTCATGATGATGCTCGTGACCATCCTTGCCGGCTTCTTCTTCGTCGTCGTGGTCGTCGGCATCCGGCTTGTCGCCGAACAGCGGGCTTTCCAGTTCCTGGCTGGTGACTTTGCAACCGGCGGCGGCCGGCAGACTGAACAGCGCCAGCGGTTTTTCCAGCTGCGCACGAGCGGCGGCGACTTTGGCCTTGTCGGCATCGCTGGTGGCGACGTGTTCAAAACCCACGAGGTTCATCGCCGGGCTTTCCAGCTCCAGCTCCAGGGTCTGGCCGTCGAGGGCGGCGTTCAGACGACCGACGCCATGTTCGTGGGCACCGAGGCTGCCGTGCTCATGGTCGTGATCATGCTCATCGGCGGCATGGGCGATGGCCAGCGGCAACAGGGCAAACGGCAAAGTGAGCAGCAGACGACGCATGGCGGTCTCCGGGAGGTAAAGTGAAGAGTTTGTTATGTAATCTTATAACGAAAGTGCGCAGAGTTTGCCCGCCCGCTTGGCGTTATACAAGTCCCATGGGAGCATGCAGGTCAGAAATGTGCGGGAGCGAAGTTATGGTGCGGATACGCGGAACCGTCGGTGCGTTGCCGGTGGATTTGACCCTGGAACTGGATGAAAGCGACTGGGCGCGGCTCGGTGCGCAGTTGGGTATGCCGGTGCAGGCCGCCCAGCCGCAAGCTGCTGCAGCGCCTGCGGCGAAACCGGTGAATCAGGATGACGCGTTGTGGCAGGTCGCCAGGGATTTGCTGCGCAAGGCCGGGCAACTCAGCGGGCCGGAGTTGCTGGATCAGCTCGAAGGACTGACCGGCAGCGCAGCGGCGGGCAAGCGCTTGCTGGTGCGCCTGCGTCATTCGGCCGATGTGAAAGTGCTGAGCGGCGGTGATACGCCGCTCTACAGCTGGAACGAATAAGCGCTTAGTACAGCGCGGCAAACACCTTGCGCCGGTAAGCGGTCACCAGCGGGTGATCGTTGCCCAGCAGCTCGAAGACTTGCAGCAAGGTCTTGTGCGGCAGACCTTCGCTGTAGCTGCGGTTGCGGATGAACAGCTTGAGCAGTGCGTCCAGCGCCGCTTCGTATTGCTGACGGGCCAGTTGCTGGATCGCCAGTTGATACACCGCTTCATCGTCCTGCGGGTTCTGCGCCAGACGGCTTTTCAGGTCGGCGGCATCCGGCAGGTCACGGGCCAGGCCGAGGAACTTGATCTGCGCCTTGGCACCGGCCAGTGCAGCCTTGTGTTCGTCGCTCTTGACCGCGTCGAGCACGGTTTGCGCCTCACCCAGTTCACCGCGTTCAGTCAGGCAGCGAGCGTAGAGAATCAGCGCCTTGGCGTTGGTGTTGTCTTCGCCCAGCAGCGTCACCAGTGTCGCTTCCGCGTCGGCGTAACGGCCTTCGTCAAACAGTGCCTGAGCCTGTTCGAACGGATCGGCGGCGGACGGTGCCGGCATCTGCACATGCGGTTCAAGCAGGGCGCGCACCGCGGATTCCGGTTGCGCACCGGCAAAGCCGTCCACCGGTTGGCCGTCCTTGAACAGCACCACGGTCGGCAGGCTGCGGATGCCGAAACGGGCGACGATGTCCTGCTCGATATCGCAATTGACCTTGGCCAGCAGCAACTCGCCCTGATAGCTCTCGGCGATGCCTTGCAACATCGGCATCAGCGCCTTGCATGGCGCACACCATTCGGCCCAGAAATCCACCAGCACCGGTTTTTGAAAGGAGGCCTCGATCACCGACTGGTCGAAGTCGGCCGTCGTGGCGTCGAAGATGTACGGCGTTTGCTGACTCATGGGGTCTCTCGTGAAAGCGTGAATGGGGCAACTATACGGTCAGGCGCGGGCCGCATGGTAGAGGCTGACATGGCGAAACTCTTCGGGCTCGGCCAGATCCGGCAGGGTCATGGCTTCGAGCATTTCGATGCGCCGGTACAGCGGATGCCGGAAATCGCGAACCCGCGAATCCGCCACCAGCGCTTCGCGGCCACGGCTCAGGAAGGCGTCGAGCAGCGGCAGGTTTTCCCTGTCATACAGAACGTCGGCCACCAGGATCAGATCGAAGCGATCCGCTTCGGCGAAGAAATCCGTGGAATAACTCATCTGCACATCATTGAGTTCGGCATTCGCCCGACAGGCGGCAATCGCCAGCGGATCCAGGTCGCAGGCCACGACTTCCAGTGCGCCGGCCTTCACCGCCGCGATCCCGGCGATCCCGGAACCAGCGCCGAAATCCAGCACCCGCTTGCCGCGAACCCACTCGGGAAACGCCGCCAGATACCGCGCCACTGCCAGACCACTAGCCCAGCAGAAACTCCAGTACGGCGGTTCATGCAGGATGCGTTGGGTTTCTTCCTGACTGAATTCGCGCGCCATGTTGTCGCCGTCAATCAGCCACAGCCGCAAATCGGTGTCCGGCAACGCACAGGCTTTCAGTCGTGCGTCGCCGAGCAATTGGCCCAGCGACTGTTGCAGGTCTTGCGGTGCATTCATGGTGCTTTGACAAATTGCAGTTGGCCCAGGGCCTGGGTGGTCGGCTGAGTGATGGTCTGCGACGGCAGGTGCAGGATCAACTGGCCGGACTGGCTGGCGCGGCCGCGCAATTCAACCCGCGCGCCGACCGGGAAAGCGTCGGGGTTGAAGCGCAGGTGGAACGGCAGAATCTGGTTGTTGCCGATCAGACTGGAACTGGCGAGCAATTGTTGCGGGCGATCCTTGGCGTCGATCACCAGCAGCGCCAGTTCGACTTCGGCGCCGGCCGGCACGCCTTGCAGGGTGCCGCTCAGTTCCCGTTGATACGCGGGCAGCGGGCCGAGGTCGGCGGCTTCCCGGGCTTTTTTCTGCGCCTGTTGCGGCGCCGGGCCCGGCGTTGGCGGCTGAGGCTTGGGCGCATCGCTGCCACAGGCCACCAGCAGGCTGAAAACACTGAGCAAAACGAGCGGTCGTAAGGACATTGGCGGCTCCAGCAAAATGAAATCCATGGATCAAACGATCATGGCAGTCTGTATACCGCAAAGCCTATGGCTTGTCTTGCCACCGGGATGCGCTACCATGGCCCTCCCTTTTTTTGTTGCCAGCCACCATGCACTGTCCCTTCTGCGGTGCCAACGACACCAAGGTCATCGACTCGCGTCTGGTCGCCGAGGGCGAACAGGTGCGCCGCCGGCGTGAATGCCTGGCCTGCGGCGAACGTTTCACGACGTTCGAGACGGCCGAACTGGTGTTGCCGCGCCTGATCAAAACCGACGGCAGCCGCCAACCGTTCGACGAAGAAAAACTCCGCGCCGGCATGCAACGCGCCCTGGAGAAACGTCCGGTGAGCGTCGAGCGCCTCGAATCCTCGCTGGTCCATATCAAACACAAGCTGCGCGCCACCGGTGAGCGCGAGGTCAAATCCCTCGTGGTCGGCGAACTGGTGATGGCCGAGCTGAAAAAGCTCGATGAAGTCGCCTACATCCGTTTCGCATCCGTATACCGCCGCTTCCAGGACCTCAACGAATTCCGCGAAGAGATCGACCGCCTTGCCCGTGAACCGGTGAAAGAATGACCACCGCCGCCGAGCAGGCCATCCTCGACGCCCACTTCATGGCCCGGGCCCTGGAACTGGCGCGCAAGGGGCATTACACGACTCATCCCAATCCACGGGTCGGCTGCGTGATCGTGCGCGACGGGCAGATTGTCGGCGAAGGCTGGCATGAACGCGCCGGCGAACCGCACGCCGAAGTCCACGCCCTGCGCGCCGCCGGTGAGCTGGCCCGGGGCGCGACCGCTTACGTCACCCTCGAACCTTGCAGCCACCACGGCCGCACGCCGCCGTGCGCCGATGCGCTGGTGAACGCCGGTGTTGGCCGGGTGGTCGCGGCAATGCGTGATCCGAATCCACAAGTCGCCGGACGCGGTCTGCAGCGTCTGGCCGATGCCGGTATCGCCACCGAAAGCGGCGTACTGGAAATTGAAGCGCGCAAGCTCAATCAAGGTTTTCTGAAACGCATGGAACACGGCTTGCCGTTTGTGCGGGTCAAGTTGGCCATGAGCCTCGACGGCCGCACGGCAATGGAAAGCGGCGAGAGCCAATGGATCACCGGCCCGGCCGCGCGTTCTGCAGTGCAGCGTTTGCGCGCCCAGGCCAGCGTGGTGCTGACCGGTGCCGACACGGTGCTGGCCGATGGCGCACGCCTGACGGTGCGCGGCGACGAGCTGGGGCTGGATGCCGAACAAACCGCGCTGGCCCTGAGCCGTCCGCCGCTGCGGGTACTGATCGACGGGCGTCTGCGAGTGCCGCTGGATGCGCCGTTCTTCAAGGCCGGCCCGGCGCTGGTCGCCACCTGCGTGGCCATCGAAGAACAGTACGCCAACGGCCCGGAATGCCTGATCGTGCCTGGCGATGATGGTCAGGTTGATCTGCATCAGTTGCTGATCGAGCTGGCCAACCGAGGTGTCAACGAAGTGCTGGTCGAGGCCGGCCCGCGACTGGCCGGCGCATTTGCCCAGCTCGGTCTGGTCGATGAGTTCGTGATCTTCATCGCCGGCAAGTTCCTCGGCTCCACGGCGCGTCCGCTTCTGGACTGGCCGCTCGCTTATATGAAGGATGCGCCGGAGCTGAAAATCACTGAAATTCGCGCGGTTGGCGATGACTGGCGAGTCACTGCAATCCCTGTCTGATCAGCGAGCGTATAATTCCCGGCCATCGCGTTAGCGCTGGCTTCGTTCTCAAGGAGAACCCCATGTTTACCGGCATCATCGAATCCATCGGCAGTATCCGCGCATTGACCCCAAAGGGCGGTGATGTGCGGGTGCATGTCGAAACCGGCAAGCTCGACCTGAGCGACGTCAAACTCGGCGACAGCATCGCGGTCAACGGCGTGTGCCTGACCGCCGTGGAACTGCCGGGCAACGGCTTCGCTGCCGACGTCAGTCGCGAAACCCTCGACTGCACTGCCATGAATGACCTGAAAAGCGGCAGCCCGGTCAACCTGGAGAAAGCCCTGACCCCGACCACCCGTCTCGGCGGCCATCTGGTCAGCGGTCACGTCGACGGTGTCGGCGAAGTGGTCTCGCGCAGCGACAATGCCCGCGCCGTGGAATTTCGCATCCGCGCGCCGAAAGAGCTGGCCAGGTACATCGCCCACAAAGGCTCGATCACCGTCGACGGCACCAGCCTGACCGTGAACGCGGTCGATGGCGCCGAATTCCTGCTGACGATCATCCCGCACACCCTGAGCGAAACCATCATGGCGTCCTACAAGCCAGGTCGCCGGGTGAACCTGGAAGTCGACTTGCTGGCGCGTTATCTCGAGCGTCTGCTGTTGGGCGACAAGGCTGCAGAGCCAACGTCTGGCGGCATCACTGAAAGCTTTCTGGCCGCCAACGGCTACCTCAAATCCTGACTGAAGGGGGTGCCTTGTGGCGCTCAATAGCATCGAAGAACTGGTTGAAGACATCCGCCAAGGCAAGATGGTCATCCTCATGGATGACGAAGACCGCGAGAACGAAGGCGACCTGATCATGGCCGCCGAGTGCTGCAAGGCCGAGCACATCAACTTCATGGCCAAGTACGCCCGTGGCCTGATCTGCATGCCGATGAGCCGCGAGCGCTGCGAAACCCTGAAGCTGCCGCTGATGGCGCCACGCAACGGTTCCGGTTTCGGCACCAAGTTCACCGTCTCGATCGAAGCGGCCGAAGGCGTGACCACCGGTATCTCCGCCGCTGACCGCGCGCGCACCGTGCAAGCGGCGGCTGCGAAAGACGCCAAGGCTGAAGATATCGTCAGCCCGGGCCACATCTTCCCGCTGATGGCCCAGGCCGGTGGCACCCTGGCCCGAGCCGGTCACACTGAAGCGGCCTGCGACCTGGCACGCATGGCCGGTTTCGAGCCAAGCGGCGTGATCTGCGAAGTGATGAATGACGACGGCACCATGTCCCGTCGCGCCGAGCTGGAAGCCTTTGCTGCTGAGCACGACATCAAGATCGGTACCATCGCCGACCTGATTCACTATCGGATGATCCACGAACGTACCGTTCAGCGGATTGCCGAGCAGCCGCTGGACAGCGAACTGGGCCAATTCAACCTGGTGACCTATCGTGATTCCGTGGAAGGCGACGTGCACATGGCACTGACCCTGGGCACCGTTTGCGCCGAAGAACCGACCCTGGTTCGCGTGCACAACATGGACCCGCTGCGCGACCTGTTGATGGTCAAGCAACCGGGCCGCTGGAGCCTGCGCGCCGCCATGGCTGCGGTTGCCGAGGCCGGCAGCGGTGTGGTGTTGTTGCTGGGTCACCCGCTGGATGGCGACGTGTTGCTGGCGCACATCCGTGAAACCGGCGATCAGGCGACGGTGAAAAAACCGACCACCTACAGCATCGTCGGTGCCGGTTCGCAGATCCTGCGTGACCTCGGCGTGCGCAAAATGCGCCTGATGTCTGCGCCGATGAAGTTCAATGCGATATCCGGTTTCGATCTGGAAGTTGTAGAATACGTGCCCTCCGAATAATGACCGGTTGTTTCCGGCCCTGTATTCGCGGCAAATAAATCACTGAGGGACGCGAAACAGACGCGTCCCGGCTCTTTAAGAGATCTGACGAATGACCCTGAAGACCATCGAAGGTACCTTCATCGCCCCTAAAGGCCGCTACGCTTTGGTAGTGGGCCGCTTCAACAGCTTCGTGGTTGAAAGCCTGGTCAGCGGTGCAGTTGATGCCCTGGTTCGCCACGGCGTGAGCGAAAGCGACATCACCATCATCCGCGCACCTGGCGCCTTCGAAATCCCGCTGGTTGCGCAGAAAGTCGCCCAGAAAGGCGAGTTCGCAGCAATCATTGCCCTGGGCGCGGTCATTCGTGGCGGCACTCCGCACTTCGAATACGTGGCTGGCGAGTGCACCAAGGGCCTGGCCCAGGTGTCCATGGAATTCGGCGTACCGGTCGCTTTCGGCGTCCTGACCGTTGATTCCATCGAGCAAGCCATCGAACGTTCCGGCACCAAGGCCGGCAACAAAGGTGCTGAAGCTGCCCTGTCCGCTCTGGAAATGGTCAGCCTGCTGGCGCAGTTGGAGGCCAAGTGATTAGCGACGAAAGCGATCGTTTCAACCCGCGCGATCCGAAACCTGCGGATGCCGGCAAACCATCGAAAAGCGCCAAGCGCCGCGAAGCCCGTCAGCTCGCGACCCAGGCCCTGTATCAATGGCATATGGCTCGGCAGTCGTTGAACGAGATCGAAGCGCAGTTCCGGGTCGATAACGATTTCACCGATGTCGACGGTGCCTACTTCCGCGAAATCCTGCACGGGGTTCCGCAGTTCAAGACCGAAATCGACAACGCGCTCACGCCTTGCCTGGACCTGGCGATCGAAGAGCTGGATCCGGTTGAACTGGCGGTTCTGCGCCTGTCCACCTGGGAACTGCTCAAGCGCGTCGACGTGCCGTACCGTGTTGTGATCAACGAAGGTATCGAACTGGCCAAGGTGTTCGGTTCGACCGACGGCCACAAGTTCGTCAACGGCGTGCTCGACAAGCTGGCTCCGCGCCTGCGTGAAGCTGAAGTGAAGGCGTTCAAGCGCTGATCGGCGCTTGAATACTTCTTCTCAGCCATGGGCGAGTTTGAGCTGATCCGCAATTTCTTCGCCGCCGCGCCTTGTGCGCAGGGCGGCGAAGGCGTTGCACTGGGGATCGGCGATGACTGCGCCTTGCTGGCAGTTCCCTCCGGGGAACAGCTGGCGGTTTCCACCGATACGCTGGTGGCCGGCGTGCATTTCGCCGATCCCTGCGATCCGTTTCTGCTCGGTCAGCGCTCGCTGGCCGTGGCGGTCAGCGACCTCGCTGCCATGGGCGCCACGCCCGTCGCCTTTACCCTTGCCCTGACCTTGCCGACGGTGACCGCCGATTGGCTGCAAGCCTATGCCCGCGGTTTGAACCGCATGGCGCAGGGCTGCGGCGTGGCGCTGGTCGGCGGCGACACGACGCGCGGGCCGTTGAGCCTGACCGTGACGGTGTTCGGCCGCGTCCCGGCCGGCAAAGCGCTGACCCGCAGCGGCGCGCAGCCGGGCGATCTGCTGTGTGTCGGCGGCGAACTGGGCAATGCCGCCGGGGCCTTGCCGCTGGTGCTGGGGCAGCGAGACGCCGAACCCCATATTGCCCAACCGCTGCTCGATCATTACTGGTCGCCGCAACCGCAACTCGCCCTCGGCCAGGCCCTGCGTGGCAAGGCCACCTCGGCGCTGGACATCTCCGATGGCCTGCTCGCCGATTGCGGTCACATCGCACTGGCTTCGCAGGTGCGCCTCGAAGTCGAGCGTGAGCGTGTTCCATTGTCGGATGCGCTGGTGGCATTTCTCGGTCAGCGCGGCGCCGAACGCGCGGCGTTGAGCGGTGGCGACGATTATGTGCTGGCCTTCACCTTGCCGCCCGTCGAGTTGCCGGCGCTGCTGGCCGATGGCTGGCCGATCCATGTGATCGGCCGCGTGACGCAGGGTCAGGGCGTGGTGCTGCTGGACCGCGACGGGCACGACATCACCCCGCAAATCCGGGGCTATCAACATTTTCAGGAGTCACCGTGACAGATCACCCGAAACAGGTTCCGGCCGAATTCGTTCCGCCGTCGGTCTGGCGCAATCCCTGGCATTTCCTCGCGTTCGGCTTCGGCTCGGGCACCTTGCCCAAGGCGCCGGGCACCTGGGGCTCGTTAGTTGCGCTACCCTTTATCCCGTTGTGGCAGATGCTGCCCGACTGGGGTTACTGGCTGATGCTCGGAATCACCATGCTGTTCGGCTTCTGGCTGTGCGGCAAAGTGGCTGACGATCTGCGGGTGCACGACCACGAAGGCATCGTCTGGGACGAAATGGTCGGGATGTGGATCACCCTGTGGCTGGTGCCGGAAGGCTGGTACTGGTTGCTCGCCGGGTTCCTGGTGTTCCGCTTCTTCGACATTCTCAAGCCGTGGCCGATCCGCTGGATCGACCGGCATGTTCACGGCGGCGTCGGCATCATGCTCGACGATGTGCTGGCCGGCGTGTTCGCGTGGCTGGCGATGCAGGGCCTGGTGTGGCTTTTCGCCTGATTTCCAGGCGTGGATGAGGGACGCAGGGATGACTCGACGCTGGTTGGCGATAGTGGTTTTGACCTTGCTTGGCGCCATGGCCCAGGCACAGGACGCACCGCCGTCGGTCATTCATCTGGCCAGTGAAGATTGGGAGGACTACACCGCCGCCGATGGCCATGGGCTGGGCTGGGATGTGTTGCGCAAAGTCTTCGAGCCGGCCGGCGTAACCCTGGACATCCGCACCGTGCCCTACACCCGTTCCGTCGGGCTGGTGCAATTGAAGGAAGTCGACGCATTGGTCGGTTCCTACCGCGGTGAAGCCGAGCAGGTCTTGTACCCGAAATGGAATTTCGATTCCGACCACATCTACGCGCTCGGCCTGGCCAGCAATCCGTCGCCAACCCAGGCGACGCTGGGCAAATACCGACTGGCCTGGGTACGCGGCTATCGCTACGAAACCTACCTGCCGAACGTCAAACGCTTCAACCAGATCGAGCGCCGCACCGGGATCCTGTCGATGCTCAAGCAGGGGCGGGCGGATTACTACATCGATGCGCTGACGGAAATCGAAGCGGTAGTCAGAAACGCCGCCGATCCTTCGCAATACCGTTATTCACATCTGGCGGAGTTGCCGCTGTACCTCGGTTTCGCCGACACCCCACAAGCCCGGGCGTTGATGTCGATCTACGACCAGCGCATCGAGCAACTGGTTAAAAGCGGCGAGCTGAAGCCGATCTTCGAGCGCTGGAAACAGCCGTATCCGTTCGAGTAAGGGCGATAACGAAGGGCCTGTAATCAAACTTTTTGATCGTTATGGCCGATAATTCAGCCTAAGCGCCTGTAGGAACGTGCTGTTACAATGCCGCCCAGCGAATCTCGGACTTTTCAGATCAGGAGCACACCGGTGCCTGTCGTTTTTGTCGCCGCTTCCAAGCTGCCCACTCCTTTTGCGCAATTCACCATGCACGGTTTTCTCGATGAAGCCACCGGCCGCGAGCACGTTGTGCTGAGCCTGGGTGAGATTGCCGACGGTGCCCCGGTACTCGGCCGTCTGCACTCCGAATGCCTGACCGGTGATGCCTTGTTCAGCCAGCGTTGCGACTGCGGTTCGCAACTCGAAGGCGCCCTCAAGGCCATCGCTCGCGAAGGTCGTGGCGTGTTGCTGTATCTGCGTCAGGAAGGGCGCGGCATCGGTCTTTTGAACAAGATCCGTGCCTACGAATTGCAGGACGGCGGCGCCGATACTGTTGAAGCCAACGAGCGCCTGGGCTTTGCCGCCGACCAGCGTGATTACGCCATGTGCCTGCCGATGCTCGAGCATCTGGGCGTCAAGTCCCTGCGCCTGATGACCAACAACCCGCGCAAGGTCAAAGCCTTGACCGACATGGGCATCGTCGTCGCCGAGCGCGTGCCGCTGCACACCGGTCATAACCCGCACAACAAACTCTATCTGGCGACCAAGGCCAGCAAGCTCGACCACATGATGGGCAACGAGCATCAGGGCGAGGTAGACCGGGCGTGACCCGCGGACAAGTGCGGCGCCGTCTGGCGATCGCGTGGTGGAAATACCTGGCGCTGGCGCTGGTGCCGCTGTTCGTGATCAACGGAGTGTTTGGCCAGGGCGAGGCGATTCTGCCGGTCCTGGCGATGCCTTTCTTTATCGCTGGCGTGGCCTCGATGTTTGTCAGCCTGAAGTTTTTCGGGCGCTACAAACATGCGCTGATCGCCACGCAAAAAGCCCTCGATACCCCTGAAGAACCCGCTGCCTGGATTGCCTTGGCAGCCTGCCTTCGCCGTGCATTTGTGGTCGCGGCGCTGCCGGCGTGGATTGGCGCGCTGGCGGTGTTCGTCGGCCTTGAAGCGGTGCCGCTGATGTTGCTGGCACTGTCGACGGCGGTGCTGTTCTACCTCTACCGTATCCCGCGTCAACTCGCTTGATGCGGCGTCTCTGGCTGGCGGTTCTGCTGCTGGCCGTCAGCGGTGAAACGCTGGCCGCCCTGCGGGTGGTCAGCCTTGCGCCCTCCCTGTCGGAAATCGTGGTTGAACTGGATTCGGCCGACCTGCTGGTCGGGGTGCTGGATGCCGGTGAGCGGCCATCCGCGATCAAGGACGTGCCTTCGGTGGGCCGTTACGGCCAGCTCGACATGGAACGGCTGCTCAGCCTCAAGCCTGACTTGTTACTGTTGTGGCCCGGCAGTGTCGGCCCGGCCCAGCGCGATCAGCTCAAGCGCCTGAATATCCCGACTTTCGTTGCCGAACCCCACAGTTTCGAGCAGTTGACCGCGCAGATCGAAGCCATCGCGACACAGCTCGGTCGTCCTGAGCGCGGGGTCGAACGGGCCCGCGAGTTGCGGCAAAACCTCGACAGGCTGCGCCAGCGCTACCGACGGGAAGTGCCTCTGCGGGTGTTCTATCAGGTCTGGGACAAGCCGCTGTACACCATCGGCGGCGGGCAGATCATCAGCGATGCGCTTGAAGTGTGCGGCGCACGCAATGTGTTCGCCTACCTGACGCTGCCGGCGCCGCAGGTGAGCATCGAAGCCGTTTTACAGCGTGATCCCGAGGTGATTCTGGCCGGCGATCAGCCACAACTGAATGCGTGGAATGCCTGGCCGCAGGTGGCGGCGGTGAAGCACAGGCAGCTGCTGTTGGTCACCGACAAAGGTCTGGAGCGTCCGAGCGGGCAGATGATCGAAGCGACCGCCAAGCTTTGCCAACTGATCGCGCCAGACCGCTGAGACCGCAGCGCCTGCATTCGCGAGCAAGCTCGCTCCCACAAGTATCGGGCTGAACCTGTGGGAGCGAGCTTGCTCCGGGCGGCGATCCGACGATGAGGCCCGTCAAGGCAGCGAAAATCCCGGATCAGAGCTGCGGCGTCCAGGTCACGCCGAACATGAACGCCCGACCTTCCTCGCGATAGCCATACTGACTGCCGTCATGGCTGTACAGCGCCCGGCTGTAACCCTTGTCCAGCAGGTTATCGACCTTGAAATCCAGCTTGATCTCACGGTTCAGCGCCCAGCTGCTGCGCAGCCCGAGCAGCGTGTAACCGCCAAGCGGTTGTTGATTGTTGAGGTCGTCATAACTGCTGCTGACAGCCTGCCAACTGGCCCCTAGGCCGAGGCGGTCGAACTGCCGATCCAGATCCCAGCTCAAGGTGCGGCGGGCACGCCGCGCCAATGTGTGGCCGGTGTCGCGGTCGCGGGGATCGATGATCGCCACGCCCAGATTGCTCTGCCAGCCGAACAGCTGCTGTTTCAGCGCTGCTTCGAAGCCGTTGATCCGCGCCGAGGCGACGTTTTCCGGGCGTGAGTTACTGCCGAAGATGATCGCGTCTTCCAGATCGGTCCGATACAGCGATGCTTCGAGACGAGTGCTGTCGCTCAACTGGCTGCGCCATTGCAGTTCGTAGCTTTTCGAGGTTTCCGGTTTCAGGTCGGGATTGCTGAAGTCCGGGTAGTACAGGTCGTTGAAGGTCGGCGCACGGAAGCCTTCGCTGTAGCTGAGCAACAGGTCGTTGTCCGGGTTGACCGGCAACGTCAGCGTGCCGCTCCAGCTGTTCTGGCCGCCGAACTGCTGGTTGTCGTCACGGCGCAGGCCCAGTTCGGTGGAAAAACTGTCGGCCTGGAAGCGATGCTGGATGAACGCGGCGCGGTTCCAGCGACTGTCTTCGGCGAACTCGGTGCTGCTGTTGATCCGGTCTTCGTACCAGTCGCCGCCGAGGATCAGGCTGTTGCGTGAATCCAGCGTCAGGTCGTTCTGCCAGGTCACCGAATCCCGGTAGGTGTTGAACACCGAGCGTTCGTCGCTGAGCTTGTCGAAGGTTTTTTCGCGGTTTTCGCTGTGGCCAAGCTCCAGGCGCGACTTCCAGCGCTCGTTGATCCGCGCGTCGATGTAGCTGCTGAAACTGCTGACGGCGAAATCGCTGTAGGGCTGCTGCTGGAGGGAGTCGAAGGTCACCGGGTCGAAGCGCCCGAACGGGTTGTCGAATTCGCTTTTGCCACGGTTATCCAGCAGGTTGGCGCCGACTTCGATGTCATCGGTCAGCGCATGGCTGAGGCTCAGGCTGATGGATTTATTGCGGTAGGCATCGTGATCGCTGTCGCTGGGATACGAATCGTGGGTGCGGTCGAGGCCGGCGGTTTCATCGAGGCTGGCGCCGAGGTTGAAGCGGGTTTTCTCATCACCGCCGGAGAGGCCGACGCTGCGCTCCCAGGTCTGATTGCTGCCGAAGCCGACATGCATCCGCGGCTGCAGACCCTGTTCGCCGCCGCGCCGGGTGAAGATCTGGATCACCCCGCCGATCGCGTCGCTGCCGTAAATGACCGAGCGCGATCCGCGCAGTACCTCGACACGCTCGATCTGTTCGATGTTGAGGTGTTGCAGGTTGCTGTCGCCGGAGGTGGCGTTGCCGATGCGCTGGCCGTCGACCAGCACCAGGCTCTGCGCCGATTGCGTGCCACGAATGTAGATTCCCGGCAGGCTGCCGCGCCCGCCGGTTTGCGCGACTTGTACGCCCGGTACCCGTTGCAGCAGGTCGGTGACGCTGCTTGGTTGCAGACGCTCGATGTCTTCGCCGGTGAATACGGTGTTGGCGGCACTGCTGTCGTTGCGCGCTTCCACCTGACGGTTGGCGCTGATCAGCACGTCCGGCAGCTTCAGGGCCTGATCGCGTTCGAAGGTGTCGGCGAGGGCGTTGGCGGATGGCAGCAGCAGGAGGGGCAGGGCGAGGCGCGAGAGGTTCATCGGTATTCCGTAGGTCTTTCAGGTGTACACAAATCAAATGTGGGAGCGGGCTTGCTCGCGAAAGCGGTGTGTCAGTCAACTCATCATCGACTGATCCGACGCCTTCGCGAGCAAGCCCGCTCCCACATGGGTTTTTGCGTTTATCCAGCGAGTCAGCGGTTAACCAGCTCCAGGCGCTCACGCACCGCCGCTTCGATCCCGGCCTCGTCCAGCCCGCACTCGGCCAGCATCTGCGCCGGTTTGGCGTGCTCGACGTAAACATCCGGCAAGCCCAGGTGCAGCACCGACTTGAGGATGTTCTCGCGGGCGAGGAATTCGCTGACCGCGCCACCGGCACCGCCCATGATCGCGTTCTCTTCGATGGTCACCAGCAGGTCGTGGCTGTTAGCGATTTCGCGCACCAGCGCTTCGTCCATCGGTTTGACGAAACGCATGTCGACCACGGTGGCGTCCAGGGTTTCGGCGACGTTCAGCGCTTCGGCCAGTTGCACGCCGAACACCAGCAGGGCGACCTTGCTGCCCTGACGGCGAACCACGCCCTTGCCGATCTCGATCGGTTCGAGGTCTTTCTCGATGGTCGCGTTCGGGCCGGTACCGCGCGGGTAACGCACCGCCGCCGGGCCGTTGTACAGGTGACCGGTGGTGAGCATCTTGCGCAGTTCGTTTTCATCGCTCGGGGTCATGATCACCATGCCCGGGATGCAACGCAGGTAAGACAGGTCGAAACTGCCGGCGTGGGTCGGGCCGTCTTCGCCCACCAGACCGGCGCGGTCGATGGCGAACAGCACGTCGAGGTTTTGTACCGCGACGTCATGCACCAACTGGTCGTAACCGCGTTGCAGGAACGTCGAGTAGATCGCCACCACCGGTTTCGCACCTTCGCAGGCCATGCCGGCGGCGAGGGTCACGGCGTGCTGCTCGGCAATCGCCACGTCGAAGTAGCGCAGCGGGAAGCGTTCGCTGAACGCCACCAGGTCCGAGCCTTCCTTCATCGCCGGGGTGATGCCCACCAGACGCGGGTCGGCGGCGGCCATGTCGCACAGCCATTCACCGAACACGCCGGAGTACTTCGGCCCGCCGGCCTTCTTCGGTGCAGCGGCCGGGGCGTCCAGCGGCTCGAGCTTGGTGATGGCGTGGTAACCGATCGGGTCGACTTCCGCCGGGGCGAAGCCTTTGCCTTTCTTGGTGACGATGTGCAGGAACTGCGGGCCTTTCAGATCGCGCATGTTGCGCAGGGTGGCGATCAGGGTCGGCAGGTCGTGGCCATCGATCGGGCCGATGTAGTTCCAGCCCAGCTCTTCGAAGAGGGTGCCGGGAACCAGCATGCCTTTGGCGTATTCTTCGGTACGACGGGCGATTTCCCAGGCGCCGGGCAGGCGCGACAGCACTTTCTTGCTGCCTTCGCGCATGCTTGCGTAGGTGCGGCTGGAAAGGATCTTCGCCAGGTAGTTCGACAGACCGCCGACGTTACGCGAGATCGACATGTCGTTGTCGTTGAGGATCACCAGCATGTTGGCGTTCACTTCCGGCGCATGGTTCAGCGCCTCGAAAGCCATGCCGGCGGTCAGCGCGCCGTCACCGATCACGGCAATCGCCTTGCGATCGCTGTTCTGCAGGCGGGCGGCGATGGCCATGCCCAGCGCGGCACTGATCGAGGTGCTGGAGTGGCCGACGCCAAAGGTGTCGTACTCGCTCTCGGAGCGACGCGGGAAGGCGGCGATGCCGTCCTTCTGGCGCAGGGTTTCCATGCGCTCGCGACGACCGGTGAGGATCTTGTGCGGGTAGGCCTGATGACCGACGTCCCACACCAGCCGGTCGTCCGGGGTGTCGAAGACGTAATGCAACGCGATGGTCAGCTCGATGACGCCCAGGCCGGCACCGAAATGCCCACCGGTCTGGCCGACCGTGTAGAGCAATTCCAGGCGCAACTCATCAGCCAGGGTTTCCAGCTCGGCTTCGCCTAACCGGCGCAGGCCGTCCGGCGTGTTCGCGCGGTCGAGCAGGGGCGTGGTCGGGCGCTTGCGGGGAATCTCATGAAACGTCGTGGGCATCAGGCGAATCGTTATAGGTATAAAAGATGCGGCAGTTTACCTGATGCATCGCCCCCTGCCCACGCGTTGGTCTTTTTTGGCTGATTAGCCTTCAGTTACGCCGATCGACGATATACCGGGCCAGATCGCGCAACGGCTCGGCAGCCGCGTCAAACGGTCGCAGTGCGTGCAGGGCCTGATCGCGCAGTTCCAGCGCGTAAGCCTTGGCGGCGTCGAGACCGAGCAGGGCCGGGTAGGTCGGCTTGTCGCGGGCGATGTCGGCACCCTGGCGTTTGCCGAGGGTTTCGGTATCGCTTTCGACGTCGAGGATGTCGTCCTGGACCTGGAACGCCAGACCGATGGCCTGTGCATAAGTCTGCAGCGACTTCAGTTCATCCTTCTCGGCACGGCCGCTGGCCAGCGCGCCAAGTTTGACGCTGACCTCGATCAGCGCGCCGGTCTTGTGCCGGTGCATTTGTTCCAAAGCTTTCTGGTCGAGCTTGAGGCCGACCGAACCGAGATCGATGGCCTGACCGCCGACCATGCCGGCCGGGCCTGCCGCGTGCGCCAGCGCTGTGACCTGTTGCAGGCGGATGTCTGCGCTCAGGTCGCTCAGGCGCGGGTCGAGCAGGGCGCTGAAGGCCAGACTCTGCAGGCCGTCACCGGCAAGGATCGCGCAGGCTTCGTCGAATTTCTTGTGAGTGGTCGGCTGGCCGCGACGCAGATCGTCGTCGTCCATCGCCGGCAAATCGTCGTGCACCAGCGAATACGCATGGATCAGCTCAACCGCACTCGCCGCGCCGTTGGCCTGCTCGGCCTTGCCGCCGAGGGCTTCGCAGGCGGCGTAAGCCAGCAGCGGGCGCACGCGTTTGCCGCCGTTCATCACGCTGTAGCGCATGGCTTCATAGAGGCGCGCCAGTTCTGGCAACGGGGCATTGAACAGGGTTTCCAGCGCCGCGTTGACCCGCGCCTGGCTGGTAGCCGAATACGCTGCAATCATTCTGGCTGATCCGCGTCGAAGGGTTCCTCGGCGAGTTCGCCATCGCGCTCCAGCAATACCTGGACCTTCTGCTCGGCCTGGGCCAGCGCCGCCTGGCAGTCACGGGTCAGGCCGATGCCCTGCTCGAAGGCGGTCAGCGAGTCTTCCAGCGACAATTCACCGTTCTCCAGACGCTCCACCAGCGTTTGCAGGTCGGCGAGGGACTGTTCGAAATCCAGTGCAGCTTTTTTGCGGGCCATGGCGGCTAATTCCGGTTGACGTTAAACCGGCGCGACACTAGCAGATAGGGGGGGTATGGGCAAATGAGCGGGCCGACGGACAAGGGTGTCAGTCGGTCGATTCGTCCGGATATTGAATCTGATACCGAGTGCTGCGTCCGCCGCCCGGAAGACGTTGCAGGCAGCCCTTTTCCAGCAGTTCCGCCAAATGTCGGGTGGCCGTGGCTTTGGAGACCTTGGCCACACTCTGGTATTGCGCTGCACTGATACCGTGCTCGAAACCGCGCTCACCACCGTCGAGCAAACGATTGAGCACTTTGATCTGATCCGCCGACAGCCCGGATTCCCGGTGCGCCTGCCAGAAGCGGGATTTTCCCAACACACTTTCAATCCGCGCGATGGCCTGTTGCAGACTGCGCAGCAAGGTTTGCAGGAACCATGTGAGCCAGTCGGTAATGTCCAGCGTGGCTTTCTGGCTCGATTCGAGAATCCGGTAATAGCCCGCACGATCATCGAGGATGCTGGCGGACATCGCATAAAAACGAATCGCCTGCGCTTCGCCCTGAGCCAGTGCGAGATCGGTAAGGGTGCGAGTCAGGCGTCCATTGCCGTCGTCGAATGGATGCAAGGTGACGAACCAGAAATGTGCGATGCCAGCTCGCAAGAATGGATCGAGGCCTGCCTGTTGCCGACTGGCGTCGAACCACTTGAGAAAACTGTCGAGTTGCCGCTCAAGGCCTTGTCGCGGTGGCGCCTCGAAGTGCACGGTCGGACGCTCGATTCGTCCGGAAACCACCTGCATCGGCTCATCGCCGCGTAATGCGCCGACATTGATTGCACGCGAAAGGAAGCCACTCTCCGGTTCTGGAAACAGCCACGAATGCCATTCCAGCAATCGTTCCAGCGTCAGAGGTTCGGCAAAGCGCTGAGTGGCATCGAGCATCAGCTGTGCCAGTCCCTCGCTGCGCTTGCTGACGTTGTGGCCATCAGGCGATTCCAGCCCCAGGCGTCGTGCCAGTGAAGAACGCACGGATTCAACATTCAACTGTTCCCCCTCGATGGCCGAAGAGGTCACGATGTTTTGCAGCAACGCGTCCAGTTCAGTCTGAGCGCTCAGTGAATTGCCCACTGATCCCGCCATACCCATCAATTGTCCCTGCGCCTGAACGCATTCGCGCAACAGCGCAGTGAGACGCGCTGCCTGCCAGTTGAAGTCAGGCCAGTCGGGCTGCTGCCAGATCCAGTGAGTTGTCATGAAATGCCGTTCCTGAGTGCGTGAGCCGAATAGAAACGCTATTCGGCTCATTTGGTGAGCCGAATATGACGCCTATTCGGCTCATCGTCCACCCGAGGGCGTGATTCCCGCCGCATTTCAAGATGTATCCGATTGTTAAAAAACTGCCGAATCGCTAACCTTCGCGCCTTCTACGACCCGACAGTCACGGGTCTTTCAGACGAAACGCAGTTTTCAGCGCTGTGAAGTACCGAGGATCGGGTGCAAGGTTTCGTTCAGGCATGGCAGGAGGCATCACATGCGTTCACTTTTTTTGCTGCTGATCGGGTTGGCCTGCGCGCCCGCGCTGCTGGCGGCGCCGAGTGCGGAGCTGTCGGAGCCGGTGGGTGGCTGGCGTTATCACGGGCTGCTTGATCGCACGGAAAACCCGCAGGTCGCCTATCCGACGCCGCCCATCGATCGCGGCATCCAGCGCAATCGCACGATGATCGAGGGCCAGCTCAAGGCCATCGGGCATCTGCGTCCGCCCCACAGCCTGGCGGTGAACGGCAATCCACTGAATCTGTACACCGACGACCAGGGCCGTTTCGCCCGGCCGTATGCGTTCGGCGCCGGTTCCAACAGCGTCGAGGTGATCAGCGCTGCCGGCCAGTCGCTCAAGCGCGTTCAATTCTACGAAGCCAACAATTTGCGCACGCCGGCGCGGATCCGCGTGGTACTGGGTTGGGACGATCCTAAAGCCGAACTCGACCTGCACGTCATTACGCCTGACGGCCAGCACGCCTTCTGGGCGCGTCCGGCGATGAGCAACGGCGGTGGCCTCGATCCGGACGGCGTCGACGGCCCCGGCCCGGAAATGTTCACCATGACCGCGCCGCTGCACGGCACCTATCTGGTTTACGTCAACTATTGGGGCAACTTCGGTAACGGCGGCTATAACTTCGAGGAGGCCAGCAATCAGAACGAGGTCATCACCTCGCAAATCACGCTGGTACTCAACGAAAACACCGTCGACGAAAAACGCGAAACGTTCATCGTGCCCCTGCGGGCGATCGGTGATCTGCTGCTGGTCAAGACTTTCAACTATTAAGCATCCCGCACCACGGATGAACTGCCGAGCTTTGGGAACATGAGCGAGAAGATGAGCGAAAACACTGAGACCCCGGCCACCGATACGCCCGCCGCCAAACCTTCCCGGCGCTGGCCGTTGCTGGCGGTCGGGCTGTGCCTGGTGGCCGGCGTGGCGGGCGGGCTCGGCTGGCTGATGCACAAACCCAAGGCGCCGCCAGCGGAATTGGCCAGCGACAAGCTCGGCCTGAGCCGCCCGGACGCACTGCTGGAAACCCGTTCCCTGAGCCAGTTACCCAAGGACCTGCTGACGGTGCCGTTCCTCAAGGCCACGCTCACCGAGGATTTCGTCTTTTATTACGAAACCCACGCCGACCGTCTCGGGCTGATTGGCAGTCTGCGGCGGATCATCTACGAGCATGACCTGAAGCTGCAAGACAGCCTGATCGAGCAACTCTTCGATCAACCGGCGGACGTGGCGCTGTGGCGCGGCGCCGATGGTCGTTTGAAGGATTTCCTGCTGGTGATGGATCGCGGCGGGTTGGCCAAGTTGCTGGAGCCCTTGGCGAAAGTCGCTCTGGATGATTCGCAACTGAGCGTGTTCAGCACCCTGAAAGTCGGCGGTGACGAAGTGCCGCTGTATCAACTGACCTACAACGCCAGCAAATCCCTGTTGTTCGCCTCCCGTGGCGACAAACTGGTGGTGCTGTCGAACCCGGCCAAGTTCTACGATCCGGAAAACGGCGCTTCCGAAGAGTCCGGCCATGTCTCGCCGCAAGCCCTCGCGGCGCTGCTCAACGGTGAAAAACTGTTCCCCGAGGCGTTCGGGCTACCGGTCAAGACGCCTGAAACCAAACAGCGCCTGTCGGTCAACTCCAGCGTCCTGGCCATGGGTTACCAGCGCTTCATCCCGAACTTCGCCGGCCTGCGTTTCGACATGGACGACAAGGGCTGGCACAGCTATCTCGCGATGGATGAACTGGACAACCAGCCGGACTTCGATTTCAAACCGGTCTGGCAAGCCATGCCGCTGGGCGCCAGTGCCTGCGTGACCTTGCCGGTCGCTGCCGAGCCGCAGAAACCGTTGCTGGTGAAGCTCGGTGCCGAAGAGGCAGTGGCGCAGAAACTCACCGAACACGTTGCCGGCGCGGCGGGCCTGTGCTGGTACGCCGATTCGCGGTTGTACACGCCGTTGCTGGTGGCCAGTCTGAACGACGAAGACAACGGCAAGCTCGACGCGGATATCGGCACATTGTTCGATTCGATGGTCGGCGCCTACGAAAGCAAGGTCGACGAGCATGCGTTCCCGGTGGTCGAAAGGCAGGAAGGCCAGAGCCACCTCTGGCAGCGTCAGGTCAGCTCCAACTTTGGCCCGTACGCGGCCAGGGATGCCGAGAACCCGGATGCAATCACCGGCCGTGCCTTCATGAAAGTCAGCCTGGCGCGCCACGGTTCGACACTGCTGTTTTCCCTCGACGACAAACTGGTCGACAAGGCCCTCGGCACCCTCGACAAGCGCTTCCCGCCGATGGCCGATGTGCTGCCGAAAGACGTGCTGATGCCAATCTATTTCGGCCCGGATTCAATGGCACAGCTGATCCAGCAGGAAACCCTCGACAGCCTGCCGCAGGACATGGAGCCGGTGTTCTACAACGCTGCGCAAACCTACCTGATCCCGAAACTGCGCACCCTCGGCGGCATGGGCAAATACGCCCTGACCTTGCCGGAAGGCAGTGAGCCCGACGGCCACTGGCAATGGCTGCCGCTGGAGTGGAAAGCGCTGTGACGACATTGATCCGCAGCCTCGGCTTGCTCGCGCTGTTACTGAGCGCGGGTGCCCGAGCGGTCGAAACGCCGGCACTCGATCCTGCGCAGTCCCAGGTTTTTCGCGCCTGGTTCGTGCGCATCGCCCAGGAACAGTTGAGCAAAGGCCCGAGCCCGCGCTGGTATCAGCAGGACTGCGCCGGGCTGGTGCGGTTTGCCGCCAACGAAGCGCTGAAAGTCCATGACGACAAATGGCTGCGCAGCAATGGCGTGTCCAATCGCTACCTGCCGCCGGAGCTGGATCTGAGCGCCGATCAGCGCCAGCTCGCCCAGCAATGGCAGCAGGGCGGCGGCAAGGTCGGGCCCTACGTCAACGCAATCAAACTGATTCAGTTCAACAGCCATCTGATCGGCCGCGACGTGTCCCAGGCACGGCCCGGCGATCTGATGTTTTTCGATCAGGGCGACGACCAGCACCTGATGATCTGGATGGGCCGCTACATCGCCTATCACACCGGCACGACCACCCCAACCGACAACGGCATGCGTTCGGCAAGCCTGCAGCAACTCATGACATGGAAGGACACCCGATGGATACCCGACGCAGCCAACCCCAACTTCATCGGCGTCTATCGACTGAACTTTCTCTCCCAATGACCGGTGCCCGCATGCTGCGTTTACTGCCTTTTCTGTTGCTGTCAGTCCTGCCGTTTTCGGCCGTGAATGCCGAAGACTCCGTGGAGCCAAGCGGCTACACGCCGGTCTCCGGTGAAAGCTTTTTCCTGCTGGCCGACAGCAGTTTCGCCGCCGACGAGCAGGCGGTGGTGCGCCTCGAAGCGCCGGGCCGTGATTACCGCCGTTTCCGTATGGAACCGTACGGCGGCGCCGACATTCGGGTGTACAAGATCGACAAGCCGCTGGACTTCCTCAAGCGCCAGAAAAACCTGCACCGCGTGGTCAGCGACGGCCAGTTCAAGGGCGAAGGCCTGTCGAACACCCTCGCGTACCTGTGGGACAACTGGTACCGCAAATCCCGTCGGGTGATGCAGCGTGCGTTCTCCTATGAGTCGCGTCAGCAAGTCACCGAAGAGGTGCCGGAGCTGAAGATGGGCAACGCCATCGCTGCGCCAACGCCGTACGACGCGCAGCCGCAGTTCGCCCTGATTCCGGGCCTGCCGGTGGTCAGCCAGTTCCGCTATCCGCTGTGGCAGGCCAAGCCGATCCAGCCGCCGACAGGCGTGAGTCTGGCCGGGTCTTCCAGCGAGTTCGTCAGCGTTGCGCCGGGCAACGTCTACATCCCGCTGGGCAATCTGAAACCGGGCCTGTATCTGGTCGAAGCGCTGATCGGCAAGTACCGCGCGACCACCATGGTTTTCGTTTCCAACACCGTGGCGGTGAGCAAGATTGCCGGTGATGAATTGCTGGTGTGGGCCGCGCGCAAACACGAAGGCAGCTCGGTGCCGAAGGTCAATGTGCTGTGGACCGACGGCCTCGGCGTGATGAGCAGCGGCGCTACCGACAACGACGGTTTGCTGCGCCTGAAACACGTCAGCCCGGAGCGTTCGTTCGTCATCGGTGAGGACGAAGAGGGCGGCGTATTCGTCTCGGAAAACTTCTATTACGACAGCGAAATCTACGACACCAAACTCTACGCCTTCACCGACCGGCCGCTGTATCGCCCGGGTGATTGGGTGTCGCTGAAAATCGTTGGCCGCGAATTCAAGAACGCCCGGGATTCGGTATTGCCGGGGGCGGCGGACGTCAATGTCAGCGTGCTTGATGCGACGGGCACCGAGTTGCAGCGTCTCGATCTGAAGCTCGATTCGAAGGCCGGCACTCAGGGCCGCTTCCAGTTGCCGGACAACGCCGTGGCCGGTGGTTACGAGCTGCGTTTCAACTACAAGGATCAGGCCTACAGCAGCGCGTTCCGGGTAGCGGAGTACATCAAGCCGCACTTTGAAATTTCGCTGAATCTGGCTAAGCAGGACTACCGCACGGGTGAACCGGTGAAGGGCAGCCTGGTGCTGCTGTACCCGGACGGCAAACCGGTGGCCAACGCCAAACTGACCCTGAGCCTGCGCGCCCAGCAACTGTCGATGGTCGACAACGAGCTGCAATACCTCGGGCAATTCCCGGTGGAGCTGACCAGCACCGAACTGACCACCGACAGCAAGGGCAATGCGACCCTTGACCTGCCGGCCGCCGACAAGCCGAGCCGCTACATGCTCACCGTGTTTGCCAGCGATGGCGCGGCGTATCGGGTCAAGACCACCAAAGAAATCCTCATCGACCGGGGCGCCGCGAGCTTCCGTCTGACTGCGCCACAGCGTTTCAGTGCGGTCGGTGACAAGGTCGCGTTCAGCTACGCCAACGAGGGTGGCAGCGAACAGGCGCAGGCCGTGGTGCCGAGCAGCTACCGCTGGGTACGTCTGGAAGACCAGAGCACGGGCGAAGGCAAACTGGCGGCGAAAGACAAAGGCTTCAGCGTGACGTTTGATCGTCCGGGCACCTACAACCTGTCGCTGAAAGATCAGCACGGTCGAGTGCTTGGCGCGACCGGTCATTCGGTCACCGGTGACGGCGTCAAGGCTGTGCCGGGCACCGTGGAGATCGTCCTCGACAAGCCCGAGTACAAGGCCGGCGACGAGGCACTGGCGCTGATCACCTTCCCGGAGCCAGTCAGCGATGCGCTGCTGTCGCTGGAGCGTGACAAGGTCGAAGCCACTGCACTGCTGGCCAAGGGCGGCGACTGGTTGAAGCTGGAGAAACTCAGCGACACCCAATACCGCGCGCGCATCCCGGTGAAGAACAACTTTGCGCCGAACCTGACGTTCTCGGTGCTGTACACCAAGGGCGGTCAGTACAGCTTCCAGAACGCCGGGATCAAGGTCGTCGCCCCGCAGATCGACGTGGCGATCAAGACTGACAAAGAGACTTATCAACCGGGCGATACCGTGACGGTCGACCTGACCACGCAGTTCGCCGGCAAGGCTGTGCCGGCGCACCTGACGGTCAGCGTGGTCGATGAAATGGTCTACGCGCTGCAACCTGAGGTCGCGCCGACCATCGACCAGTTCTTCTACCACCCGCGCCGCAACAACGTGCGCACCAGCGCCAGCCTGTCGTTCATCAGCTACGACGTGGCATTGCCGGGCAGCCCCGGTGCACCGGGCAAAGCCAACCGCAGCGAACGTGGGGTGAAAGTGCTGGAGCGGCCGCGCCGCGAAGACGTCGACACCGCTGCATGGCAGCCGGAATTGCTGACCGACGCCGACGGCAAGACGCGCTTCACTTTCAAGATGCCGGACTCGCTGACCCGCTGGCGCATCACCGCGCGGGCGATTGCCGATGACGGTCAGGTCGGACAGAAGAAGCAGTTTGTCCGCTCGGAAAAGCCGCTGTACCTGAAGTGGAGCGGGCCTAGCAAATTCCGCAAGGGCGATCAGCCGCAGCTTGGCGTGTTCGCCTTCAGTCAGGCCGAGAAACCGGTCAAGGCTGAACTGGTGACGCACTACGCGGGCGCCGAACAGCGCCTGCCGGTGACCCTCAACAACGGCATCAACTACCTGCCGCTGCCGGCCTTCGCATTGGCCACCGGCGAGTGGACCGCCGAGCTGGTGCAGGACGGCAAAACCGCCGATGCCCTTGCTGTGCGCCTGACGGCGACCGGCGAAGGCTGGCAAGTGACCCAGACCCAGAGCCTCGACGTGGCCAGCGGCGATACGCCGTTGAGCCTGCCGGCAGACGCCACTGACATTCGCCTGCGTCTGGATGACAGCCCGCAGGCGCTGTTCCGCTCTGCCCTCGATGATCTGCTCAGCTATCCGTACGGCGGCGTCGAACAGACCGCCAGCCGTTTGCTGCCGCTGAGCATCGCTTATCCGTCGCTGGCGTCGAGCCCGCAGATCCGCGACCGCTTGCGCCTGATCATGCAGAACAGCCGTCTGCGTCTGGTGCAAATGGCCGGGCCGTCGGCGAGCTTCACCTGGTGGGGCTTCGACGGCGAGCCGGATGCGTTCCTCACCGCTTACGCCTATTACGCCGACTGGAACGCCAGCCAGGTGTTGGAGCTGACCTTGCCGCCGGAGCACTGGCAGCGGGTGTTGGAGGTCTACGCCAAGCAGGCGCCGAACACGCCGTTGCTGCAACGGGCGCTGATCCTGTCGTTCGCCAAACAGATGCACTTGCCGGTCAACACGCTGCTTAGCGGTTTGCTGGAGGATCTGGCCAAGGCCGGGGAAGGCAATGCCGAAACCCTGATGGACGACGGCGAAGACAGTCTGGTGATGGGCGATCCGGATTCGGCGCTCGGTCTGGCGGCGGCGCGGGTCTTGACTGCATCGCTGGCCACGCAGTCGAAAGTCGCTTTGCCGGACGCGTTCAACCGTCAGCTGGGCGCTGCGCAACAGCGTTTGGCCGTCAGCTCGCAACCGTTTGTCGAAGCATTGAACCTGTCGCTGCAACCTTTCGATCAGGCCCGTGCAACAGCGTTGTTGCAGCGCCTGCTGCCGCAGCAATCGACCCTCGAACGTGCGCTGGCGCTGACCTGGCTGCAACGCAGCATCGCCCAGGCGTCGCCGACCATCGCGCTGGCACCGGGCGACGGCTGGAGGAAAAACTACGGCGCGACCGGCGAGATGTTCTGGACGTGGCAGGGGGCTGCGCCGGTGCCGAGCGTGTTGACGGTGTCGGGCACTCAGGAGCGTCCGTTGCGTGCCGCGTTGAGCTTCCAGACCCAGCAACCGGCGGTCGATCCGATGGCGGTGACTATCACTCGTCGCCTGTCGCGTCTGGTGCCGGGTGACGAAGCCTTCACCTTCAAACTGGAACCGGTCGGCAGCAAGCCGTTGTCCAGCGACAGTCTGTATCTGGACGAAGTGATCCTCACCAGCAAGGCACCGAAACCGCTGCGCTACGGCATGCTCGAAGTGCCGTTGCCGCCGGGCGCCGATGTCGAGCGCACCACGTGGGGCATCAAGTTGCAGGGCAAGGACGGCACCGAGCCGACCGCGCTGGAGAAAGCACGTTTCGAACCGGGCCAACTGGCCTACGCGGTGCCGGTGGATGCGCTGAGCGGTGAATTGCGTCTGCGCCATCTGGTGCGTTTCTCGCAGAAAGGCCAGTTCAACCTGCCACCGGTGCGTTTCACTCAGGTCTACGCACCGCAGCATCAGGCCCGCGAAGCGAAAGCGGCCCTCGGTCAGGTCACGGTCAACTGACATGACCCGGCCGCTGCTGTGGCTGCTGATGTGTGTGATTCCTGCGCTGGCGACGGCGCAGGATGAACCTTTGCGCGTGGCGTACAAGGGCGAATTGTTGTCGCTGAACACGGCGCAAATGACTGCTCGCGAGCCGTTGCCTTCGTCGCTGGAGACGCCGCTGGGCAGTCTGTGGAAGGTGTTCGTTTACGCGTGGCTGGTGGATACCGGCGCACGGGAACCGGCGTATGAATGCCGCGGGCAGTCGAAGGAAGAAGTCTATTGCTGCGCAGCGGGCGGCAAGATCGAGCGTGATCAGGCGCTGGTGAAATCCTGCGGGCTGTATTTCGAGCCGGCGCGGTTGGGCATAACCGCTGGCGATTGGAGAGCCTATTGGCAGACGCGACCGGCGCCGTCGTGGTTGCTGGATTTGCCATCGGTGCAACCGGCTACTCGGGTGTCCGTGGCTGACTTGTTGAAGGTTTTATCCTGGTTGCCGGCTCAGGATCAGATGCGCCGCGTGCTTCTTGATGTCGTCTTGAACGCGGCGGACGGCAATGTTGTCGGTGAGCTTGGCGGACGTTTGCGGGTGAAGACCTGGAGCTGGCTCGGCGATCAGGATCCGCAATCACGTCAGGGCGGTTTCGCTGGCTGGACGGCAGATGGATCGCCGATCTGGGCCGGTGGCCGGGGCACCAGTCAGATGGTTCTGCGGCATTACGGTTCGGCGCTGGCGACGTTGTTGCCCGCATCATGGCCGGCGGAAGCGGGGCGATGTGTCGAGGTCGGTCTGTTTTCGCGTTATCCGGTTTCGCGGGTTCTGTCGGGTGAGCGCGTTGCTGGCTCCGGCCCGTTGCAGGGCGATTACCGCGTCGAGTTCGCCAACGGCAATGCGCTGGATATCCACAGCGACGGCGAACTGTTTCTGCTCAACGACAAGCTGGTCGCCCGGCTGGATCGCGAAGAATACGTCGCCCGCGTGCTGGAGCGTGAAGCCAAACCCGAACCAGCCGAAGCCGCCAAAGCATTGGCCGTGGCAATCCGCACGTATCTGCTGCAAAACGCCGCACGCAACGGCGAATGTCTGAGCATCGACGACAGCAGCACCCGGCAACGTGTCGCCCCGCGTCCGGCCTCTGCCGAATCGCGCAATATCGCAGCATGGACGGCGGATCTGGTGCTGGCCGGCAGCACCGTCACCTATCACTCCGATCAACCCGGCCCCGACAAACTCGCCTGGCAGCAGGCCGTCGAACAAGCCAATGCCGGCCAGCGTTACGACGCGATCCTGCTGCATGCTTATCCGCGCGCGAGCCTCAGCCGTTGGGACAACCCGGTGGCGTCCTGCGAAGCGCTGCCCGCCGCGCAGGACTGGCTGCAAAAGCAGCGGCGCGGCTGGCGTCCGAAGCTGGAAGGTGAAACCGGCTACAGCGAAGTCAGCACATTCGCCGTCTGCAAACTCGCCTTCGGCCGGCCCTTCGTCGACCGCGAACGCCAGCGCATCTACGTGCGCGGCGTGCTGTCGTTGCAGGATCGCCTCGACCTGACTCACGAATACCTGCACTTGGCCTTTGAAGCACACCCCAACGGCCAGGATGAAACCTATATCGAAGGGCTCGCCCGTCACCTTTTGCTGGAATAGACCATGACACACCGTTATCCACAGGTCTTGCTGTTGCTTTGCGCGTTCGCCGCTGTTTCGCCGGTGATCGCCGCTGACGGCGTCAAACTCGACACCCCGGTCGGCGGCTGGCGCAGCGGCGCGCCTGAAGGCGAGGGCGAGAGCTTTCGCCAGGCGGTCAACTACCCGGCCTCCTCGGTGAACACCCCCCTCGGCCAGGCCAACACCGCGCGCATCAGCGGCGAAATCAAGGCCACCCCGAAAAACAAAGAGCCCGGCCGCCTGATCGTCAACGGCGTCAGCATGCCCCTGAAAATCGACGACAGCGGCCGCTTTGATCGCCCGTTCTCCTTCCCCAACGGCAGCAACAGCGTTGAAGTCCGCAGCCCGGACGGCCAGCAACGCCATCGCACGCAATTTCTCAATACCAGCGGGGGCGCCACTCCGGCGAAACTTCGGGTGTTGCTGGCGTGGGACAGTGATGGCACCGACCTCGATCTGCACCTGATCACACCCGACGGCGCACACATCTGGTACGGCGATCGCGTCGCCCCCAACGGCGCGGCTTTGGACGTCGACGTGACCACCGGCTACGGCCCGGAAATCTTCGCCATGCCGGCGCCGATCAAGGGGCAGTATCTGGTGTATGTGAATTACTTCGGCGGTGGCTATCGCGGGGATGATGAAGGTGGGGAAGAGGCGGTACAGCCGCTGACTACGGCGCAGGTGACGGTGATTACCGAGGAAGGAACGCCCAGCGAGAAGATGGAGACTTTTCTGGTGCCGATGCGGGCGGTGGGGGAGTTGACGTTGGTGAAGGCGTTTAGTTATCCGTGAGGGGATTGTGCAACGGGCTGTTGCACAGTTGAATTGGGCAGCAGCTTATTGCCCGATTGCGGTACCAATTCTCGCGAAACTACGGCTTGGCTGGATTCGACGTTACAACTCATCCAGGCTTATCTTGACTCGCTGAGGAGCGACAAGACGTTCGTGGACTGCGGCGATAAGCGCCACATCCTCCTTGCAGCGTAACTGGGCTTTGATCAGTAACTGATCCCTATCTGAGAGTTGCGGCTTCTGACAGTCATCATTATGGATTTTTGAGGAGTCCGTGATGGAGCACCGTAATGAGTTTTGCCATTACGGTAACAAGGAAGATATTGGGGCATTAGATTTGGTTTTCTTGCGGGCATTAAAAAGCCGGCTTGTGGCCGGCTTCTCGGGGACTGGCTTGGTTTATTTTTGGTAAACCGCGCCAGCCTTCAAAACGTACATCCGGATCTTGCGTCCGGCTGTGGGACTTGGTCAGACAGTGGTCTGCCGCGTCAGGCGTCATCTGGGCCGCTTGGCGGGTCGATGCGCGAATGTGGGGCGCAGGATACTGAGTTTTGTTGGGGATTCCCAGTCTCAAGTGCGGATTAGAGCGATTTCTGCGGCAGGACGCGGGGATTTTTACCGTGTAGCCGGGCCTCTTTGCAGGCTAGCCAAGGGCCGGGAGTGACAGAGGGTCAGAGAAACGGCACCACCGGTCGCCGCTTGCCCAGCGTCGACCACCAGAACACCCACCCCAATACATGAATCCTCTGCTCCTCGATCTGCGCGGCGCGGAAGATTTCGTCCGGGTATTCGGCGCTGTTGTGGCTGCGCAGGCGCAGGGCGTTGCCGGGCATGCGGTGCAGGTATTTGATGCGCAGCATGCCGTCGTGCTCGATGGCGTAAATTTCGCCGTCCACCACCTGGGTGAGGCCGCGGTCGATGGCGAGGGTGGAGCCGTCTTCGATTTTCTCGGCCATGCTGTTGCCGATCATGTGGGTGCAGATGGCGTCGGAGTGGCGGATTTCCAGGGCTTCGAGGTGGCTGCGGGGCAGGCGGATGGTTTGGTCCGGGTCTTTGATGACGTGGGTCTTGTCGGAGCCAGGGGCAGTGGGGGCTTCCTTGTAGAGCGGCAATTCGATGTCGTTGGTTTCGAGCACCGTGTAGACGCCGCGAATGGCATGGGCATCGAGGATGTCGCCCGAGTCCGTATGCAGGTGCGGGGCCTCTTTCGGGCCTTCGCCGGTCTTCAGCCATTGGCTGTTGACGGACAGCAGGCGTGCGACCTCTTCCAGGCGGTACGCGGGTACGCCCCGGGTGTACCAGTTATGAACGTTTTGGGCTTCCGTGCCCCAGAACTTTGCGAATCCCGTGGTGGTGATGTTCGCAGCTTCCAGGAGTGCCTTGAATCTTGGACCGCTAGTGTTCTTTCTCATAAACGCGAGTCTACGACCGGCCTAGAGCGGTTTGAATAAACCTTGCGTTCAAAATCAGGGCAAATTTTGCGACGGGATGTAAGGCGTCCTTGTGGGAAATTACACACACTAAAACTTTTCTGTAGGCCGCTATAAACAAGCTGTTTAAGCACTGGGCGGCCAGGCACAAAAAACCCCGGATCAACCGGGGTTTTCTTCAAGCGTGTCGCAGGTCGCGAGGCTTAGCCTTTGTAGGCAGCAACCGACTTGGTGATCGCGGCGCGGGCGGCGTCTGCACCGTCCCAGCCTTCGATTTTCACCCATTTGCCTTTTTCGAGATCTTTGTAGTTCGCGAAGAAGTGCTCGATCTGCTGGATCAGCAGGGCTGGCAGGTCGGTGTATTCCTTCACGTCCACGTACAGCTGGGACAGCTTGTCGTGCGGAACTGCGATGACTTTGGCATCGCCGCCGCCGTCGTCGGTCATGTTCAGGATGCCGACCGGACGGGCGCGGATCACCGAACCTGGAGCAACCGGGTAAGGGGTTACGACCAGTACGTCGAGGGGATCACCGTCGTCAGCCAGGGTGTTCGGGATGTAACCGTAGTTGGCCGGGTAGAACATCGGGGTGGCCATGAAACGGTCAACGAACAGGCAATCGCTGTCTTTGTCGATTTCGTATTTGATCGGCGCGTGGTTGGCCGGGATCTCGATCGCGACGTAGATGTCGTTCGGCAGGTCTTTGCCAGCCGGAATCTTGCTGTAGCTCATTGGGCGTTGCCCCCGTTAGTTGACCAAAAACACTTGGCCGGATTGACCAAAAAGTGGCGGCGATTATAGGCATATTCTGCCGTGGACGCCACGTACCGGAAGTCGTGCAGACCTTTACTCGTGAGCCTGATAGACCGGGTCGGTGGCCTGAAGTTGCTTCAGGCGGGCCAACGGATCCTGGCGGTAGAAAAGGCGCAACTGCGCATACACCTGTGGATAAGCCTCGTGCAGCAGATCCGGAGCGCTGAAGAAGTACTCGCTGGTGACGGCGAAGAATTCGGCCGGGTTCTCGGCGGCATACGGGTCGATGGCGGTTTCGGCATCGGGGTTGCGGTCGAGCTGGCGATTGAGGTCGTCGTATGCCGTCTGCATCACCTCGGCCCAGTCGCTGACCCGCATATCGGCGTGCAGCGGTGGCAGGCCGTTGGCGTCGCCGTTGAGCATGTCGAGTTTGTGTGCGAGTTCGTGGATCACCAGGTTATAGCCTTCCCAGCCACCACTGGCCATCACGCCGGGCCAGGCGAGGATGATTGGCCCTTGTTGCCACGCCTCGCCGCTGTGTTCGCCGTCCCACTCATGCTCGACGCCGCTGGCATCGCGATGGCGTTGGGGGCTGAGAAAGTCGTCAGGGTAGAGGATGATTTCGTGGAAACCCCGATACCAGTTCAGGTCGCCGAGATGCAAAAGCGGCAATTGGGCCTGGGCGGCGAGCAGCAGGCGCTGTTCCTGATGCAGTTCGACGCCGGGCAGGGCGGTCAGGTGTTTGTCTTCGAGGAACAGCACGCTGGCTTCGCGCAGCCACTGGTCTTGCGCGGCAGTGATGCCATCGAGAAAGCTCAGGTGATGACGCACCCGCTGCCACATATCGTCGGCAATCGGGTGCTTGGCCAGAATGCGCCGGCGGCGCCAGGCGCTCAGCGACCACATCGGCTTAGTGCGATTGGGCTTTGGCGCCGCCGAAACGGCTGCGAATCACGCCGATGATCATCGGTACCAGCGACAGCAGGATGATGCCGACCACCAGCAGCGACAGGTTCTTCTTGATGAACGGCACGTTGCCGAAGAAGTAACCGAGCGTGACCAGACCGCCGACCCACAGGACGGTGCCGAACACGCTGAAACCGAAGAAACGCGGGTAAGGCATTTTCGCGACACCGGCAACGAACGGTGCAAAGGTGCGGATGATCGGCAGGAAGCGCGCCAGGGTCACGGTTTTGCCGCCGTGCTTGTCGTAGAAATCGTGGGTCTGTTGCAGGTAATCGCGGCGGAAGATCTTCGAGTTCGGATTGCTGAACAGCTTTTCGCCCGCCGTTCGTCCGATCACGTAGTTGGTGCTGTCGCCCAGGATCGCCGCGAGCATCAGCAGCCCCGCCAGCAACACCGGGTCCATGCCACCACCCGCAGCCACGGCACCGGCGATGAACAACAGGGAATCACCCGGCAGGAATGGCATCACCACCAGACCGGTCTCGCAGAAGATCACCAGAAACAGGATGGCGTAGATCCATGGCCCGTAATTATTCACCAGCAGGTCGAGGTAAACGTCGAGATGCAGGATAAGGTCGAGCGGGTTGAAATCCATGGAGGCACCTGTGGTGATGGCCTGACTCGGCAAGCCTGTGCGGATGACTTCGTGTAAGCCTACAAGCGGGTGTAGTTTTTCTTACAAGCCGGAAAGATCGGGATTATACGGGCTGAGGGGTGAAAAGCGTGTTGGTTTTGTAGCGGGGAATGTCGGTGTGAACAAATGTCGGGTTGGAATTTATTTCGGGGAGGGCGTTCGCTTCCTCCCCGCCGTACGCCCGGCGATCAGAGCTCGTCGCTGATCGGCAGCACGTAGTTCTTGAACTCGGTGTCTTCCTTGAACCCGATGGATTCGTAGGTTTTCTGCGCGACTTCGTTGTCGGCACTGGTGGAGACGCGCATGCGCACAGCCTGGGTTTCCTTGGCCATTTTCTTTGCGGTGCGGATCAGGTTGTCGGCCACCAGTTGGCGGCGGGCGTCTTCGGCGACGTAGATGTCGTTGAGGATCCACACGCGCTTGAGCGACAGGGAGGAAAAGCTCGGATAGAGCTGGCAGAAGCCCATGAGCTTCTTGTCGTCGTCATCGGCCAGCGCCAGGTAGATCACCGATTCCTTGCGTCGCAGGCGCTTTTCGAGAAACGCCCGGGACGAGTCCGGATAGGGCAGGGAGCCGTAAAACTCGCGGTACTTAACGAACAACGGGGTCAGCAAATCCAGGTGTTCGAGGGTCGCTTGGATAATCCGCATGGTAGGTCTCGTCCTTCAAGTGGCTGTCTTCACGTGCTCTGACGGCGATGGGAAACCCGGGCGGCCGTGAATCGATCCTGCCTCAAACCTGCGCAGAAAGGCAATGCGGAAACGGTTCAGGCTGGGGGCGGATCGAGCAGGAAATTACTCTTCATGTCTGCACCGGCTTCCGATTCCAGCGTCTGAACCTGCGCCTCGTCCTTCAGATTGACGCCCGACAGCTGTCGCCGACAGGCTTCGCGCATCAGGTACAGCAGGCGATGCGCCGCCATACCGTAGCTGAGCCCTTCCAGCCGCACGTTGGAGATGCAATTGCGGTAAGCATCCGTGAGACCGACCTTTGGATTGTAGGTGAAATATAAACCCAGGCTGTCCGGCGAACTGAGGCCCGGACGCTCTCCGATCAGCATCACGACCATTTTGGCGCCCAGCAATTGGCCGATTTCATCGCCAATCGCCACCCGCCCTTGTTCCACCAGCACCACCGGCGCGGTCGACCATTGGTCGGCGCTCATTTGTTCCTCCAGTCGGGTCAGGAACGGCAGGGTATGCCGATGCACCGCCAGCGCCGAGAGACCGTCCGCCACAACGATTACCAGATCTACACCGCCCGGATGCGTCTGGGCGTAGTCGCGCAGGGTCTGGGCGGATTGATCGCTCAATTTGCGCCCCAGATCCGGGCGTTGCAGGTAGCTGTTGCGATCCACCGCCGCGCTGTGCAGCAGCAGACTTTCGCGCCGGCGTTCAGCCAGTTGGGCGCTGAGCCCGGCATGATCGAACGGCAAATGCACTGCGTCCCGGGCCTGCGCGTGGGCATATTGGAAATCCAGTTGTGCGCGGGTCGGCAGGCTGGTGCCGGTGCGACCGAGGGCGATGCGCGCCGGGGTCAGGCGACGCAGCTCCAGCCACGGGTTTTGCGGATCGACGGGCGGTTTTTCCATCTGACTCATCCCAGTTGCGCCAAGGCCTGGCGGAAAGCCGGCGGCAGGTTGTTGCCGAAGCGGACCTTGCCGTCCGCCTGGGTGAAGATGCCCATGTTCGCCAGCCACTGCTCGAACTCCGGTGCCGGCTTCAGGCCCAGGGTCTGACGCGCGTAGAGCGCGTCGTGGAACGAAGTGGTCTGGTAGTTGAGCATGATGTCGTCGGAGCCGGGAATGCCCATGATGAAGTTGATCCCGGCCACGCCCAGCAGGGTCAGCAGGGTGTCCATGTCGTCCTGGTCGGCTTCGGCGTGGTTGGTGTAGCAGATATCGCAGCCCATCGGCACACCGAGCAACTTGCCGCAGAAATGGTCTTCGAGGCCGGCGCGGATGATCTGTTTGCCGTTGTAGAGGTATTCCGGGCCGATAAATCCTACAACGGTGTTCACCAGGAACGGCTTGAAATGGCGCGCCACGGCGTAGGCCCTTGTCTCGCAGGTCTGCTGATCGACGCCGTGGTGGGCGTTGGCCGACAGCGCGCTGCCCTGACCGGTCTCGAAATACATCAGGTTCTGCCCGAGGGTACCTCGATTGAGGCTCAGGCCCGCTTCATAACCTTCCTGCAAAATGTTCAGGTTGATGCCGAAACTGGCGTTGGCCGCTTCGGTGCCGGCAATCGACTGAAACACCAGATCCAGCGGCACGCCACGGTTGATCGCTTCTATAGAAGTGGTGACGTGGGTCAGCACACAGGCCTGGGTCGGAATGTCGTAGCGCTGGATGATCGCGTCGAGCATTTCCAGCATCGCGCAGATCGAGGCGATGCTGTCGGTGGCCGGGTTGATGCCGATCATGGCGTCGCCGTTGCCGTACAGCAGGCCGTCGAGAATGCTCGCCGCGATGCCGGACGGTTCATCGGTCGGGTGATTGGGTTGCAGCCTTGTGGATAACCTTCCACGCAGGCCGAGGGTTCCGCGAAATTTGGTGACGACGCGGATCTTCTGCGCCACCAGTACCAGATCCTGCACGCGCATGATCTTCGACACGGCGGCGACCATTTCCGGTGTCAGGCCGGGGGCCAGAGCACGCAGGCTGGACTCGTCGGCCGCCTCGCTCAACAGCCAGTCGCGAAAGCCGCCAACCGTTAGATGGCTGACAACCGCGAAGGCCTGTTTGTCATGGCTGTCGATGATCAGCCGGGTGACTTCATCGGCTTCGTAGGGAATCAGCGCTTCCTGCAGGAAATGCGTGAGCGGGATGTCGGCCAGCGCCATTTGCGCGGCCACTCTTTCGCCATCGTTGAGCGCGGCGACGCCGGCCAGGAAATCCCCGGAACGTGCCGGACTGGCCTTGGCCATCACGTCCTTGAGGCTGTCGAAGCGGTAGGTCTGGGCGCCGACGGTATGGGCAAATGCGGCCATTGGGCGCGTTCCTCCTGAATGAATGCTTTTAGTGCAGGCACCGAGCCTGAGGCCCGGTGCCGGTGCAATCCGGATAACGTTCAGACACTTTCGAGCATAGCGTCTGCCGGTGCTTCGGAGCGTTGTTTGGCGGTCAGCTGGAAATACAGGTAACCGGCGGCCATGAAACCGAGGAATACACAGCCGATCAGCGTGTTGAACCAGGCCATCGCCACCAGGCACACCAGCGCCAGGAACAGCGCGATGGCCGGCACCACCGGATAGCCCGGCGCGCGGAAGGTGCGCTCCAGATTCGGCTCGGTTTTACGCAGTTTGAACAGGCTGAGCATGCTGATGATGTACATCACGATGGCGCCGAACACCGACATGGTGATCATCGCCGCCGTCAGGGTCATGCCTTGCAGATTGACCAGTCCGTCGCTGTAGATCGCCGCGATGCCGACCACGCCGCCGGCCAGGATCGCCCGGTGCGGGGTCTGGAAGCGCGAGAGTTTCGCCAGGCCTTTCGGCAGGTAACCGGCCCGGGCCAGGGCGAAGAACTGCCGCGAGTAGCCGAGGATGATCCCGTGGAAACTCGCCACCAGCCCGAACAGACCGATCCACACCAGCATGTGCATCCAGGTCGAATTGTTGCCGACTACCGCTTTCATCGCCTGCGGCAGCGGGTCGTTGATGTTCGACAACTGGCGCCAGTCGCCGACGCCGCCGGCCATCACCATCACGCCGATGGCCAGGAACACCAAGGTCAGGATGCCGCTGACGTAGGCCCGTGGAATCGTGCGTTTCGGGTCCTTGGCTTCCTCGGCCGCCATGGCCGCGCCTTCGATGGCGAGGAAGAACCAGATTGCGAAGGGGATCGCCGCGAAAATGCCGGGAATCGAGCCCATCGTGAACTCATTGGCGCCAGACCAGCCATTCAGCACGAAGTTGCTGAAGCTGAAGCCCGGTGCCACCACGCCCATGAACACCAGCAGTTCGGCGACGGCGAGCACGGTAACCACCAGCTCGAAAGTCGCAGCGATGCTGACGCCAAGGATGTTCAACGTCATGAACACGAAATACGCACCGACTGCCGCGAGTTTGGGGTCGAGCCCCGGATATTGCACATTCAGATACGCGCCGATGGCCATGGCGATGGCCGGCGGGGCGAACACGAATTCGATCAGGGTGGCGATCCCGGCGATCAATCCGCCTTTCTCGCCAAACGCCCGGCAGCTGTAGGCAAACGGCCCGCCCGCATGGGGAATCGCGGTGGTCAGCTCGGTGAAGCTGAAGATGAAACAGGTGTACATGGTCGCGACCATCAGGGCCGTGACCAGGAAACCCAGGGTTCCCGCCGTGCCCCAGCCATAACTCCAGCCGAAGTATTCGCCGGAAATCACCAGGCCGACGGCAATGCCCCAGAGGTGCAGGGTGCCGAGTGTGGGTTTGAGCTGTGTGGTGGAAGTCATAAGTCCTCTCTGTCTTTTTTATTGTTCGATCTGTTGGACTTTCAGGTGCAGCGGTTGAGTGGGTGGATGCTGTTCACGCAGCGGCAGTGTTCATGCAAATCCTGAATGACAGGTACGCAAGGCCCGTGCCAGAGCGGCCAGGCCATGTGGGGTGTGTCAGTCAGGACGCTATCGCCGGCAAGCCGGTTCCCACCAGGATCTGCGCAAGCCCCTGCAGCACAAAAACCTGTGGGAGCTGGCTTGCCAGCGATGGCCAGTTAAAGGGCAACACAGGACTCCCTGTATTGCCCCGAGGTTTTAGAAGAAGCCCAGCGGGTTGATGTCGTAGCTCACCAGCAGGTTTTTTATCTGTTGGTAATGGTCGAGCATCATCTTGTGGGTTTCACGGCCGACGCCGGACTTCTTGTACCCGCCGAACGCGGCATGCGCCGGGTACAGGTGGTAGCAGTTGGTCCACACGCGACCGGCCTTGATGGCGCGGCCCACGCGGTAGGCGCGGTTGATGTCGCGGGTCCAGAGGCCGGCACCCAGGCCGAACTCGGTGTCGTTGGCAATTGCCAGGGCTTCGGCTTCGTCCTTGAAGGTGGTGATGCTCACCACCGGTCCGAAGATTTCTTCCTGGAATACACGCATTTTGTTGGTGCCCTTGAGCAGGGTTGGCTGGATGTAATAACCGGAGGCCAGGTTGCCTTCGAGTTTTTCCACTTTGCCGCCGGTCAGCAGTTCGGCCCCTTCGCCCTTGGCGATTTCCAGGTACGAAAGGATCTTGTCGAATTGCTGCTCGGACGCCTGGGCGCCGACCATGGTGTCGGTGTCGAGTGGGTCACCCCGTTTGATCTGGCTGACCTTTTTCATCACCGCTTCCATGAACTGCGGATAGATCGACTCCTGAACCAGTGCACGGGACGGGCAGGTGCAGACTTCGCCCTGGTTGAAAAACGCCAGCACCAGGCCTTCGGCAGCTTTTTCGATGAAGCTCGGCTCGGCCTGCATGATGTCTTCGAAGAAGATGTTCGGCGACTTGCCGCCCAGCTCAACGGTCGACGGAATGATGTTCTCGGCAGCGCACTTCATGATGTGCGAGCCGACCGGCGTCGAGCCGGTGAAGGCGATCTTGGCGATGCGCTTGCTGGTGGCCAGGGCTTCGCCGGCTTCCTTGCCGAACCCTTGCACCACGTTGAGCACGCCCGGCGGCAGCAGGTCGCCGATCAGCTCCAGCAGCACGCTGATGCCCAGCGGGGTTTGCTCGGCAGGCTTGAGTACCACGCAGTTGCCGGCGGCGAGGGCCGGGGCGAGTTTCCACGCGGCCATCAGAATCGGGAAGTTCCACGGGATGATCTGGCCGACCACGCCCAGTGGTTCATGGATGTGATAGGCCACGGTGTTGCCATCGATCTCGGCGGCGCTGCCTTCCTGGGCGCGCAGGCACCCGGCGAAATAGCGGAAATGGTCGGCCGCCAGCGGGATGTCGGCGTTGAGGGTTTCGCGGATGGCTTTGCCGTTATCCCAGGTTTCGGTGATCGCCAGGGTTTCGAGGTTCTGCTCGATGCGGTCGGCGATTTTCAGCAGGATCAGCGAACGTGCCTGGGCGGAAGTGGAACCCCAGGCATCGGCGGCAGCGTGGGCGGCGTCCAGGGCTTTTTCGATGTCTTCGGCCGTGGAGCGCGGGAATTCGGCAATCGGTTGGCCATTCACAGGCGAGGTGTTGGTGAAGTACTGACCTTTGACAGGCGCGACGAACTCGCCGCCGATGTAGTTACCGTACTTGCTCTTGAACGAGACTTTGGCGCCGTCAGTACCGGGGTGAGCGTAACGCATGATGTTCTCCTTGGCTGTTGTATTTATCAGAGAGACGCGCATGAGCGCTTGCTATAAGCGTAGAGCAAAGGTCGGGCCACTGCCGTGCAGGTCAGGCAAATCAAGGCCTTGCGCGATTCCCGTCGGACAAGTGGCAAGCGTCTGTGACGCTATCGGTACAGCTTGGGTGACAGTTTGTACCGCTTCTGGCACAACCCGTGACCGGGCAGTCTTGCCAGCATTGCAAAGACCGGTTGGCTGGAGGATGCTGGGCACCACTTCACGCATGGGCCGATGAGCCTCGGGGAGAATAATAAGAAATGCACGACAACCATTTGAGTCGCCATGCCCAACAGGTTCTCACCGTCACCCAGGGCAAACCGCACCTGCATGGTCCCGGTGCCGACCCGTCGATTGCCCGCTCGTGGCTGCGTTGTCTTGAGGACTATCACCTCGACCCGGCCCTGACCATGGCGCCGACCGTGCTCGAACACGGTCGTGTCCTTGAAAGCCGCGAACGGTTGCAACAGGTGTTGCAGATCGCCGGCAATGAAATGAGCAGCCTGCATCAACAGCTCTCCGGCGCCGGCCACGCGGTACTGCTGACCGACGCGCGCGGGGTGATCCTCAACTGCGTCACCGCCCCCGCCGAACGCAAGATCTTTGAACGCGCCGGCCTGTGGCTGGGGTCCGACTGGAGCGAGGCCTGCGAAGGCACCAATGGCATCGGCACCTGCCTGGTGGAGCGCCAGGCCCTGACCATTCATCAAGACGAACACTTTCGCGGCCGCCACACCGGCCTGACCTGCTCGGCGAGCCCGGTGTTTGACCCCCATGGCGAACTGCTGGCGGTGCTCGACGTTTCCTCGGCGCGACACGACGTCTCGCGCCAGAGCCAGTTCCACACCATGGCACTGGTCAATCTGTCGGCGAAGATGATCGAGAGCTGCTATTTCCTGCGCTGTTTCGATAACCAATGGTTGCTGCGTTTTCATCTTCAGGCCGAGTCTGTCGGGCTGTTCAGCGAAGGGTTGCTGGCGTTTGACGGGGAAGGGCGGATCAGCGCGGTCAATCAGAGTGCCTTGAACCTGCTCGGCCATATTCGCGGTGGTTTGCTGGGCAAACCGGTGGAGGCGTTTTTCGATTGTTCGCTGGATGAGTTGCTCGGGCGTGCCAGTGCCAATGCCAGCGCCAGTTGGCCGTTGCGCACCCGTGACGGTCGGCATCTGTTTGCGGTGCTTCGCGGCGAAACCCGTCGGCCGTTGCCGGCCGCGCCGGCTCCCGCGCTTGTCCAAGCGCCACGTCTTGCAGGTATTTGTCTCGGTGATGCGGCGTTGCAGGCGGATTTTCGCAAGTCGCTGCGGGTATTCGAACGTGACGTGCCACTGCTGATCAACGGCGAAACCGGCTCCGGCAAAGAGGCATTCGCCAAGGCTGTGCACAACGCCAGTCAGCGCGCCGGCAAGGCGTTCGTCGCCCTCAACTGCGCGGCGATTCCCGAAAGCCTGATCGAGAGTGAACTGTTCGGCTATCGCGGCGGCAGTTTCACCGGCGCGCGCAAGGACGGCATGCGCGGCAAGTTGCAGCAGGCCGATGGCGGCACGCTGTTCCTCGATGAAATCGGCGACATGCCGCTGGCCTTGCAGACCCGACTGCTGCGAGTGCTCGAAGACCGGCAAGTGGTGCCGATCGGGGGCGAGCCGGAAGCGGTCAACGTGCGGATCATCAGCGCCACTCACCGCAATCTGCTGGAGCGGGTTGGCGACGGCAGTTTCCGTGAAGACCTTTACTACCGGCTCAACGGGCTGGAAGTCGCGTTGCCGCCGTTGCGCGAGCGCAGTGACAAGTCGCAGTTGCTGGATTTCCTGCTGGCCGAAGAGGCAGGCGGGGAAACGATCCTGATCGAAGAGCCGGCGCGTCAGGCATTACTCGGGTTCAACTGGCCGGGCAATGTGCGGCAGATGCGCAATGTGCTGCGCACGCTGGCGGCGTTGTGCGATGAAGGTCGGATCGGGCTCGATGATCTGCCCGCGATGTTCCGGCAGGTGCAGCCGCTCCTGGTCAAGGTCGATGAGTCGTCGTCCGAGCATCCGCTGGAAGATGCCGAGCGGACGGCCTTGCTCAATGCCCTGGAGCACACCCGCTGGCACATGACCCACACGGCGCAGCAGTTGGGCGTCAGTCGCAATACGCTTTATAGAAAGCTGCGCAAGCACGGGATTGCCCGAACCGCCTGAATCTTCGTGCTGATCGTTCCCACGCTCTGCGTGGGAATGCCTCCCCGGACGCTCCGCGTCCGCTTTTGGACGAGAGCGTCCTGCGCTGCATTCCCACGCAGAGCGTGGGAACGATCATGTCGGGTGATCAGCTAAAGAGTGCCATTTCCCCCTCCCTGCGCTAACCTGCGGCCATGTTTTACGAGGTCGACTATGCACATTCATATTCTGGGTATCTGCGGGACTTTCATGGGCTCGATGGCGGTTCTGGCCAAAGAGCTGGGCCATCACGTGACCGGCTCCGATGCCAACGTCTATCCGCCGATGAGCACTCAGCTCGAAGCCCAGGGCATTGAGCTGACCCAGGGTTACGACCCGGCGCAGCTCGATCCGGCACCGGATCTGGTGGTGATCGGTAACGCCATGTCCCGCGGCAACCCGGCAGTGGAATATGTGCTGAACAAAGGCCTGCCGTACGTCTCCGGCCCGCAATGGCTGGCCGACCATGTGCTGCAAGGGCGCTGGGTGCTGGCGGTTGCCGGTACACACGGCAAGACCACCACCAGCAGCATGCTCGCCTGGGTGCTTGAACATGCCGGCATGAGCCCGGGCTTCCTGATCGGCGGCGTGCCGCAGAATTTCTCGGTGTCGGCGCGTCTGGGCGGCACGCCGTTCTTCGTGATCGAGGCCGACGAATACGACAGCGCGTTCTTCGACAAGCGTTCGAAGTTCGTCCACTACCGTCCGCGCACGGCGATCCTCAACAACCTTGAGTTCGATCACGCCGACATTTTCCCTGATTTGCCAGCCATCGAGCGGCAGTTCCACCATTTGGTGCGAACCATCCCCAGCGAAGGCCTGGTGATTCACCCGACCACCGAACCGGCCCTGCAGCGTGTGATCGAGATGGGCTGCTGGACCCCGGTGCAAACCACCGGTGCTGGCGGTCAGTGGCAGGTCAAGTTACTGAAAGACGACGGCTCGGCGTTCGAAGTGATGTTCGAAGGCGTGCCCCAAGGCGTGGTCGAGTGGGAATTGACCGGCCAGCACAACGTCGCCAACGCATTGGCCACTCTGGCGGCGGCGCGTCACGTCGGCGTTGTGCCGTCGATGGGCATCGCCGGGTTGAGCGCGTTCAAGAGCGTGAAGCGCCGGATGGAAAAAGTCGCGCAAGTGCGCGGCATTACCATCTACGACGACTTCGCCCACCACCCGACCGCGATTGCCACCACCCTTGATGGCCTGCGCAAACGTATCGGCGATGCGCCGCTGATCGCGATCATCGAGCCGCGCTCCAACTCGATGAAGCTCGGCGCGCACCGTGACGGTCTGCCGGACAGCGTGGTCGATGCCGATCAGGTGATCTGGTACGCCCCGGCCAACCTCGGCTGGGATCTGGCCGGCACCGCCGCGCTGTGCACGGTGCCGTCGATTGTCAGCGACTCGCTGGAAGGCATCATCGAGCGCGTGAAGAGCCAGGCCCAGCCCGGCACCCATGTGGTGATCATGAGCAACGGCGGCTTCGGCGGCCTGCATGGCAAACTCGCCGAGGCGCTGAAATGAGCACTTTTTCCCGTGACGGCGGCCCGGAACGCATCACGCTGGCGATGACCGGCGCGTCCGGCGCCCAGTACGGTTTGCGCCTGCTGGACTGTCTGGTGCGCGAGGATCGCGAGGTGCACTTCCTGATCTCCAAGGCCGCGCAACTGGTGATGGCCACCGAGACGGATGTGTCGCTGCCGGCCAAGCCGCAAATGATGCAGGCGTTCCTCACTGAATACACCGGCGCGGCCGCCGGACAGATTCGGGTCTACGGCAAGGAAGACTGGATGTCGCCGGTGGCCTCGGGCTCCGGCGCTCCGGCGGCGATGGTGGTGGTGCCGTGTTCGACCGGCACCTTGTCGGCCATCGCCACCGGCGCCTGCAACAACTTGATCGAACGGGCGGCGGACGTCACCTTGAAGGAGCGTCGCCAGTTGATTCTGGTGCCGCGCGAAGCGCCGTATTCGAACATTCACCTGGAGCACATGCTCAAGCTGTCGAACATGGGCGTGACCATCCTGCCGGCCTCGCCGGGTTTCTATCATCAGCCGCAGACCATCGATGACCTGATCGATTTCGTGGTGGCGCGGATTCTCAATCTGCTGGGTATTCCCCAGGACATGCTGCCGCGCTGGGGCGAACACCATCTGAGCAGCGATGAATAAGCTGCTGGCGATCCTGCTGATAGTGCAACTGACCGGCTGCGCCACGGTGCGCACGCTGGATGCCGCCAAACCCGGTGCGCCAGTGGTGTATGCCGGCACGAGGCTGGACCTGTACGCCCTGAACGGTGGCTGTTGTGCGATGGACCGGTTCGGCGCGGAGGCCCCGAGCTATCCCGGAGTGGATCTGCCGGCCAGCGCACTGCTCGATACGCTGCTGTTGCCGTTGTCGCTGCTGACGGTGATTGGTGTAGGGTTTCAGGCGACTGGCGGACTGTAAAAATCAAAGGCTCGACCCCGCAGGGTCGAGCCTTTGAAACGCCCTACAGCGTGATCGTTTCGGGCGGAAAGACGATGTGGTTGGAGAAAACGTCCTGTCCTGCCGGCAACTCGATAATGCGTTTTCCGGCTGTCGCCACGTCATCGATCAACTCGTCATATTCATTCCGGTTCAATTCCCCTGCCCGTGTGCGTGCCTCGATGGCGTCAACGGCGTTCTGATCCGATCCAGTGGCGCGTGTCAGCGCCTGCAGATGGATGTCTTCCACTGTCGCCGCGCGAGTCATGCTTGAGTTGACCAGCCAGACGCGCCTCGACGTGAAGCCGATCGACGACATCGAAACATGACCCTCCATCTTCATGCTCGGGAACCACGTTGTGCCGTCCGCAGGGCTTCGTTCGAGTCGCGTCGGGTTGTAGACGCGATTGTCTTGCCCCGCTACGACCTCGACATTGCGGGTATCGAGCAGGTAGCAAAACTGGATGCGCTGAGCAGGGGGCGTCGAGGTACCGCTGACTGGCTGGTGCGCTCCCTTGCCTGCTATTCCCATGGTTTCATTCGCAAAGCCCATGGCGGTCTTCAGGCTGAACATTGCACTGACAGGTATCTCGCTTGTGGCACCCCTTGCCGATATTGCCTGTGGGACCATGGCCGCGGGCCGGGCTATTTCGAAAGGTGTCCGGTTATCCACTTTGAACATGGCGGGCGTATCGGTCCTGTACAGGTAGTTGTGCTTGTTGCGTTTAAAGCCGCTGATGCGCAACAGCCCTTGAAAGAAGGGATCGGTCAGGCTGGCCTTCAAGAGGCTGGTGCCTTCTCCCTGATTTCTCAGTCGGATGATTTCTGCATGGATTTCCGGCAGAAACGGATCGAAGAGTTTTTCGTTGGTTACCCGGCGGGTGCGTTCTTGATGAGTCCTGACCCACCCGGGCAGCTCATCATTGATCAGATTCTTGAACTGCCCGGTTGGCGACAACTCCTTGCACAATTTCGCCAGTTGCTGGACGGAGAGGTTGTAGGGCTGGAACCGGGCGAGAACCTGCTCTCGTGATTTGAGCGGTGAGTCAGGATTGGTCCACAGCCTCAGGTAGTCGATCAGTTTCTCGCGCCGGGAAGGGTATTTGCGTTGTTTGACCCAGTCAGGCGGTTTCTGATGAAGCGCAACGTCCCGACGAAAGCGCACGATGTCGGGCCCTTCGATCCTGTAAGGATTCCAGATGTCGACGTCCCGCCAGAAGGGGCGCAGGACGGTCTCTTGATGGATCGAATAATCGGTGGCTTTGACGACGATCAGTCCGGCACCTTCACGAAACGCCAGTTGAGTGAGCGGTCCGTGACTGTCATCCAGGCCAGGTTTGCGCTGCATCTCGACATAACCGTGAAAGTTCGACTTGTCGAGATCCCAGGTGTAGTGGCGCTGGTCACCGTACGTCGTCGCAGGGGTGTCCCTCGTCTCGGAAATGTCAGGGTCTGGCTGGCGTGGCAACGGCGATTCCTGGACGTGTGTTTGGGTTGTCGACCGTTGCGGCAACGGGGATTGCTGGTCAGCTGGAGCGCGGTGCAGGGAGACCGATTCAAGGTGTTTCACCCACTCGGCGGGTGTGCGTTTCTGATGCTCCAGAAGCCGGTTGAACATATCGCGATCCATGTCCGGGCCCAGCCAGCGACGAAGCTCGTCAAACAGATAAACGTTTTCCATCCGGTCTGGCCGGACTCTGGCCCACTGAGGCTTCTTGCCGGTGCTGTGGGCTTCGGTGCGAAAGCGGGTGATATCGGTGCCTTGCAGTCCGTAGAGATTCCAGATGTCGCGGTCCGTCCAGGCGGACAGCAATCGGGCTGGCTGATCGATGGGATAAGCAGGCCGCTCAACACTGACAAACGATCCGTTATCGTCCCGGAAGGCGTGGTGCGACCGAGGTCCGACGGAATCGTCCAGCCGCATTTTCCGGTGCATGACCACGTAGCCGTGGTGGTGAGTCGTGGCGCTGTCCCACACGTAATGCCGGGTGTCGATGTAAACCGGTGGCGTGTTTGATTGTGTGAGGGGCGCAAGAGTCTGTTGTGACGTGTCCTGCGAGCTGACTGCCGGTCGATGGGCCGCAGATTCGATCAGAACGCCGGTTTCGGGTGGCTCACCAACTCGCCAGGTATTGCTTTGTGAGTCGAAATGCAGCGCCGGGCCGGAGGGGTGTGCTTCCTTTGGTCGCATGGCTCGATAGGTTCCGGCGCCGTCGTCCCAGCCCACCATCACGGTACCGGTCGAGGTGTATTGAACCTCGGCGTAAATACGCCCCCGGTAGATACGCAATCCTTGTGTCATGACGGCAGGCAAAAGCGTTCGCTCCTGTGGTGGCAGCGCGTACTCAAGAATGTTTTCGGCCGGGCGAAGGCTATCGGAGGACGTACTCTCCCGGACTGCGGGAGCCAGGTCCTGGATCAGTAACCCGGGCAATGATTCGCTTGAGGTCAGCTGTGTCGAATGCTGTTGCCCGGAGGGATTGGCGTCCGGCCCCGCAGGCCGGATCTGGCCTGGACGCTCAAGTCGCGGAGTCGACAGGGGGATCGATGTATCGGCTGGAGTGCCGGGGGCGCGGGTGCCTTTCGGTGTGGTCTTTTTGGGTGCCATCAGGCGTCCTTTCATTGATTACCTGCTGTCGGGGGCCGTCCGATGACGACATGACGGATGCAGGTGTGCCAGAGGGCACGTTATCCATGAAGGGGGAGGGCGTGTGGTAGATAGATAGGGCGCGGTTGTCGAATCGATTCGGCTCATTTCAGAGAGCAGTTCAACACCGGATCCTCTGACTTCATTGAAAGATGATGGTCTGGATCTGCGTTGAACTGCTTCATGCGCGAACTCACTTGCCGAGTTTGCGCAGCTCATCCGATTCGACGATACGTACTCCGTCCTGCTCTTCCAGTGCCAGGCGCCACATGGCACGGGCCAGTTGGCAGGCTTCGATGCCGCGGTATTTGCCGGGAATCAATTTGGAGAACGGCGCGGCAAGCTGCTCGCCCAGGCGCGGCTCGCTGCGTTCGCCGAGCAGCAGGGAAGGTCGGCAAATGGTCAGTTGCGGCCAGTCCTGCGCGCGCAATGCGTATTCCATCTCGCCTTTGACCCGGTTGTAGAACACCGAGGACCGGCGATCGGCCCCCAGGGCACTGATCACGATCAGGTGGCGTGCACCCATTTCCCGGGCGCGCTTGGCGAATGCCACCACCATGTCCAGATCCACGGCGCGGAACGCCTCTTCGGAGCCGGCCTGTTTGATGGTGGTGCCGAGGCAGCAATAGGCGATATCGACCCGACCGGACAGTTGCGGCAGGAAGGTCTGTGGATCGCCGACCGGATTTTCCAGATGCGGATGTTCAGCCAGCGGCCGGCGTGAGGGGGCAAGGACGCGGCTGATCGTCGGTTCGTTGAGCAGACGGTCGAGCAGATGTTCACCGGTCAGTCCGGTGGCTCCGGCAAGCAGGACATGCTGAGGCGTCAAGTACATAGTGTCTCTCCCTTGATACTGTTCAGCTTAGTTGCTCTTTGTTGCTCCGTCGTTCAACGCAGAACTTTGCAAGGCTTTTCTCGCTTGCTGTTTGCGCAGCAGTTGCCAGTGTGCCAGCACGGTTTTCGGTGCCCAGATCTGCGGTTCAGAGGCCTCGAAGTTGTCCGCCAGTTCGCGCTCGGCGACGGTGGCCTTGGCCAGTTTGAAGGCTTGCTCCAGGTCGTCGGTCTGGTTCAGGGCCTGGGCGAACAGGGCGTCGCCGAAGTAGGTGAAGTTGGCCTCCTCGGAGCAACCGAACGACACGCGGTCGGCGCGCGCGGCGGTCATGATCAGCGTGCGCTCATCCTTCAGCGCCGGAATGAAACCCCCGGAATAGCACGAGGAAATGACGATGATCTTGTCGCGGTTCTTTAGCGGCGCCAGCACGGCGGCAAGTTCATCGGCGGGCAGGTCGGCCAGTTCCATACGCGGCTGATCGAGCACCAGTTCGTGTTCGGCGGTGCCGTGGCTGCTCAGGTAGATGAAAACCAGATCTTCCGGGCCGCTGCGTTCGGCCAGGGTCTGGGCTGCGCGGCGCAGGTTTTCGCGGGTGGCCATGGGCCGGTCGCCGAGGTGGTCGCGATGGTTGACCAGGCGAATCTGGCCAAACGCGCCGAAACGGCTGGTGAGCATGTTGGCCACGTAATCGGATTCGCGCAGGAACACGCTTTGTTTGCCGTCGCCGCCGAGGGTCAGGGTGTACAGCTCCACTGCCGGGGTCGAGGCCGGCACATTGGCCAGCGCCTCGTCGAGCAGGCGACCCTGGGCCAGCAGGCCGAGTTCGAGGGTGTCGGGCAGCAACTTGCCGTCGGCATCGCGCACGCGCTGGCCGTTGATCCAGGTGCCGCTGAGCACGCTGCCATCGGTGAGCACCAGGGTGCCGCGTCCCGAATAGCTGTCGCTGTCGAACCCGCCGACGTAGAAACTGCCATCGGCCAGGTTCAGCCGGCCCTGACCGCTGAAGCGCCAGTCATTGAAATAGCCGATGTAGTGGCTGCCGTCGGCGCCGATCAGTTCGCCCTTTCCGGTCAGCGCGCCTTCCTTGAACTGCCCGAGCCAGACATCGCCATCGGCGTTTTCGTAGCGGCCCTTGCCGTGCAGTTGATTGTTTTTGAAGCCGCCGACATAGATGTCGCCGTCGGCACTGTTGAATGTACCGTTGCCTTCGAGCTGGCCGTTGACGAAGTGGCCGGTGAACTGATTGCCGCTGGCATCGCCGCGCTGGCCTTCGCCATTGGGTTTGCCGTGGGCGAACTGGCCCTGATAGGAGCTGCCGTCATCCAGCTCGAGACGGCCGAGCCCGGAATACTGGTCGGCCTTGAATTCGCCGCGATAGGTCATCGCGTTTTCTTTGAGGGTGCCTTCGCCGTCGCGCCGGCCCAGCTTGAAACCACCGGTGTAGCTGCCGGCCGTGGTGGTCAGCGTGCCCTGGCCGTCGAACAGCCCTTGCTGGAAGTTGCCGCGATAGACCTCGCCATTGCTGCCGTGCCATTCGCCCTGGCCGTGCCATTGCCCCTTGTCGAACGCCCCGGCGTACCAGCTGCCGTTGGGGTAGTCGACCCGGCCCTGACCTTGCAGCAAGCCATCGACCAGTTCACCGCGATAGCGGCCGCCGTCGGGCAGACGCGCATCCGGCGGCAAGAGTGATTCGCCGTCGCCACACGCGGCCAGCAACAGGGTCAAGGCAAGGGGAGCAAGAGGAGCGAATGAGCGCATGGCGGGATCCGGGCAATTAGGCGACCGAGTATGCCGCAGCTATGTGACCTTATACAGCCGGCGGGGAGGAGCGGATGCGAAACAGCGTGAGCCGCTTCGCATCCAGGCGCTTAAACGAAGCAGAGCGACAGCGGTTCGGCGATGTAGGCCGGTTTGTCCGAGCCTTCGATCTCCAGGGTGGCGGTGGCCTTGAGCAGCCACTGGCCAGGTTTTTTCTCGGTCACTTCACCGAGGTCGACCTTGAGCCGGACCTTCGAGTTGACCTTGACCGGCTGGATGAAACGTACGCTGTCCAGACCGTAGTTGACCACCATCTTCACGCCTTGCGGCAGGACCAGGATGTCTTCCATCAGTTTGGGGATCAGCGACAACGACAGAAAACCGTGTGCAATGGTGCTGCCAAATGGCGTTTGCGCGGCTTTGACCGGATCGACATGGATGAACTGGTAATCCCCGGTGGCTTCGGCGAACAGGTTGATGCGCTCCTGATCGATGGTGAGCCATTCGGAACGTCCGAGTTCCTTGCCGACATAATCTTTGAGCTCTGCAACTGGAACATAGGGCATTGAGACTCTCCTTGGGTTCATCGGTTTTATAGTTTTTCAGGTGGGGGATTTGACCGCCCTGCGAACCACTGTAGATCATCATGGCGATTTGCTCAGGTCAACCGACCATGCTTTTGGCGAATGCCGATCCATAGCGCAGGCGTGCTTATAATGCCGACGACTTGCAGGTTGGAAAGTAAGACGGAGATGACGGATGTTGCTACGCGGCCTGACGTGGCTGGTGCTGTTTCAATTGCTCGGCACGGCTCTCAATCATTTGCTGTTGCCGGTGCTGCCGGGGCCGATCATCGGCCTTTTGCTGTTGCTGGTATTCCTGATCGTGCGCGGTGAGGTCGGCGAACCGCTGAATCTTGCCGCCGGCAGTCTGTTGCGTTATCTGCCATTGCTGCTGGTGCCGCCAGCGGTGGGCGTGATGGTGTATGCCACGGCGATTGCCGCGGATTTCTGGGCCATCGTCGGGGCGCTGGTGGTCTCGCTGATTCTGTCGATGGCCTTTGCTGGCGTGCTGATGCAGCGCCTGGTCAAGCGTCATGCGCCGCATTCGGAGGAATCCTGATGCTGTTCGACTGGCAAGGTGCCTGGGCGTCGGTGATTCACCACCCGCTGTTCGGCATCGGCATCACCCTGGGCGCTTATCAACTGGTGCTGGCGGCGTTCGAGAAAACCCGCTGGATCTTTCTGCAACCGGTGCTGGTCTCGATGCTGTTGGTGATTGGCGTACTGGTTGGTTGCGGTCTGACTTACGCCGAGTACCGCAAGAGCACGGAAATCCTCAGTATTCTGCTGGGCCCGGCAACCGTCGCGCTGGCGGTGCCGCTGTATCTGAATCTGCGGCGCATCCGCCAATTGTTCTGGCCGATTTTTACTACGCTGGTGATAGGCGGCGTGGTCGCCACGGGCATGGGCGTGGCGCTGGGATGGTGGTTCGGTGCCGATCACATGATCCTGATGACCATGGCGCCCAAATCGGTGACCTCGCCGATCGCCATGCTGGTGGCTGAGCAGATCGGCGGTGTCGCGGCACTGGCGGCGGTATTTGTGTTGATCACCGGGGTCATCGGCGCGATCTTCGGTCCGGCGCTGCTGACTCGCCTGGGCGTGCACAGCCCCGAGGCACGCGGCATGGCGCTGGGCATGACGGCACATGCGGTCGGCACCTCGGTGGCGTTGCAGGAAAGCGATGAGTGCGGCGCCTTCGCGGCGCTGGCGATGAGTCTGATGGGCGTGGCCACGGCGGTGTTTCTGCCGTTGGCGGTGTCGATGGTGGTGTAAGGAAATGTCTATGAGTCTGCCGCTTTTTCCGCTGAACACGGTGCTGTTTCCCGGCTGCAATCTGGATTTGCAGATCTTCGAGGCACGCTATCTGGACATGATCGGCCGCTGCATGAAACAGGGCGGCGGGTTCGGTGTGGTGTGCATCCTTGAAGGCAGCGAAGTCGGCGTCGCGCCGGAAGGTTTCGCCATGGTCGGCTGCGAAGCGCGAATTACCGATTTCCAGCAGCAGGACAACGGACTGCTGGGCATCCGGGTGCAGGGCGGACGGCGCTTCATCGTGCAGCGCACCGAAGTCCAGCGCGATCAGTTGATCGTCGCCGAGGTCGAGTGGCTTGACGAGGAGCCCGAGCAACCGTTGCAGGATGAAGACGCCGATCTGGTGGCGCTGCTCAAGGCCCTGGCCGAACACCCGATGGTCGAGGCGCTGAACATGGGCATCGAAGCGGCGGGGCAGCAGTCGCTGGCCAATCAGTTGGCCTATCTGCTGCCCTTCGCCGAGGAAGACAAGATCGACCTGCTGCAACTCGACAACCCGCAGCAGCGACTGGATGCGATCCAGGCGCTGCTCGACGAGTTGCAGGGCGAGTTGTTCGCTTGAGACTCGGCCCGGTTATTCGGGCCAGACGATGTCGTTGGCGAACCACTCCTTGCCCTGATCCAGTATCAATATCGGTTTGCCTGCACGGGCAACCTTGTCGATCAGGGCGTCATACTCATGCCGGTTGAATGCCCCACTGTGGGTGCGCTCTTCAATGGAGTTGCCGAATTCTGCCTGCTCGCCAATGTCATCGACCTTCGCTGCCCGAGTGAACGTTGAATCGAGCAGCCACAGGCGCTGCGAATCGATACCCCGCTTCGAAGTCGATATCAGTGCTTCAAGTTCGTCATCGGGAAACCAGGTGCCTTTCCTCGTTGCTGCGTCATTGAGGAAGTGATTTTCTTCTCGCAGTACGACTTCCATCCTCCGAGTGTCGAGGATATAGGCAAAGACGAATTGCTGGTTGTGCCGGATTGTTGCGTAGTTCCGCTCGTCATCCAGATCCATATCCGAGACGTCGGACCATTCGTTGTCCGACTCACCCGATTCCACATCCGGCTCGCCAGGTTTTTTGCCGGGGTATTTGTTTCTCTGACTGTTGTAGCGCAGGTACTCCGGATCGGGAGATTCGGTTCCCCGGCCGGCGTATCCCTTGACCAGCTTGAGGCTGACCGTGGCGCTGATCGGTTTTTCCGTCGTTGCGCCACGAGGGTGCTTCAGACGGGGCAGCATCCGGCCATCGTTGTAGAACTCGAAGGGCGTACGCTCGTCAGCCCGGAACAGCGCAGGGATATCCGTGCGATACAGACTGTCATTGATGTTGCGTAAATAGCCCAGCTTGCCAAGGAATGCGTCGAGAAACTGGCGGCTGACACTTTCATCGAAATCGTACAGATCGTAAAGTGCGAGCTTGCCGTTTCTCAAGGGCAGGAGCAGCGGTTCGATTTCCCGATGGAGTTCGTCGAAGCGGGTCGGGTCATTGCTATCCAGAGATCGCAGCTTGTGACTTTCCGCCCAGGCGGGAACCTTTAGCGGATTGGCATTCAGGTCGTCGCGCAACCTTACGTGCTGCAGCGGTGAAAGATTATAGGTACGTAGCAGCATGACTCTTTCTCCGTGAGTCATCTGTGGATGCAGCCGCATGAAATGTCCATTCAGCAATTCAGCGGTGGCTGCCCTCCACTGTGCCGGCAGAGGTTCGGGAGAAGATTGTTTGCGCGTTGCTCCCGGATCGCCGGCAGTGTCTGCCGCATGCGGTCGCGCCAGCGGACTGGACGGGCTCCAGGTCGATTCCCCGGCATTTCTGTAGAGGGCCGGACCGGGCGCAAGCTTTTTGTACAGATCCATGGCCCGGTAAGTGTTCAGGTCCGTGTCGAACTCCACATACACCGTTCCGCTGTCTTTCACATCGACGAATTTACGGCCGACGATGTAGCGCAGGCCTTCTTCGTTGGCAGGCTGCATGTTACGCAGCATTGTCGGTTTCAACAGGTAACTGCTCAGTCCGCTCGCCGTTGCTCGCGAAAGGTCCGATAAATCCGAGATGTCGATCCGGGGTGGTTCGGGCATTGCCGGACCTGAAGGCGTGTTTGCCGGGTTGATGTTTCGTGAAACGGTCGGGTTGGACGATGAATGTGGCGGGTGCAATTCTGGTGCCGGCGTTCGCAATCGGGGCGCTTGAGTGTCCGGGTCCGAGGACGTGTTGACGCGTGGCGGAGTGGACGAGGAGGGTGATTTTGGTCGCATGGTGTCATTCCTTGACAATAATCAGATGCCCGATCGGAATCGAGCGCGAGGGAGCGTCTTCTGCACTCCAGATGCGGGTTTCGGGGTTGTAGATAATCTTGCCGGGAGACATGTCGAGCAGGCGAATGTTGCGGACCTTTACCTGAATGGTTTCAAGTTCGTCACGTTGGTGATGATCCTGAATATCCCGGGCAATCGCTTCAATCGACGGATAGCTCCGGGCGTCGACGGCATACAGACCAATCAGCTCGAACAAGGCATTGACGCGATAACAGTTGCCGGAAGAAATCATGACCTCGATGGTTTCAATTGGCAGTGTCGGATCGTTGCTGTCCGGCAGATGAAACTGAATGCTGCCGATCTTCAGCAGATTGTCCTTGATGACAAGGTCGCGTCGGTTGATCTGTTCCTGAAGATGTTGCGTGTGAATGTGCCAGGTGGAAGACCCCGTGACACGGGCATCCGCTTGCGCTGTCGACAGGCGAATGGAGGTATGGCTGGCAGGCAACAACTCGTAGGTGGAGGAGCGTCCCTCCAGCCAGTACGTTGTGTTGTGCTCGGCATTCCTGAATTCGACCCGTTGCGCGGTTGTCTTCAGCTGGCGCTTTTCGACCGAGGGCCTGACGAAAATGTAGCGGCCCGCTCGTTCACGCAAGGAGGTCGGGCTTTGCACGCTGGTATAGCCAGGATGGCGGGCGTCATTGAAGTATGAGTTGTAGGGGTAGTCGAGCCGATAGGACGTGCTGTCACGCATGACCAGCGTCAGAGAATGGTTCAGTTGCCAGCCGGAGGCCATGATCCCGGCGCCTCTGTCGGTTTTGCGGCCGGGACTTTCTCTGACGGCTCCGTGCAGTGAAAGCATGCCGCCGCCCTGTTTGAACGTGAGGTCGAAGTGCATGTTTGTATAGGAAAGAAACGTGAAGGCTCCGTGCGTCGTTTTTGTAACCGTATAGATGGCGCGGACTTCGTTGATTTCAGTGCTGTCGTAGTCGACATACAACGTACTGTGAGCGGGTTTGTCATTCTGTGGCGCCATCAGAATGGTGTGTCGGTTCTGGCGGCTGACGAAGTAGTTCGAGAGCGGTTTGTCCGAAAGGCGATAAGGGCGATCGTTGACCTGTACCGGCGAGGCTTTGGCGGTGCCGGCGCTGAGGATGACGACGCTCAGGGGCAGATCGCCCGACTCCTCTATCATCTCTGGCCAGATCGGCTGCAGGTGGTAGCCGTCCTGAGTGATGAACACCCATTTGTCATTTTGCAACGCGCGTTTGCCGTCGAGGTTCCGGTAGACCGCCTCGCATGTCAGCTCACGCAGGGGCGTTCGGAAATCATCGGCGCGCAGTGATTCGATGACCATGCTTTCATCGCGGATGAACCAGCGCTGGATGGCTTCAAGAGTCACGCCCAGATAAACGTTGCTCGGTTCCTTGCCGTCTTCGCGTATGGATACCTTGAGACTGCTCGGGTCCAGATAGTAGACGTCGTTGCCGCTGCCTCCATCGACGACCGCACGCAGACCGCGCACGGAAACAAGGTCGTCCCCGGCGCCGGCTTCGATGTGATCATTGCCGTTGGCAGCGATGGTGTCGGCCTGATCGGAGCCCGTCACGCGATTGATCGCGCCGGCAAGGGTCTCGACTTTTTCGATGGAGCTGAGTGTCGAGTGCAGTACGGGTTCTTGCGCCGGGTTCATGGGCAGCAGGGACAGCGTGCCGTTTTTCAGGTCGACGTCATAGCCCTTGTGTCGTGGTGGCTCTGCTACATGGTCTTCGTGTCGGTGCTTGCCTTGAAGCCACAGCAGGTCGATGCCCTCACCACCCGACAATTCGCTGGCTCTGATCGGATCGCTTGAAAGATTTTCCGATGCCGACTGAAAAAGAAACGAGTCATTCTTGTCACCGCCGCTCAGGGCTTTTCTGCCGGTGGAGTAACTGAAAAAGTTCGGCTTGTCCTTCACGCCCTGCACCGTGTCGTGACCACCGCCCAAACTCCAGAAAACACCTTTGTCAGGATGGCTGACGCCCTTGGTGATGAGATTGTCAGCGACCGGCAGTCCTTTCCTTGCGTCGTAGGTGTCGTCGATTTCCTGAGTAACCGGCAGGTTCTCGATCTTGTAGGGCGCTTCGCCCTTGCTGGTGTCCCACTGGTAGCGATAGACGCGGGTGGGTTGCAGCTTGACTTCGTAGCGGCCATCGACGATGGCATCGACACTCTCCTTCAACTCATTGTCGAGCCAGCTGAGACTGCGTGTTTTCAGGGCTTTGGCGTAGTCGCTGGTGGTCTTGGCGATCAGGTAGCGATCCATCATCGCCTGATCCTGCTGCTGGCCGGTGAATGCGAACCAGCCGGCGCGCCAGCGCTCGTTCACGGTCAGTTCGATGTAGTCGTCGATGTCGTCGACCATCCTGGCGGCGCCATAGACTCTGGCGCCGACAATCATCAATGCGGCTGCGGCGATTCCCACCGGGCCGGCAGCCTGGAAGCCCATCAGTGCTGCGCAGCCAAGAGCGAGCGACAACGCGCCACTGAACACGCTCAACCCGCCGGCGACGTAAAGATCCTGTGCCTCCTTGCCTTTGGCCTTGGCGGCATCGTTGAACGACTTGATGGCGGTATAGATATCGAAGGGCAGTGTGATCGCGCTGGCGATCAGCCCCGCCCCGCGGCTGAGCCACTTGCCTGTGGAGGTCTTGGCGAATTTCTCGAATGTCTCATAGCCAAGGCGGATCATTTTTTCGCCGCTTTTGCCAAGTGCGTATTCGACTCCAAGGGAGAGAATTTCTGACACGCCGCCGCCGACATTGAGCCAAAACTCACCCATCTCTCCTTTTTTGACTGCCTCAAGGGCACCCATGTAAGCGCTGTACAGTCCGTAAGCCTGCATTCCGACGCCCATGCCGGTCATTCCGCGACTTTTGCCTTTGTCGATCCAGGTCGGCAGGTTTTCCGTCAACGGGCTTCGGCGGATGTCCAGGCGCTGGGTGGCGGTCAGCAATCGATTGATCCGGTTCATCGGATCTGCTGCATCGCCCGCTGGCATTTCGCGCATCAGCGGTGGGGCATCGGGTGAGCGCTGCGTGACGATTTCATAGAGCAGTTCCGGTACGTGCTGGCGCTCCTGGCTGTCGACCGATCTGATTCGCTGCTCAACCCGTAACGGGTCAAAAGCCAGTCCGTCGGTAAAGGACTGGTCAGGCGCGGGGAAGTAGGTATTGGCCGCGCTGATGGCGTGGCCGTTGATCTGCGCTCCCAAGGACGCCAGTGTCTGGCGACTGGCCGTTATTTCACCAAAACGCAGTGGTCCGAACAGTTTGTCCACGTCTCGCAGGGTGGGGGATTTTCCCGATGTATTGAGCGACGCTTCGGGAGATGAAAGAGAAGTGTCAGTAATGTCGGAAATTGTAAGTTGGACTGTAAGAATAGTTTCTGTGCTGGATATGAAAGGTTTGGCCAAGATCAATGCTCTTCAGTGAAATGTCAGAAAGAATCTGACATGAAGTGCAGTGCTGTTCAGTTGTTAATGTTTTGCGGATTGTGTTGTTGTTTTTTGTATTGTGTTGAAAGTGGCTGCAGGTTGTTTGTCAGTCGCTATTCATCTAGTTTTTAATTTTTCCGCCAGGGCGGGTAGATCGCAAAGGAGAGCGAAATGACAATTTACGAAGATGAGTGGGCCTTCTGGGACGATATCGCCGGAAAGTATATTTTCAAGCACGCTGGTGTTGATCAGAACACCGATACCATCATCAGGAATGCAGGTTATTACGCGGATTCGATGATCCTTGAGCGGCGCAAGCGCAAACGTGTCAAGAGTGTGTTGAGTGCCACTATGTCTACCGCAGTCAAATGACTTGCTGACGTTATTTGATTTACTTTTTATGGTGAGAGAGTTGCTATATGTCTGATTCGGAAAGTATCAAGTTTACGGGGCATCTTTTTTCGGGTGGTCTTCCTCTGGTTATTAATTATCAGGTGATGGAAAGTCGTTTGAAGTATTCGCGAATTACCACGGGGCAGCGACTGGAAGCAGAAATTTCTCTGGGTGATGAAGTTGCATCACGCATTGTGACGCTCGCGGACCATGATGATGTCGAACCGCTATTGTTCGAGTTTGTACCGGAATCTCGGGGGCGCTACTCCCTCAACGTCAAGACGGCCGGTCGTTATTTCGATTGGCGGGTACGCCTGGACCAGAAAAACCGGCATCTTGTGGTGGACAAGGATGTCGGCAGTTACTTCGAAGTGGAGACCTATGCGGGAAAGTTGAAAGACTTTGGTGACTTTCCTTCCAATCCGGTTTCCGTGGCGTTGTTCAGTGTCGAGAAACAGAAAAGACTTTTTCAACATGCAACGAAGCAAGGTCTGCGGTACTTCCTCGATCAGAATCCGAACGACACCGGCCACAATGCGTATGACGCCGAAAACGTGTCGTTCATCCTGAGGATCAACCCTTCGCCGGTTTCTTCTGCTGCCTAGTACGAATAGCGCAGCAATGTATGCGGCAAGTGTCGCAGCACGAAGAAACCGAACAGGGCGACCAGCGCCGGCAGCACCAGCCACCAGACTTTTTGCGGCATGGCGCCGAGCGGCGTTTGCCGTTGACTGAGCCAGAGCCCGGCGGCGCATACGCAGGCTGCGAGCATGGCGCCGGCCAGCACATCCGTCGGCCAGTGGGCGCCCAGATATACCCGCGACAGGGCAATCGCCAGTGCCGGAATGCAGCCGATCAGCAGCCAGGTCAGTCGCAGCCTTGGCGGTTGCCCGCGTCCGGCGAGTACGGCCAGGGCCAGGAACAGCGCGAACGAGCCGGACGCATGGCCGCTGGGCATGCTGTAGCTGGTAAGCGGATCGGTCAGTACTTCCGGGCGCACCCGGGCGAAAAACAGTTTGGTCCCGGTGTTGGCCAGGGCCGTGACGAGCAGGGTGCCGCCCACGAAAATGGCATGGCGCCACTGACGGCACAGCAACAGCAGCGCAGTCAGCAGGGCGCTGAACAGCAACATGTTGCGGAATTCACCGATCAGGGTGAACACCACCGCCACTTCATCCAGCGCCGGGCGGCGATGTTCCTGCACCAGGGTCATGACGCCCTGATCGAGGGCGCTCAGATACGGGTAGCCGATGAACAGGCCGATCAGGATCAGCAGGCTCATGCTGCTGATCCAGATCGTCGCCCGGCGATGACGGCGCAGGCTGCTGTTGGCGCTCAGGCCGACCATGACGGCGATGCTGCCGGCGACGATCCCGGCCTGTAGCCAGAAACCTTCCGGCAAGGGCAGGCGAATCGCCGCCCCGGTGGCCCAGCCCGGCAACAGGTACGCGAGGCTCCAGCCTGCTGCTGCCAGCAGACTGACGGCGGCGAAGCGTGGGAAGGGCATGTCGCACATGCCGGCGACCATCGGCAACATCGGGCGTAACGGGCCGATGAAGCGCCCGACCAACAGGCTGGCGATGCCGTAGCGCTGGAAATAGGTTTCCGCGCTGGCCATCCATTCCGGGTGATGGCGCAGGCCCGGCAGACGCCGGATGTTCTGGTGGAAGTGACGGCCGAGGAAATACGAAATCACGTCGCCGAGAATCCCGCCGAGAAAGCCCAGCAACAGGGTCTCGCTCAACGACAGTGCACCGCTGCCGGCCAGCACTGCCACGGCGAACAGCAGCACTGTGCCGGGCACGATCAGTCCGGCAATCGCCAGACATTCCACAAACGCCACAATGAGCACCGCGGCCGCCAGCCATTGTGGGTTGGCGGCCAGCCATCCGGTCACGCTATCGAGCCATGGGCCCATACAAACCACTCCATTTCATTGATGTCCCTGGCCGGCGTGCCGCAGGGGTGTGCAATCACAGCAGAAAATAATCGCGACCTTCGACCTGACCCCGACGCAGCGGGTTCCGCGTGCACCACTGGGCATAGGCAGCATCGACGAAGCGATACATCAAGTGCTCGTCACGGCCATGGGGAATGCCCAGGCGGGTGGTCTGAATCACATGAGTGGGCGCAGGGCCGGTGTTTTCCACCAGCAGGATTTCGTGGTCGAAGCGCTTGGCATCCCACACCGGCACTTTCAGCCCCAGCGCCTTGCACAGCAGCGTCTGCCCGGCACACAGTTTCTGCGAGGGGCGCGGGCGACCCTGAGCATCGGGGTTGTTCAGCAGCATCTGCGCCAGACTGGCCGGGCCGCTGATCTCGTCGACCCACGGATAGGCCGATTTGATCAGCACCGCATTGCCCGGACCCTGCGCACTGAAGTTCAGTGAGTCGCCGCCACGGGCGTAGTACATATAGATGTGGCCGCCATCCAGAAACAAAGCCTTACGCTTTTCCGTGTAGCCGAGGGACGCATGGCTGCCTTTTTCCTCGCAGTAATACGCTTCGGTTTCGATGATTCGGGCGCTCAGCCACAAATCGCCAACGCGGTGGCGGATGACTTTGCCGAGCAGATCACGGGCCAGCGTCTGGGCGTCACGGTCGAAAAAGGCATCCGCAAGGCCGACAGGCTGGCGCGCGGAGGTGGCGCGAACGGTCAGGTTGGACATGGCAAACAGGGTTTATCCAGGCGGGGGAGGCCGTGATGATAACAATTCGCGGCTTAATCTCTGCTGAACGTCGGCAAATCGCCGTCCATTTCGACCATCCGCCCGTCACCGCTGTTAGTCCCGGGACGCGACAGCTATAATCTGCCGCTTTCCTCTTTGCCAAGACCCCAGCAGACCATGACTGAGTCCGTTCTTGACTACATGACCCGATTGGGTCGCGCCGCCCGCGAAGCTTCCCGCGTCATCGGCCGTGCCAGCACCGCGCAGAAAAACCGCGCTTTGCTGGCTGCCGCCAATGCCCTGGACGCCGCCCGCGCCGAGCTTGCGGCAGCCAATGAGCAGGACCTGGCCGCCGGTCGCGCCAACGGTCTGGAGCCGGCACTGCTGGAGCGTCTGGAACTCACCCCGGCGCGCATCGACGGCATGATCGTCGGCCTGCGTCAGGTTGCAGCGCTGCCGGATCCGGTCGGGGCGATCCGTGACATGAGCTTCCGTCCGTCGGGCATTCAGGTCGGCAAGATACGCGTGCCGCTGGGCGTGATCGGGATCATCTACGAATCCCGTCCCAACGTGACCATCGATGCTGCGAGCCTGTGCCTGAAGTCCGGCAACGCGACCATCCTGCGCGGCGGCTCCGAGGCGATTCATTCCAACCGCGCGATTGCCGCCTGCATCCAGCGCGGTCTGGCCGAAGCCGAGCTGCCGGCCGCCGTGGTGCAAGTGGTGGAAACCACCGACCGCGCTGCCGTTGGCGCGCTGATCACCATGCCGGAGTACGTCGATGTGATCGTACCGCGCGGTGGCCGTGGCCTGATCGAACGCATCAGCCGCGACGCCCGGGTGCCGGTGATCAAGCACCTGGACGGTATCTGCCACGTCTATGTCAGCGAACACGCCGACCTGCCGAAAGCCCAGCGCATCGCCTTCAATGCCAAGACCTACCGCTATGGCATCTGCGGTGCGATGGAGACCTTGCTGGTCGATCAAAGTGTTGCGAAGGATTTCCTGCCGCCGATGGCGAAGCAGTTCCGCGAAAAGGGCGTCGAACTGCGCGGTTGCGAGCGTACCCGGGCGATCATCGAAGCCGTAGCGGCGACCGAAGAAGACTGGAGCACCGAGTACCTGGCGCCAATTCTGTCGATCCGTGTGGTGGACGGCCTGGATCAGGCCATCGAACACATCAACCATTTCGGCTCCCACCATACCGACTCGATCGTCAGCGAAAACCTCGCCGACACCCGGCAGTTCGTGGCTGAAGTCGACTCGGCATCGGTGATGATCAACACCCCGACCTGCTTCGCCGACGGATTCGAATACGGATTGGGTGCCGAGATCGGCATTTCTACTGATAAGCTGCACGCCCGTGGCCCGGTGGGCCTGGAAGGACTGACCTGCGAGAAGTACATCGTGGTCGGTGATGGCCAGTTGCGCGGCCAGGCGATGGTCTGACTTGTCCGACCTCGATCTGAAAGCGCCGAAAACCGGCAAGAAATCCCGTCCCCGGCGCATTGGCGTACTGGGCGGGACGTTCGATCCGGTGCACGTCGGCCATTTGCGTGGCGCGCTGGAAGTCGCCGAAGCGCTGGGGCTCGATGAGCTGCGCATGATGCCCAGCGCCCGGCCGCCGCACCGCGATACGCCGCAAGTGTCGGCGCAGGACCGGCTGGCAATGGTTGAATGTGCGGTAGCCGGTGTGCCGCCGCTGGTGGTGGACGCCCGCGAATTGCAGCGGGACAAACCGTCCTGGACCATCGATACCCTGGAGTCGCTGCGCGCCGAAATGGCCGCCGAGACCCAGGTTTTTCTGCTTCTGGGCTGGGACGCATTTTGCGGCCTGCCCACTTGGCACCGCTGGGAAGAGTTGCTCCAGCATTGCCACATCCTGGTGCTACAGCGCCCGGACGCCGACAGCGAACCGCCGGATGCCTTGCGCAACCTGCTGGCAGCGCGTTCGGTGAGCGACCCGCTGGCCCTGAAGGGGCCGAGCGGACAGATTGCATTCGTCTGGCAGACACCGCTCGCGGTTTCCGCCACCCAGATCCGTCAACTGCTGGCCAGCGGTAAGTCGGTACGTTTCCTGGTGCCCGACGCGGTCCTGGCCTACATCGATGCGCACGGTCTGTACCGTGCGTCGAACTGAACAAGGCGTGCTTCACTGATACGAATCCACGTGTCGCCAAGCCGCCGAATATATGAGCAAAACGAGTTTTATATGACTGACAAAGACCAAACCAAAGTAAAGCGCAAAGGCACATTCAAGAGCGCCCCGCTGCCAGAGCCGGTCAACACCAACGAACCACTTAAGGGCGACGAGCTGGTCAAGGTGGCCGTTGCAGCCCTGGAAGACGTCAAGGCTCAGGACATCCAGATCATTGATGTGCGCGACAAGCAGAGCATCACCGACTACATGATCATCGCCACCGGTACTTCCAACCGCCAGATCAACGCGATGCTGGACAAGGTTCGCGAAGAGGTCAAAAAGCAGGGTGCCAGGCCGCTGGGCGAAGAAGGCAAGGGCGACAGCGACTGGGTGCTGCTGGACCTGGATCTGGTGATCGTGCACATGATGACCGCCTCGGCCCGTCAGTTCTACGACCTGGAGCGCCTGTGGGCCGGTGCCGAGCAAAGCCGTGCGGCGGACGCCAAGCACCACAGCCCGGAAAACACCCACGAGCATTTCACCAAGCTCAACAAAGACCAGCTGTAAGGGATTGCTGTGCGACTGCGCCTGATCGCCGTCGGTTCACGCATGCCCAAGTGGGTGGAAGAAGGCTGGCATGAATATGCCAAGCGTCTTCCGTCCGAGCTGGCGCTGGAACTGGTGGAAATTCCGCTCAATACCCGTGGCAAGAACGCCGACGTGGCCCGCTTCATCCGTCAGGAAGGCGAAGCCATGCTGGCCAAGGTCGGGCCGAACGAGCGGATTGTCACCCTCGAAGTTCATGGCAAACCGTGGAGCACCGAGCAATTGGCGGTCGAACTCGATCGCTGGCGCCTGGACTCGCGCACGGTCAACTTCATGGTCGGTGGCCCGGAAGGGCTGGCGCCGGAAGTCTGTGCCCGCGCGGATCAGCGCTGGTCGTTGTCGCCGCTGACGCTGCCGCACCCGCTGGTGCGCATCCTCATCGGCGAGCAGTTGTATCGTGCCTGGACCGTGCTGTCCGGCCACCCTTACCACAAGTAATCCGCCCTCATGTCTCAGCCGATCCGCATCAAGGACCACGAAAAAGACGCCCGTCTGGTGCGTGGTCGCGTCGTGTTCGGCGCAATTGCGGTGGTGGCGCTGATCTGCGTGCTGATTGCGCGGCTGTATTACCTGCAGGTGATTCAGTACGACTATCACTCGACGCTGTCGGAAAACAATCGGGTTCACGTTCAGCCGATCCCGCCGACCCGTGGCCTGATTTTCGACCGCAACGGCGTGGTGGTGGCGGACAACCGTCCGAGCTTCAGCCTGAGCATGACCCGCGAGCGTTCCGGCGACTGGCAGCAGGTGCTCGACGTGATCGTCGAGGTACTGGAGCTGACGCCGGAAGACCGGGTGATCTTCGAAAAGCGCATGCGCCAGGGCCGCCGGCCGTTCGAGCCGGTGCCGATCCTGTTCGAGCTGACCGAAGAGCAGATCGCCCGGATCGCGGTGAATCAGTTCCGCCTGCCCGGCGTCGAGGTGGTCGCGCAACTGGTCCGTCACTACCCGCAGGGCGCGCATTTTGCGCACTCGGTGGGTTATATGGGGCGGATCAACGAGAAAGAGCTGAAGACCCTCGATCCGGTCAATTACAGCGGCACCCACCACATCGGCAAGACCGGCATCGAGCGCTTCTACGAAGCCGAGCTGCACGGTCAGGTGGGATACGAAGAGGTCGAGACCAATGCCCGCGGCCGGGTCCTGCGTGTGCTCAAGCGTACCGATCCGGTGCCGGGCAAGGACATTGTCCTGAGCCTCGACATCAAATTGCAGGAAGCCGCCGAGGCCGCGCTGGGCGGTCGACGTGGTGCGGTGGTGGCACTCGATCCGAAAACCGGCGAAGTGCTGGCGATGGTCAGTCAACCGAGCTTCGACCCGAACCTGTTCGTCACCGGCATCAGCTTCAAGGCTTACGCCGAGCTGCGCGATTCGATTGACCGGCCGCTGTTCAACCGCGTGCTGCGCGGTCTTTACCCGCCGGGCTCGACGATCAAACCGGCAGTGGCGATTGCCGGTCTCGACGCGGGCGTGGTGACGGCGTCGAGCCGGGTGTTCGACCCCGGTTATTACATGCTGCCCAACTACGACCACAAGTACCGCAACTGGAACCGCACCGGGGACGGCTTCGTCGACCTCGACACGGCGATCATGCGGTCCAACGACACCTACTTCTATGATCTGGCGCACAAGCTGGGCATCGACCGGTTGTCGGCCTACATGAACAAGTTCGGGATCGGCCAGAAGGTCTCGCTGGACATGTTCGAAGAATCCCCCGGCCTGATGCCGTCCCGCGAGTGGAAGCGCGCGACCCGGCGTCAGGCGTGGTTCCCCGGCGAAACCCTGATTCTCGGGATCGGCCAGGGCTACATGCAATCGACCCCGCTGCAACTGGCCCAGGCCACGGCGCTGGTGGCCAACAAAGGCGTATGGAACCGCCCGCATCTGGCCAAGACCATCGAAGGCGAGAAGCCGAAGGATGAAAATCCGATGCCGGACATCATCCTGCGCGACCCGTCGGACTGGAACAAGGTCAACCACGGCATGCAGCAGGTAATGCACGGTGCCCGAGGCACCGCGCGCAAGGCCTCGATCGGCGCGCAATACCGGATCGCCGGCAAGTCGGGTACGGCCCAGGTCGTGGCGATCAAGCAGGGTGAGAAATACGACCGCTCCAAGGTTCAGGAGCGCCACCGCGACCACGCCCTGTTCGTCGGTTTCGCGCCGGCGGATGACCCGAAAATCGTGGTGTCGGTGATGGTCGAGAACGGTGAGTCCGGTTCCGGCGTCGCGGCACCGGTGGTGCGGCAGGTCATGGATGCCTGGCTGCTGGATCAGGACGGACGGTTGAAAGCCGAATACGCCAGCCCTATCAGTGCGGAGGCTACGGCCCGTGATGAATAATTTCGATCGCATGCTCTCCAGCGAGGATGTGATGCGTCGCCGGGCGACGCTGTTGCAACGTTTGCATATCGACGGCCCGTTGCTGGTGCTGTTGTTGATCCTGGCGGCCGGCAGCCTGTTCGTGCTGTATTCGGCCAGTGGCAAGAGCTGGGATCTGCTGGCCAAACAGGCTACGTCGTTCGGCATCGGTCTAGTGTCGATGATCATCATTGCCCAGTTCGAGCCGCGGTTCATGGCACGCTGGGTGCCGCTCGGCTATGTGATCGGGGTGGTGCTGTTGCTGGTGGTGGACATCATGGGTCACAACGCCATGGGCGCGACCCGATGGATCAACATCCCCGGGGTGATCCGCTTCCAGCCCTCGGAATTCATGAAGATCCTGATGCCGGCAACGATCGCCTGGTACCTGTCCAAGCGCACGCTGCCGCCGCAGCTCAAGCATGTCGGCATCAGCCTGTTGCTGATCGGTGTGCCGTTCGCCCTGATCGTGCGTCAGCCGGACCTCGGCACTTCGCTGCTGATTCTGGCCGGCGGCGCCTTCGTACTTTTCATGGGCGGGTTGCGCTGGCGCTGGATTCTCAGTGTATTGGCGGCGGCGATTCCGGTGTCGGTCGCGATGTGGTTCTTCATCATGCACGACTACCAGAAGCAACGGATCCTGACGTTCCTCGACCCGGAAAGCGATCCGCTGGGCACCGGCTGGAACATCATCCAGTCGAAAGCCGCCATCGGTTCCGGCGGTGTATTCGGCAAGGGCTGGCTGTTGGGCACCCAGTCGCACCTGGACTTCCTGCCGGAAAGCCACACCGACTTCATCATCGCCGTGCTCGGTGAAGAGTTCGGGCTGGTGGGTATCTGCGCACTGTTGCTGATCTATCTGTTGCTGATCGGTCGTGGCCTGGTGATTACCGCCCAGGCGCAGACGCTGTTCGGCAAATTGCTGGCCGGCGCTTTGACCATGACGTTTTTTGTTTACGTTTTCGTCAACATCGGTATGGTCAGTGGCCTGTTGCCGGTGGTGGGGGTGCCGTTGCCGTTCATTAGCTACGGCGGAACTTCGCTGGTGACGCTGCTGTCAGCGTTTGGGGTTTTGATGTCGATCCATACCCATCGCAAGTGGATCGCACAGGTTTGAATAAGGTGAAGAGTTCAATGCAAGTAATGCGTGACTGGGCGACACGATACGCACCGTGGCTCGGCCTGGTAGGCATCCTTGGCAGCGCGCAGGAAGCGTTGGCCGGCGATTACGAAGGCTCGCCCCAGGTGGCCGAATTCGTCGGTGAAATGACCCGCGACTACGGTTTCGCCGGCGAACAGCTGATGGCCGTGTTCCGCGAAGCCCAACGCAAGCAGGCGATTCTCGACGCCATTTCCAAACCCGCCGAACGGGTCAAACAGTGGAAAGAATACCGGCCGATGTTCATCACCGACGCGCGCATTGCCCGCGGTGTGGACTTCTGGCGTCAGCACGAGGCCGCCCTGGCCCGCGCCGAGCAGGAATACGGCGTTCCGGCCCAGGTAATTGTGTCGATCATCGGCGTTGAGACCTTTTTCGGACGTAATACCGGCAATTACCGGGTGATCGATGCCTTGTCCACGCTGGGTTTCGACTATCCTCCCCGTGCCGAATTTTTCCGCAAGGAGCTGCGTGAGTTCCTGCTGCTGGCACGCGAAGAGCAGGTCGACCCGCTGACCCTCAAGGGGTCCTACGCCGGGGCGATGGGTTTGCCGCAGTTCATGCCGAGCAGTTTCCGCGCCTACGCGGTGGATTTCGACGGCGACGGCCACATCAATATCTGGAACAACCCGGATGACGCGATCGGCAGTGTCGCCAGCTATTTCAAGCGTCACGGCTGGGTCGCCGGCGAGCCGGTGGTCAGTCGCGCGGATGTGCGCGGCGAGCAGGTGGATGAAGGCCTGACCACCGGCATCGAGCCGACGAAAACCGTCGGGGAGTTGCGAGCGCTGGGCTGGTCGAGTCATGATGCGCTGCGCGATGACATGCCGGTCACCGCGTTCCGCCTGGAAGGCGACAACGGTCCGGAATACTGGATGGGCCTGAAGAATTTCTACGCGATCACGCGTTATAACCGCAGCGTGATGTACGCCATGGCCGTACATCAACTGTCTGAACAGCTGGTACAAGCACGGGGCGTCAAGTAATGCGGGCATTGCCTATCAATAAACCCCTGAAACTGGTGGCCTTCGCTGCGTTGGCGGTGTTGGTCGCCAGTTGTTCGACCAGCCGTTCGCCGAGCCAGAAGCCGACCACCGCCGTGCGTTCGCAGCCGGGCCTGGACATCAACCGGGCCCACAAGGACGGCGCGCCGTGGTGGGACGTCGATGTGTCGCGCATCCCGGACGCCACGCCGACCCTGCACACCGGACCGTACAAGGCCAACCCTTACACCGTGCTGGGCAAGACCTACTTCCCGTTGCAGGAATCCAAGACTTACGTGGCCTCCGGCACCGCGTCCTGGTACGGGACCAAGTTCCATGGTCAGAACACCGCCAACGGCGAGGTCTACGATCTGTACGGCATGAGCGCCGCCCACAAGACACTACCGCTGCCGAGTTACGTTCGGGTGACCAACCTGGACAACAACAGGAGCGTGATCCTGCGGGTCAATGACCGTGGGCCGTTCTATTCGGACCGGATCATCGACCTGTCCTACGCCGCCGCCAAGAAGCTCGGTTATGCCGAAATCGGCACCGCGCGGGTCAAGGTCGAAGGCATCGACCCGCAGCAGTGGTGGGCCGCGAAGGGCCGTCCGGCGCCCTTGATGCTCAACGAGCCGCAAGTCGCGCAGAATAGCGCCCCGGTGATCACGGCTTCGGCGGGCACCGTCGAACAATGGACCCCGCCGCCGCAGCAGCACGCCGCGGCCGTCGTGCCAGTTCAGCTCGATGCAAAAAAAAACGCTTCTGCACCAGCGTCTGGCCAGTATCTGCAGGTGGGCGCGTTCGCCAACCCGGACGCTGCAGAACTCCTGAGGTCGAAGCTCAGCGGGATGGTGAGCGCTCCGGTGTTCATCAGCTCGATCGTGCGCAATCAGCAGACCCTGCACCGGGTTCGCCTGGGACCGATCGGTTCGCCGGGTGAAATTGCCCAGGTACAGAACAGCGTGCGCCTGGCCAACCTGGGTTCGCCAAGTGTGGTCACCGAGTAAACGTAGGACTTGATTGACGGTTTACCAGCGATTGGGGGGTGAACCAGGTTGTTGGCTCGTCGAAGAACAAAAGCCCGGCAAGGGTGACTGGAGTGAGCAACTGAACACGCGATGCTCGCAGGGTTTGCTCGAAAGCTCGCCGAGCGGCGATCAGGCAAGGCAAAAACAGGTGAGGAAGCGGAGTGTAGGGGACCTACATGAGCATTCCGAATCTGTTTTTAACGCAGCATGATCGTCGCGCAGGCAGGTTTCGGGCAAAGCCTGAAAGACATCTGATTAAATTCTGCCCTTGGGCAGTTTCCATTAGCGATTTCGAGAGACGGATGAACATCACCACCTTTGCCAAACGCCTGTGTCTGCTAGTCCCGCTGCTCCTCTCGCCTGCCGCGTTCGCGGCCGAGATGATGCCGTCGCCACCACAACTGGCCGCCAAATCCTACGTGCTCATGGATGCCAACAGCGGCAACGTGCTGGTGGAGAACAACGGTGACCAGCGTCTGCCACCGGCCAGCCTGACCAAACTGATGACCGCGTACATTGCCACGCTGGAAATCCGTCGCGGCCAGATCGGTGAAAACGACCCGGTGACCGTCAGCGAAAACGCCTGGCGCACCGGCGGTTCGCGGATGTTCATCAAGGTCGGCTCGCAGGTCACGGTCAGCGACCTGCTGCACGGCATCATCATTCAGTCCGGCAACGACGCCAGCGTCGCGGTGGCTGAACACATCGCCGGCAGCGAAGACGCCTTCGCCGACCTGATGAACAAGACCGTCGCCGATCTGGGCATGACCAATACCCACTTCATGAACCCGACCGGTCTGCCGAACCCTGAGCACTATTCGTCGGCTCACGACATGGCGATCCTGGCTCGCGCGATCATCCACGAAGACCCGGCTCACTACGCGATCTACTCGCAGAAAGAGTTCTTCTGGAACGGCATCAAACAGCCTAACCGCAACCTGCTGCTGTGGCGCGACAAGACCGTCGACGGTCTGAAAACCGGCCACACCGAAGAAGCCGGCTACTGCATGGTGTCCTCGGCCGTACGCGACGGCATGCGCCTGATCGCCGTAGTGTTCGGCACCAACAGCGAAGCGGCCCGTGCCGCCGAGACCCAGAAGCTGCTGACCTACGGTTTCCGCTTCTTCGAAACCCAGACCTTCTACCAGAAGGGCACCGAACTGGCTCAGGCTCCGGTGTGGAAAGGCACCACCAGCCAAGTCAAGGCCGGCCTGGCTGAAGACCTGACCATGACCCTGCCGAAAGGCCAGCTGAAGAAGCTTGCGGCCAGCATGACCATGAACCCGCAACTGACCGCGCCAATCGCCAAGGGCGACGTGATCGGTAAAGTCGAAGTGAAACTGGACGACAAGGTGGTGCACAGCGCCGACCTGATCGCTCTGGACGCTGTCGAGGAGGGTGGTATCTTCCGCCGCATGTGGGATAGCATCCGTCTATTCTTCTACGGCTTGTTCAACTGATTTGAGTTGACCTGCATGGCCCCGTTCCTGTCCGGAGCGGGGCCTTGTTCGTTACCGGGCTTACGCTTACGAGGCCGTTACGCCATGACCGATACCGAAGTAAAGGCGCCAAAGATCGAATTTCCCCAGGTTGATTATCCGGTTAAGGTGATCAGCGATACGGGCGTCGGCAACAAAGACAAGATCATCGACATCGTCAAGAAACACGCCAGCATCAATGATGAGCGTGTCGACGAGCGTCAAAGCAGCAACGGCAAGTACACCACCATCCAGTTGCACATCGTCGCGACCGACCAGGATCAGCTGTACAACATCAACAGCGAACTGCGGGCGACCGGCTTCGTACACATGGTGTTGTGATGCCGGGCACGCTGGGCTTTCGCGAACTCGGCCAGATGGCTTACGAGCCGGTCTGGCAGGCCATGCAACGTTTTACCAACGAGCGTGGCACCACGGCCCCGGATGAAATCTGGCTGGTTGAACACCCGCCGGTGTTCACCCAGGGTCAGGCCGGCAAGGCCGAGCACCTGTTGCTGCCGGGAGATATTCCGGTGGTGCAGGTCGACCGCGGCGGTCAGGTGACCTACCATGGCCCCGGCCAACTGGTGGCGTACCTGCTGCTGGATGTGCGCCGACTCGGTTTCGGCGTGCGCGATCTGGTCAGCCGCATGGAGCGCTGCCTGATCGAACTGCTGGCCAGTTACGGTGTGACCGCCGTGGCCAAGCCGGATGCTCCCGGCGTCTACGTCGACGGAGCGAAGATCGCTTCTCTGGGTTTGCGGATTCGCCACGGTTGTTCCTTTCATGGCCTGGCCCTGAACGTGGACATGAACCTGGAACCGTTTCGACGGATTAATCCCTGCGGCTATGCCGGGCTGGCGATGACCCAGCTGAGCGAGCACGCAGGATCGATTGAATTTGCCGAGGTAAGTGCCCGGCTGCGCGCGCAGCTCGTCAAACACCTCGACTATGCTGAGCAGACGACCCTGACGGGCGGAATCGACTGATATGACTACTGATGCAGTGCAAACCATGATCCCGACGCTCGACGTGACCGAGCGCCCGGCCCCGCGTCCCAAGGTTGAAGCCGGCGTCAAGCTGCGCGGCGCCGAGAAGGTTGCACGCATCCCGGTGAAGATCATTCCGACCACCGAACTGCCGAAGAAACCCGACTGGATCCGCGTGCGCATCCCGGTTTCGCCGGAAGTCGACCGCATCAAGAGCCTGCTGCGCAAACACAAGCTGCACAGCGTCTGCGAAGAGGCGTCCTGCCCGAACCTGGGCGAATGCTTCTCCGGCGGCACCGCGACCTTCATGATCATGGGTGACATCTGCACCCGTCGCTGCCCGTTCTGCGACGTTGGCCACGGTCGTCCGAAGCCACTGGACGTCAACGAGCCGGAAAGCCTGGCCATCGCCATCGCCGACCTGAAACTCAAGTACGTGGTGATCACCTCGGTTGACCGCGACGACCTGCGTGACGGCGGTGCCCAGCACTTTGCCGACTGCATCCGCGAAATCCGCAAACTGTCGCCGAACGTGCAACTCGAGACCCTGGTCCCGGACTACCGTGGCCGCATGGACATCGCCCTGGAAATCACCGCCGCCGAGCCGCCGGATGTGTTCAACCACAACCTGGAAACCGTACCGCGCCTGTACAAGGCTGCGCGCCCGGGTTCGGACTACCAGTGGTCGCTGACCCTGCTGCAACGCTTCAAGCAGATGATGCCGCACATCCCGACCAAATCCGGCCTGATGCTGGGTCTGGGCGAGACCGACGACGAAGTCATCGAAGTCATGAAGCGCATGCGCGAACACGATATCGACATGCTGACCCTGGGCCAGTACCTGCAACCGTCCCGCAGCCATTTGCCGGTGCAGCGTTTCGTACACCCGGACACCTTCGCCTGGTTCGCCGAGGAAGGTTACAAGATGGGCTTCAAAAACGTTGCGTCCGGCCCATTGGTGCGTTCTTCGTACCATGCCGACGAACAGGCGAAACTTGTCAAGGCCGAGCTGCTCGGTTCCTGATTCAGCGCTGAATGAGAAAATGCCCGCCGGGGTTTATCGTCCGGCGGGCATTTTTTTGTCTGGCTTACACTCGTTACTGACTTTTCCTGCAATCTGCGGCGCGGCCGGGCCTCTTCTGTTTGTCGCCGTTCCTGACTACTGTGTGAGCATGACTTCACACAGGGAGATCCATGGATGACCGTTCGACCGACCCATACCCTTTTTCCGCACAAGCCTGTGCCCGCGCTGCCGTCGGAAGGGCTGATAGGCGTAATTGCGCCCGCCGGCCCCGGCACGCTCGATACCGAAAAGGCCGTTCAGTGGATGCGCGCCCGGGGTTACGGTTTGCGGGTGTTCCCCGGCGTCTACGAGAAGGACGGTTATCTGGCCGGCAGCGACGAGGTGCGGCTCAATGATCTGCATGCGGCGTTTGCTGACGAAGAGGTCGATGCAATCATTTGCCTGCGCGGTGGGTACGGCACGCCAAGGTTGCTGGACCGGATCGACTACGATCTGTTGAGCCGTCATGCCAAGCCCTTCGTCGGTTACAGCGACATCACCGCGCTGCACCTAGCCATCAGTCGCTACGCCGGGTTCGTGACCTTTCACGGGCCGTTGTTGAATGCCGATCTGCTGGGGGACAAGGAGCCGCCGACGGTGACGTCGTTCTTCGCCATGCTGCGCGGTCAGTTGAAGGCCGGCAGTGTACTGAGTCATCCGGCAGCTTATCCATTGACCACCGTGGAGCCGGGCATTGCCCACGGACGTTTGCAGGGCGGCAATCTGGCGATGATCGCCGCGACTCTGGGCACGCCTTACGAAATCGACGTCGAAGGGGTGATTCTGCTCATCGAGGACATCAACGAGCCGTTGTACCGGATCGACCGTTTGCTGACGCAAATGCGTCTGGCAGGCAAGTTGGCCAGATTGCGTGGCGTGCTGGTCGGGGACGTGGCGGGCGTGGATGTCGAGGCCTTGAACCGCTTGCTCAAGCAGACTTTTGAACCACTGCGGATTCCGGTGCTGTCCGGCTGGCGTAGCGGGCACTGCGATCCGAACCTGACGTTGCCACTGGGGGCGCTGGTTCGACTGGATGCCGGGAAGAAGGAGTTGATGCTGGAGCAGGATGTGGTGATCAATGCGTAGGGATTAATCGCCTGATAGTCAGTCATCGCGGGCAAGCCCGTTCCCACAGTTTTCAGGTCGTACGCAGATACTGCGAACCCCTCTAAACCTGTGGGAGCGGGCTTGCCCGCGATGCTTTTACTGGTTGCGCAGGCTTTCCAGCAGCTTGTGCGTCGGGTAACCATCCGCCGGCCAGCCGAATGACTGCTGCGCACTGCGGATAGCCTTGCGCGTATTGGCGCCGATGATCCCGTCCGCCGCACCGGCGTCGTAGTTGCGCGCGGTCAGCAGGTTTTGCAGTTCGATCCGCTCGGTGCGGCTCAACGGCAGGTCATCTTTTGGCCAGGTGCCATTGATCAGGCCGGCGCCGTTGAAGCGCTCGGACAACAGACTGACGGCCAAGGCATAGGACGACGAATTGTTGTACTTGAGGATCGCCCGGAAGTTATCGAGGATCAGGAACGCCGGGCCACGATAGCCGGCCGGCAGCAGCAGGGCAGCGGACAGTTGCTCGGCGCCGGCCGGCACCTGGCCGCCGTTCGGCAGGATCACGCCCAGTTGCCGCCATTCGGCGACGCTTTTACGAATCGCGCCGTCGGCCAGGGTGTAGTTGAAACCACTCGGCAGTTGCACTTCGAAGCCCCACGGCTGGCCACGCTGCCAGCCGGAGCTTTGCAGGTAATGCGCGGTGGAGGCCAAGGCGTCGGCCGGGCTGCCCCAGATATCGCGGCGACCGTCACCGTCGAAATCCACGGCGTGGGTGTTGTAGGTGGTCGGGATGAACTGGGTCTGGCCCATGGCACCAGCCCAGGAACCGAGCATTTTCTCGGGGGTGATGTCGCCCTGCTGCAGGATCTGCAGTGCCGCGATCAGCTGCGCATGGGCAAAGCCCGGACGGCGACCTTCATAGGCCAGGGTGGCCAGCGAGTTGATCACCGATTTGCTGCCCTGGAACTGGCCGAAATTACTTTCCATCCCCCACACCGACACCAGCGCCTGACGATCGACGCCATAGCGCTGTTCGATGCTTTGCAGGATGTCGGCGTACTGGCTGATCAGCGCCTGGCCTTTGCGTACGCGCAAGGGCGAAAGCGCGCCATCCAGGTACTCCCAGACCGGCCGGGCGAATTCCGGCTGGCTGCGGTCGGCACGAATCACGCTGGCGTCGAAGCTGACATTGGCGAAGGCGCGGTCGAACAGGTCTGGACGGATGCCGGCGGCCAGCGCGTCCTTGCGGAAACCCGCTTGCCATTCGGCAAAGGTCTGGGTCGGTTGCAGGTCGAGGTTGTCACCGGACGGCACTACCGGCGGGATGACCGCTGGGGCTGTGGCAACGGGAGCGGTCTGAAGCGGTTGAGCGTCGGCGGCGGTAGGTTTTTCCGCGCAGGCGACAAGCAGTACGAAGCTGGAGGCAGCGATCAGTTGGCGCAAGGGCCAACGACGGGAAAGACTGAGGGGCATGCACAGGTCCAGGGAATACGAATCAGGTGCAGACCTTAACATGAGGAAGGGGTGCTGCGCTTCAAGCGGCCAGAAAGTAAGAAGCCTCCCAGCTGTCAGACTGGAAGGCTTCGCGGCGGTAGCTGCCTTTACCCTTGGTGGGTCGTTCCTGGCGGCTGCGGAACAGGGGTTGGGCGACGATGGATTTGGCCTTGTTGTGGCCATGTTTCGATGGCTTTTTGCTCATGAGGATGCTCTCGATTGAGTGAGGTTATGCGCGGCAGATAATCTGCCGATCTCGGGCGTCTGTCTATAGGACCGAGGGCGCAATGTTCTGTAGGAAACGGACTTGATAAAAAACGGGATCGCAGCGCGATCCCGGATTTCATTCGGCAGGCAATGTCAGGCGCTGACCGGCCATCAGCAGCGCCAACCGGCTCAGGCTCATCCACGGCGAACCGGCTGCCTGCCCCTTGATCTGCGCATCGATGCGCTGTGCTTCAAGCAGCAATTGCGCCCAGCGTTGCGCCGAATAGCGTTGCAGGGCCTTGCTCATCAGCGGTTTGCGCTTGTCCCAGACGGGCGGTTTGGCCTGGCTGAAGCACTTGTCCAGCGGCGTTCCCTGGCTGTATTGCAATGAGATGTTGGCCAGCAGGCGCAATTCCCGGGCCAGAGCCCAAAGGATCACCGGCGGCTCGACCCCTTCACCGCGCAGCCCTTCGAGCATGCGCAGGGCGTGAGCCGGTTCGCCGTTGAGCACTGCGTCGGTCAGGCCGAACACGTCGAAGCGCGCACTGTCGGCGACGGCCGCCTGCACGGTTTCGACGGTGATTTGCCCGCCCTCGGCCATCAGCTTGAGCTTTTCGATCTCTTGCGCAGCGGCCAGCAGGTTGCCTTCGACCCGCGCGGCAATCAGTTCCACCGCATCCTGGCTGGCAGACAAGCCGGCCTGAGACAGACGCTGACGAATCCAGCTCGGCAGCTGGTTGGCGTCCACCGGCCAGATCTGCACGAACTGGGTCTGCTGACCTTCCACCAGCGCCTTGCCCCACTTGGTCTTCTGCGCGCTGCCGTCCAGCTTGGGCAAGCTGATCAACAGCACCGTGTCCTCTGCGGGGCGCGAGCAGTATTCGATCAGTGCGGCGGCGCCCTTGTCACCAGGCTTGCCGGAAGGCAAGCGCAGTTCCAGCAGGCGTTTTTCGGCGAACAGCGACATGCTGGCGCCGGCCTGCAGCAGCGTTCCCCAATCAAAATTGGCGTCGGCGGCGAAGACCTGACGTTCGTCGAATCCTTGCTGGCGGGCAGCGGAACGAATGGCGTCGGCGGCTTCCTGGCACAGCAGCGGGTCATCGCCGCTGATGATGTAGACCGGCGCAAGGGCGCCTTGCAGGTGTTTGCCGAGTTGGGCGGGAGCGAGTTTCATAAGAGAGGGCGAACGGGGCGCCTGAGCGCCCCGAACGTCTTACTGCTGCGGCAGTTCGAGCGGCGACTGACGCGGGGTTTCCGCTTCAGCCTTCTGCGCCGCTTCGAGGGCGTCGGCTTCGGCCTTGGCCCGCGCGTTGGCGGTTTGCTGCAGAGCGTCGAGCTGAGCCGGCGTCAGTTGTTGCAGACGCAGCATCATGCGCTGTACCAGCTCGCGACGTGTTTCACGGCGGGCATCGTTGGCTTCCTGGTCGGAACCCACGAGGTTGTTGCCGTCGTGAATGAACACCTTCTGCACTTCAAGCTTGTCGCTTTTGAGCAGCAGGTTGTTTTCGCCACGGATGTCGTATGAGAGCACGGTACTCACCTGGTACTCACCAGTACGACCGGCACCGGCGTAGCTGAGGATGCGCTGGTTTTCCTGCTCATCGGCCAGGAACAGCTTGTACGGTGCGCCGGAAACGATCTTGACGCCGCTGGCCTCCAGCACCTGACGCAGTTGCGTCACGGTTTCGCCGTAGGCGTTGCGGGCGCTCAGATCGAGCTCCTTGATCGACAGTTCGTTGGTGCCGGTACCACGCAGCTGGAAACCGCAGGCGCTCAACAGGACGGCGAGGCCCATCACCAGCAGATTGCGTTTGATCATTGTGTTGCTCCCCTTGAAACCATGTGGGCCGACTCTGTGGCCCGAAAGGTTTTACTGGGCGTCAGGCTCACCTGACGCCCGATCCAATTAGCTGGCGACGATATTGACCAGTTTCCCGGGTACTACGATCACTTTGCGAATCGTCAGGCCGTCAACGAAACGCAGCACGTTTTCGTTGGCGCGGGCTGCCGCTTCGACTTCTTCACGGGTGGCGGCGGCCGGCATTTCGATCTGGCCACGCAGCTTGCCGTTGACCTGGATCACCAGAGTCAGGCTGTCCTGCACCAGCGCACTTTCGTCCAGCACCGGCCAGGCGGCGTCGATCACCGGATCGGCGTGGCCCAGGCGGTTCCACAACTCGTGGCTGATATGCGGTGTGATCGGAGCCAGCAGCAGCGTCACGGTTTCCAGACCTTCCTGAACCAGTGCGCGATCCTGCTCGGTCGCTTGCGCGGCTTTTTCCAGCACGTTCATCAGCGTCATCACCTGAGCGATGGCGGTGTTGAATTTGTGGTTCTGGCCGACGTCATGGCTGGCCTGCTTGATTGCCTGGTGGATCGCGCGACGAATGACTTTCTGCTCGTCATTCAGGCTGGCGATATCCAGTTTGCCCGGCAGGCCCTGAGTGACGTGGGCCTGAGCCAGACGCCATACGCGCTTGAGGAAACGGTGCGAACCTTCCACGCCGGAGTCGGACCATTCAGCGCTCATGTCAGGTGGCGAGGCGAACATCATGAACAGACGGCAGGTATCGGCACCGAACTGATCGATCATCGACTGAGGGTCGACGCCGTTGTTCTTCGACTTGGCCATCTTCTCGGTGCCGCCGATTTCCACCGGCAGGCCGTCGGCAATCAGCCTGGCGCTGATGACCTTGGCCTTGCTGTCGCGCTCGAGTTCCACGTCAGCCGGGTTGAACCAGGTGTAGGCGCCGTTGGCTTCGCGACGATAGTAAGTCTCGGCGACCACCATGCCCTGGGTCAGCAGGTTCTTGAACGGCTCGTTGGAGCTCACCAGGCCTTCGTCGCGCATCAGCTTGTGGAAGAAACGCGCGTAGAGCAGGTGAAGAATGGCGTGCTCGATACCGCCGATGTACTGATCTACCGGCAGCCAGTGGTCGGCCGCGGATTTTTCCACCAGACCGCCTTCGAAGTGCGGCGAGGCGTAACGGGCGTAGTACCAGGACGACTCGACGAAGGTGTCCATGGTGTCGGTTTCACGCTTGGCAGGCTGGCCGCATTTCGGGCAGGTGCACTCGTAGAATTCGGGCATGCGCGCCAGCGGCGAACCGGCGCCGTCCGGCACCACGTCCTCCGGCAGGACGACCGGCAGTTGATCTTCCGGCACCGGCACGTCACCGCAGGCATCGCAGTGGATGATCGGGATCGGGCAGCCCCAGTAGCGTTGACGGCTGATGCCCCAGTCGCGCAGGCGGAACTGGGTGCGCGAGGCGCCGAGGTTTTTCTTGATCAGGGCGACTTCCATGGCGTCGAACGCGCCAGCGAAGTCCAGGCCGTCGAATTCGCCGGAGTTGATCAGCGTGCCGTGCTCGCCGTAGGCGTCTTGCCATGGCGCCGGGTTGGTTTCACCGGAGCTGGTGCGGACCACGGATTTGACCGGCAGGTTGTACTTGTGGGCGAATTCGAAATCGCGCTCGTCGTGCGCCGGCACAGCCATGACCGCGCCATCGCCGTAGTGCATCAGCACGTAGTTGGCGACCCACACCGGCAGTTTTTCGCCCGTCAGCGGGTGCTCGACGAACAGGCCGGTCGGCAGGCCTTTCTTCTCTTGAGTGGCGACGTCGGCTTCAGCGACGCTGCCGCCCTTGCATTCGGCGATGAACGCTTGCAGCTCAGGGTTGTTCTTCGCGGCGAGAGCCGCCAGGTGGTGTTCGGCTGCCACGGCAACGTAGGTTGCGCCCATCAGGGTGTCCGGACGGGTGGTGAAGACTTTCAGGGTGCCGCTTTCGCCGATCGATTCGACGTTGTACGGGAACTGCACTTCCATGCCGCGCGACTTGCCGATCCAGTTGCGCTGCATGGTCTTGACCTGCTCGGGCCAGCCGGTCAGTTCGTCGAGACTCTCCAGCAGCTCATCCGCGTAGGCGGTGATCTTGAAGTAGTACATCGGGATTTCGCGCTTTTCGATCAGCGCGCCGGAACGCCAGCCGCGACCGTCGATCACCTGCTCGTTGGCCAGAACGGTCTGGTCGATCGGGTCCCAGTTCACGGTGCCGTTCTTGCGGTAGATCACGCCTTTTTCGAACAGGCGAGTGAACAGCCATTGTTCCCAGCGGTAGTAATCCGGTTTGCAGGTGGTGACTTCGCGGGACCAGTCCACCGCCAGGCCCAGGCTGCGCAGCTGGGATTTCATGTAGGCGATGTTTTCGTAGGTCCACTTGGCCGGGGCCACGTTGTTCTTCATCGCGGCGTTTTCCGCCGGCATGCCGAAGGCGTCCCAACCCATCGGTTGCAGAACGTTCTTGCCGAGCATGCGCTGGTAGCGGGAGATCACGTCGCCGATGGTGTAGTTGCGCACGTGCCCCATGTGTAGCTTGCCGCTGGGGTAAGGGAACATCGACAGGCAGTAGTAAGTCTCCTTGCCTGGCTGTTCACTGACTTCAAAGGACTTTTGCTCGTCCCAGAACGACTGGGCGGCGGCTTCGATTTCACGGGGTTGATATTGTTCGTGCATGGCTACTTTTGTACTGGATAGGGGTGGCCTAATCCTCTTCAATGCGACGTTCGGGGCGTGCCGGACGAGCTGGAAGTGGAGTTACAGGAAGCGCCGTAGCATACATGACCGCGCTTGGCCTAGGGAAACCCTGATTGCAGCCGTTTGACCGGCTCAAATCGCGGCGAGGGCCGTTGGTCGCGGCGTGCAGCCGGTTTGTGCAGCGAAGCTAAGCTCTAACTGGGGAGTGAGTCTTATCTTCAATGAGGTGAGGGATGGTGGAGTCACAGCAAAAAAACGTTACCAAACCCGAGTTGTACGAGCGGTTGATCGATCGTCTGGGGATGGCCCTGGACGCAGCAAAAACCGCAGGAAGGCTGCGCGACGAGCGCCCCCTGGAGCTGGAATTGCGTGGCTTGAGTCCCGCCGAGTTCAAACTGGTCAAGGCCTATCTGGATCGCAGTGAGCGTGAAACCCACGGATACCTGTCACAAGCAGTGAAACAACTCGATGCAGCCCATACGGCCAAAGTCATCTGGCTCAAGGACAAGGCGCCCGGCAGAGACGCCGTCAAGGTTCGGACTCTGCAGGCCAAGTAAACGCATGGCAGGTCAAAAAGCGGATCTTTTTCAACAGGATCCGACCCTACTGGTTGTCGCGCTGTATCAACCCACTTAGGCTTCGGGCATCTTTGGAGATGCTCGATGCCTTTTCGTTATTTCATTAAACAACTGCTGTTGCCGCCCGGCCTTCTTTTGCTGCTGTTGCTGGCGGCCTGGTGGCTGCGACGTTCGCGGCCGCGACTGGCCGGGCTGTGTTTTGCCCTGGGTTTTGGCGGGTTTTTGCTGATGAGTCTGCCGGTGGTCGTGCAATGGGGCGCCAAGGCTCTGGAGCGCGAGCCGCCGCTGGCCCGCGAAGCATGGGCAGATCTGGCACAGCGCGCCGATGCGATTGTGGTGCTGGGTTCCGGTCGCGAGCGCGGCGATGTGGCCTGGGGCGAAGATCAGCCGACCGGTGTCGGGCTTGAACGGCAGCGTTACGCGGCGCGACTGGCCAAGGCGTCCGGACTTCCGATTCTGACCAGCGGTGGCCTGCATTACGGTACGCCGCCGACCGAAGCGAAATTGATGGCCGATTCGTTGCGCGATGATTTCGGTGTGACGGTGCGCTGGCAGGAAGGGGAGAGCCGCACTACGTGGGAAAACGCCGAATTCAGCGCCAGGATGCTGTTGCCGGAAGGCGTCAAACGTATCGTGCTGGTGACCCAGGCCTGGCACATGCCGCGAGCGGTGTGGAGTTATCAACAGGCTGGATTTGAAGTGGTGCCGGCGCCGGTCGGTTTCCTTGGCACTGACAATGCGCGACCGTTTGGCGGCTGGCTGCCGGAATTCAAGTCGATCTGGCAGAGCGGGCAGTTGATGAACGAGGCGGTGGGGCAGATCGGTTACTCGCTGTTCTACCGAGGGCGTGGCGCCGCCGATTGATGGGGTGTCCTTGACGGCGCCTTCGCGAGCAAGCCCGCCCCCACAGCGTTCACCTGTGGGAGCGGGGGGATCTCTCAGAGAGTCTTGGACATCCGGTTGGTCATCAGCGCCCAGCCGAACAGCACCACGCACAGGACGATCAGCGGCCACGAGCGCCATTGCAGATACGGCGTCAGGTTGTGCATCGGCACCACTTCGCCGTAGAGCACGCCCTGTTCGAATTGCGGAATGCGTTCGGTGATCTGCCCGAACGGGTTGATCAGCCCGGTCACGCCGTTGTTGGTCGCGCGGATCATCCAGCGTCCGGCTTCAAGCGCGCGCATCTGCGCCATTTGCAGATGCTGCAACGGGCCGATCGACGTACCGAACCAGGTGTCGTTGCTGATCGTCAGCAGCAAATCGCTGCGTGCCGCCAGGCCCGCGGCGAATTCCGGATACACCACTTCGTAGCAGATGAACGGTGCAATCTGATATCCCTTGGCCTGCAACAGGGCCTGATCGGCAGGGCCGCGGGCGAAGTCGGACATCGGCAGGTCGAAGAACGCGATCAGCCCGCGCAGGATGTCCTGCAACGGTACGTATTCGCCGAACGGCACCAGTTTCTGTTTCAGATAAGTGCCATCGCCTTCGCCGACCACGGTGATGCCGTTGAAGAAGCGTTTTTCGTGACGGACCATCTCGCGGATCGGTACGCCGGTGATCAGCGCCGATTTACGCTCGGCGGCGAAGGTGCCCATCATGTTCAGGTAGCCCTCGGCGGACTCCTTGAGCACTGGCACGGCGGTTTCCGGCCAGATCAGCAGGTCCACCGGTTTGGAGCGGAAACTCAGGTCGCGGTACAGCGCCAGTTGCGCGTTGAGCTCGGCCGGATCCCATTTCATGCTTTGCGCGACGTTGCCCTGAATGGCGGCAACGCTCAGCGGTGCGCCTGACGGACTGGTCCAGGCGTGGCCTTTCAAGGCAATGCCCACCGCCCATGGCCCGATCAGCAATACCACGCCGGCAGCAATGAAGGCTTTGCGGCGGGTTTGCAGCAGGCGCGGTGCGTTGTAGATCAGTGCAGCGGTCAGCGCCAGGACAAACGATACCAGCCATATGCCGCCCACCGGCGCGAGCCCGGCCAGCGGACCATTGAGCTGGCTGTAACCGGAGTACAGCCACGGGAAACCGGTGAGGAACCAGCCACGAAACGCTTCCTGACCCACCCACAGCGCCGCAAAGGCCAGGGCATCGGCCACCGGCGCTTCGTTACGCCGCAACCAGCGCGCCCAGAGCCAGGCGGGCAGGGCGAAGAACCAGGCAATGGCCGCCGTGAAGATCAGCATCAGGAACCCGGCCAGCAGCACCGAAGCGCCGCCGAAGTGGTGGATGCTGTAGTAGATCCAGCTGGTGCCGGCGCCGAACAGGCCGAAACCGAAGCACCAGCCGCGACCCAAGGCCTGGCGCGGGCTCAGCTCTCGCAGCCCTGCATAGAACAGGCCGACCGCCAGCAGGGCCAGCGGCCAGAGATCGAACGGGGCCAGCGCGAAGGTGGTGATTGCACCGGCCGCCACGGCCAGCAGGTTACCGGGCCAGCCGGGGCGGGTTGTCCAGCGCATTTCAGTCCTTAGAATTAACGAGCGATTGGCGTCAGTCGCAGCAAATGAATCCGACGACTGTCGGCGTTCAGGATGCGGAAACGATAGGCGCCGATTTCAGTGATTTCGTTGCGTTTTGGCAAGTGCCCGAACGCGCTCATCACCAGCCCGCCGACGGTGTCGAACTCGTCGTCGGAGAATTCGCTATCGAAGAACTCGTTGAAGTTCTCGATCGGCGTCAGGGCCTTGATCAGGAAATCACCGCTGGGCAGCGGCTTGATGTAGCTGTCTTCTTCGACGTCGTGCTCGTCTTCGATGTCGCCGACGATTTGCTCAAGCACGTCTTCGATGGTCACCAGACCCGCCACACCGCCGTACTCGTCGATGACGATGGCCATGTGGTTGTGGTTGGCGCGGAATTCACGCAGCAACACGTTCAGACGCTTGGACTCCGGCACGAACGTGGCCGGGCGCAGCAGGTCCTTGATGTTGAAGCTGTCGCCATTCTCCTTGAGGATCAGCGGCAGCAGATCCTTGGCCAGCAGCACGCCCATCACGTCGTCATGGCTTTCGCCGATGACCGGGTAGCGCGAGTGGGCCGAGTCGACCACGGCAGGGAGAAATTCGCGGGGTGTCTGGGTCGCCTTGATGCTGATCATCTGCGAGCGCGGCACCATGATGTCGCGTACCTGCAGGTCAGCCACCTGGATGGCGCCTTCGACGATGGCCAGCGCTTCGCTGTCCAGCAGTTTGTTCTGATGTGCATCGCGCAGCAGCTCAAGCAGCTCCTGGCGGTTCTTCGGCTCGTGAGCAAAAGCCTGGGTCAGTTTACCCAGCCATGACTTTTGCCCGTTGCTCGATCGATCTTCGCTCATAGCGATTACTCTGAATCCTTTGTTGTAACAGTAGGGGATGTTTCGGTTTCGTCGTCCGCGTACGGATCGGGATAACCCAATTCGGCAAGCAACTCGCGTTCCAGTGCTTCCATTTCTTCGGCTTCCTCGTCATCTATATGGTCGTAACCCAGCAGATGCAAGCAGCCGTGAATGACCAGATGTGCCCAGTGGGCCTTCAGTTCCTTGCCTTGCTCGGCGGCTTCGCGTTCGACCACCGCCACGCAGATCACCAGATCGCCCAGCAGCGGGATGTCGAGAAACTCGTCGGGCACTTCGGCGGGGAAGGACAGGACGTTGGTCGCGTAATCCTTGTGGCGCCAGGTGTGATTCAGCTCGCGACCTTCTTCTTCGTCGACCAGACGAATGGTCATTTCCGAGTCGGCAGTGCGCTGGCGCAGGGCCAGTTCGCACCATTGGCGGAATTCTTCCTCGGTCGGCGCAGACGCTTGGGTCGCGATTTGCAGATCAAGCTCAAGCATCGTGGCGAGTGTCCTTTGGCGCTTCATCGGCCAGTCGCGTCTCGAATCGCTCGTAGGCTTCGACGATGCGTTGCACCAACGGATGGCGCACCACGTCTTTGGGCTGGAAGTGGGTGAAGCTGATGCCCGGCACATCTTTCAGGACTTCGATGACGTGATGAAGTCCGGACTTGGTGCCGCGTGGCAGGTCGACCTGGGTAATGTCGCCGGTGATCACGGCCGTGGAGCCGAAACCGATCCGGGTCAGGAACATCTTCATCTGTTCGACGGTGGTGTTCTGACTTTCGTCGAGGATGATGAAGCTGTTGTTCAGCGTGCGACCGCGCATGTAGGCCAGCGGTGCGACTTCGATCACCTGACGTTCGATCAGCTTGGCCACGTATTCGAAGCCGAGCATCTCGTAGAGCGCGTCGTAGAGCGGGCGCAGGTACGGGTCGATCTTCTGCGACAGGTCGCCGGGCAGGAAGCCGAGTTTTTCACCCGCTTCGACCGCCGGACGCACCAGCAGGATGCGGCGGATCTGCTCACGTTCCAGCGCATCCACAGCGCAGGCCACCGCCAGATAGGTCTTGCCGGTACCGGCCGGGCCGATGCCGAAGTTGATGTCGTTGCCGAGGATTTCCTTCACGTAGCGCAATTGATTCAAGCCGCGTGGGCGAATCATGCCTTTCTTGGTACGCAGGGCGACGGAGGCTTCGGCGGGGGCGTGGTTGTCCAGTTGCTCGACGGCCGATTCCTGGAGGAACAGGTGAACCATATCCGGCGACAGCTCTGAACCCTTGGTTTCACGGTACAGGCGGCGAATCAGGTTTTCCGCGGAAGTGGTGTGCTTGGGTTCGCCGATCAGCTCGAACTGATTGCCGCGGTTGCGGATCTCGATGGCCAGGCGCTGTTCGATCAGCCGCAGGTGCTCGTCGAACTGCCCGCACAGATTGGCGAAGCGGCGAGCCTCAAAGGGCTCGAGGATGAAACGATGAGGTTCTATGGGTGCGTTCAAGGTCGTATTTAGCCGCCCTGGGGCAATTGGGATGAAATCAAGGATAACGCCAGCGGCGTGGGTGCGAAAGCTCTTAAAAAGCCTGGCACCGATTCAGCCCTCTGGCGCGGTCTCCTTGCGCTGTTACTGGATCAGCGAGCCGCGCAGCGAGTGCGGTTGCGCCGCGTCGATGTGGACGTCGGCGAACTGGCCGATCAGGGTCGGATTATCGCAGCGGAAGTTGACGATACGGTTATTCTCGGTGCGCCCTTGCAACTCGCCGGGGTCTTTCTTCGAATAGTCGGTCACCAGAATCCGCTGGACCGAACCGACCATTTGTCGGCTGATCTCGAAGCCTTGCTGATTTAAACGGTGCTGCAAGGCGTTCAGGCGTTCTTTCTTCAGTTCTTCCGGGGTGTCGTCGGGCAGATCGGCGGCCGGGGTGCCTGGGCGCTGGCTGTAGACGAACGAGTAGGAAAAATCGAAACCGACGTCGGCAATCAGCTTCATGGTCTGTTCGAAATCTTTCTCGGTTTCCCCCGGGAAACCGACGATGAAGTCCGAGCTGATGCAGATGCCCGGCACGGCGGCGCGCAGTTTGCGCAGCTTGGATTTGTACTCAAGCGCGGTGTGGTTGCGTTTCATCGCGGCCAGGATCCGGTCCGAGCCCGACTGCACCGGCAAGTGCAGGTGCTTCACCAGTTCCGGCACTTCGGCGTGTGCCTGGATCAGGCTGTCGGAGAATTCCAGCGGGTGCGAGGTGGTGTAGCGGATGCGGTCGATACCGTCGACTGCCGCGACCACGCGGATCAGTTCGGCCAGGTCGGCCAGGCGACCGTCGTGGGTCAGCCCGCGATAACCGTTGACGTTTTGGCCCAGCAGGGTCACTTCACGCACGCCGTTTTCGGCCAAATGAATGATCTCGGCGATCACGTCGTCGAACGGCCGGCTGACTTCTTCGCCGCGGGTGTAAGGCACTACACAGAACGTGCAGTACTTGCTGCAGCCTTCCATCACCGACACGTAGGCGCTCGGGCCGTCGATGCGCGGCTCGGGCAGGTGGTCGAACTTTTCGATTTCCGGGAACGAGACGTCGACTTGCGGCAGCTTGCTGATACGCGCGGCGTCGATCATTTCCGGCAGACGGTGCAGGGTCTGCGGACCGAAAACCACGTCGACGTACGGGGCGCGATCACGGATCGCCGCGCCTTCCTGGCTGGCCACGCAACCGCCGACGGCAATCACCATGTCCGGATTGGCCAGTTTCAGTTCGCGCCAGCGGCCGAGCTGAGAATACACCCGGTCCTGGGCGCGTTCGCGGATCGAGCAGGTGTTGAGCAGAATCACGTCGGCATCTTCGGCGCGCGCCGTGACTTCCAGGGCCTGGTGTTCGCCCAGCAGATCGACCATGCGCGAGCTGTCGTACTCGTTCATCTGGCAACCGTGGGTTTCGATGTAAAGCTTCTTGGCCATGGAATAGGGTCGTCACGTGGTTCAAAGAACCGCGCATTATAGGGAACATGTCCCCAGGTTCCTACCGCTGTGCGTCCGGTGGCTATGCTATAGTTCGCGCCCTCATTTTTACCCCGATGTTGTCCGCCCGCCATGACCAAACGCGAAGCTCCAATCTACAAGGTGATTTTCCTCAACCAGGGCCAGGTGTTCGAAATGTACGCCAAGCAGATCTATCAAAGTGATCTGTGGGGTTTCCTGGAAGTGGAAGAGTTCGTCTTTGGCGAGCGCACGCAAGTTGTCGTCGACCCGAGCGAAGAAAAGCTCAAGGCGCAGTTCGAAGGCGTGGTGCGCAGCTTTGTGCCGATGCATTCGATCGTGCGCATCGATGAAGTGGAGCGGCTGGGGACACCGAAGATCACCGAAGCCCGTGGCGGCGTCGGCAACGTGATGCCGTTCCCGGTGCCGATGCCCGAGAAGTAAACCGTAAGATCGAGTCGCCTCATTCGCGAGCAAGCTCGCTCCCACAGGGGAATGCATTCCAATGTGGGAGCGAGCTTGCTCGCGAAGAGGCCAGAAAAATCTATAGAGAAATCAGGGAAGGGGCGAGAACGGCGTACGCCCGTCGGCGCTCTGCAGTTCCATCAGGTATTTACGGAAAATTTGCCCGAGCACCTGGGTTGCGGTTTCCAGTTCTTCGCGGGACATTTTTTCGGACACTTCGTCGGCGGTGTCGAGCGCGTCTTCAGCGCCATTGACCGCCGCCATCTTCAGCACGATGTACGCCTGAATGTTGTTGGCCTGCACGCCTTCGCCGTGGAAGAACATGGTGCCGAGCTTGAATTGCGCCTGGGCGTGGCCTTGCAGCGAGGCCTTTTCGAAATAGCTCAGGGCTTGATTGAGGTCGCGCGGCGCGTTCTTGCCGTCATAGTAGAACTCACCCAACTCGTATTGCGCTTGCGCATCCCCTTCATCCGCTGCCTTTTGGCAGGCGGCGAGGGCCTGCGTGACATCTTGCGGCTGAGTATTGAGGGTGCAGCGACCCATCGCCGGTATCAACAACGAGTTGCCGCCTGCTTGTGCATGTGCGAGCAGCGGCTGAAGGAGCAACAGGCAGCCCAAGGCAAGGGTGCGGCCGGTGCGGTTCATGGGAATCGACTTACCTCTGAAGGGCGCGCGGACCCGTCTAGGGATCCAATAAGCGCGCATTATGAAATAAGCAGGGCCATCCTTACAAAGTCTTTACTCGATTTTCTGCTGCGCGGGAAATATATCGCCCACTTTATGGGAGATTTTTGGCAGGAGTGTCGGAAAAAGCGCGCGGATGTAGGAGAACGCTGACGCTGGCAATGGCCAACGTCAGCGGCGAAGCGTTTTACTTCAACTTGGCGAAGGCGCGTTCGGCGGCGTCGAGGGTGATTTTCAGCTCGGCCTCGCCATGGGCGATCGAGGTGAAGCCGGCTTCGAAGGCGCTCGGCGCCAGGTACACGCCACCTTCCAGCATCAAGTGGAAGAAGCGGCCGAACAGCGCTGCATCGCTGGCCATCACGTCTTCAAAAGTAACAATGTCGTCGGCACCACTGAAGTACAGACCGAACATGCCGCCCGCCTGGGTGGTCACGAACGGAATGCCGGCGGCATCGGCGCGCTGTTGCAGGCCGTCGAGCAGGCGCGTGGTGTAGTCGGTCAGCTCGGCGTGGAAACCCGGACGGCTGATCAGGCGCAGGGTGGTCAGGCCGGCAGCCATCGCCAGCGGGTTACCGGACAAGGTGCCCGCCTGATAGACCGGGCCCAGCGGTGCGATGCGCTCCATGATCGAGCGCTTGCCCCCGAAGCAGCCGACCGGCATGCCGCCACCGATGATCTTGCCGAAGGTGGTCAGATCCGGGGTCACGCCGTAGTAAGCCTGGGCACCGCCGAGGGCGACGCGGAAACCGGTCATCACTTCGTCGAAAATCAGCACCACGCCGTGCTTGTCGCACAGGTTGCGCAGGCCTTCGAGGAAACCCGGCGCCGGCGGTACGCAGTTCATGTTGCCGGCCACTGGCTCGACGATGATGCACGCGACGTCCTGACCGACTTCAGCGAGCATTTTTTCAACCGCGTCGATGTCGTTGAACGGCAGGGTCAAAGTGTGTTTGGCGAATGCTGCCGGCACGCCGGCCGAGCTCGGTACGCCTTGGGTCAGTGCGCCGGAACCGGCCTTGACCAGCAGGCTGTCGGAGTGACCGTGGTAGCAGCCTTCGAACTTGATGATGCTGTCGCGGCCGGTGAAACCACGGGCCAGACGGATCGCGCTCATGGTCGCTTCGGTGCCGGAGCTGACCATGCGCACCATCTCCATCGATGGCACCAGCGAGCAGACCAGATCGGCCATCTCGGTTTCCATCGCGGTCGGCGCGCCGTAGGACAGGCCGTGCTGCAACTGGTTGCGCACCGCGTCCAGTACGTCCGGGTGGCTGTGGCCAAGGATCATCGGGCCCCAGGAACCCACGTAATCCACATAACGCTTGTTGTCTTCGTCAGTGACGTAGGCGCCTTCGGCGTGCTTGAAGAACAGCGGCGTGCCACCAACGCTCTTGAACGCGCGCACCGGCGAGTTCACGCCACCGGGAATGTGTTTCTGGGCGTTGGCAAACAGGGTTTCGGAACGAGACATGATCGGGCTCTCAGACTTTTAATAATTCATTGAAGGCGCGGGCGCGGCGGGTCACTTCGGCGGTGCTGTCGGCGCCGAACAGGCCATGGACCACGGCCAGCAGATCGACGCCGTGGGCCACCAGCGGCGCAGCGTTGTCGAGGGTGATGCCGCCGATCGCGCAGATCGGCAGGTGCAGGGTGCGTTTGGCCTCGTCGAGCAGATCGAGGCTGCAACTCGGTGCACCGGGTTTGGTACTGGAATTGAAGAAGCGACCGAAGGCGACGTAACTCGCACCCTCTTTGGCGGCTTGTTCGGCGAGTTCAAGTTGCGCGTGGCAGGTCGAACCGATGATCGCCCTGGAACCGAGCAGGGCGCGGGTCGGCGACAGCGGGCCGTCGGTCTGGCCCAGGTGCACGCCGACGTTCAGGCGTGCGGCCAGTTCGGCGTCATCGTTGATGATCAGTTGCGTCTTGTAGCGTTCACACAGATCGCGCAGGGCTTCGGCCTCACGCAGGCGGCGGGCCTCGTCGCTGCTTTTGTCGCGGTATTGCAGCAGGGTGACGCCGCCTTCCAGCGCCGCCTCCACGTAGGACAGAAACTTGCCGGCCAGCAACTGGCTGTCGGTGATGGCATACAGGCCACGTAGTTTCATCGCGCAGACCTCAGGCTCGAAACATCAGGAACAGAAATCCAGCGGCAGGCGACGCGGCACGAACTGGCCTTTGCCCAGCTGTTCGGCATCGCGCAGGGTGCGCCAGGTGTAATCCAGCGCAGTACGCACGGCGCTGGCAAGGTTTTCGCCCTGAGCCAGTCGGCCGGCGAGGGTGCTGGCCAAGGTGCAGCCGGAGCCGTGATAGCTGCCCGGCAGACGCTGGCACTTGAAGGTTTCGCGCAGGCCGTCGCGGCTGTACAGGCGATTGTGGATTTCGGTTTCGTCGCCGTGACCGCCGGTGATCAGCAGGTTCTTGATGTACGGCAACAGTTTTTCAGCGCACTCGTCCGCGGTGCCTTCTGGCAGTTCGGCGAGGATCCGGGCTTCGGGAAGGTTGGGGGTGGCGATGATCGACAGCGGCAGCAGGCGTTCGCGCATGGCGTAGCCGACTTCATCCTTGCCCAGGCGTCCACCGCCGCCGGCGCGCAGCACCGGGTCGCAGACCACCGGCAAGTGCGGGTGCGCCTGGAGCAGTTCGACGACGGTGTCGACCATTTCCAGGGAGCCGAGCATGCCCAGTTTCACTGCCGCGACTTCGGAATCGTTGAGCACGGCATTGGCCTGGGCCAGTACCCACTCACGGTCGAGGACGCGAAAGTCAGTGACGTTGACGGTGTCTTGCACGGTCAGGGCGGTGACGGCCGGAGCCGCATGGCAACCCTGAGCGAGCAGGGCTTCGATATCTGCCTGCAAGCCGGCGCCACCACTGGGGTCGTGGCCGGAGAGACAGAGGACAACGGGGCGTGAGCTGTAGATATTCATGGTGCGCGAGCTTACCACCAAACCTGTTTTTCGGGTGTTGTGGCGCAGCGCCCGGCCGATAACACGGGTAGCGGGATCGGTAACGTTTGGCGCAATCTGACCGAGCAAACAGCTCTAGCCCGGCGCTCTGCTCTGGAACGCCCGTTCTAGAGCCTTTGTAGGAAAAATTTCCATGGTGCTCAATGGCCATCAACGGCTATGCTAGAGTGGATCCAAACCAATAACAGGTAATACCGGTTTTACGTCATCTCAAAGGGAATGGGGGGCTTCCTGACACAACCGGACAAGCCACGCTGGGGCTTCAATGCGCTATTTGTTGATGTTGCTGTTCTGCTTGCCCCTCCTGGCAAGCGCCGTCGAGTTCGATGAGTTCACCCAGAGCCTCCCGCTGGGTCGATCCCTGCAAGTGTTCGAAGACCCGAGCGGTCAGGCGAGCATTGCCGACGTCCGCGCGCAAGCCGCCGCCGGAAACTTCAAACCTCATGACAAAGCCACGCTCAATGCCGGTTATTCGCGCTCGGCGTTCTGGCTGAAGATCGACCTGCATTACCGCCCGACCAATGCGTCGGCGCAGCGCAGCTGGTTGCTGGAGCTGGCGTATCCGCCGCTCGATCATCTTGATCTGTATTTGCCCGATGCGGCCGGTGACTATCGTCTGGTGCGGCAGACCGGCGACGCCTTGCCGTTCGCCAGTCGCGAGATCCGCCAGAACAATTACCTGTTCGACCTGGCATTCAAGCCGGATCAGCAACGCACCGTTTATCTGCGGTTGTCCAGCGAAGGCTCGATCCAGGCGCCGGTGACATTGTGGTCGAGCACCGCGTACCTCGAAGATCAGCCAGTGCGCCTGTACGTGTTGGGGATCATTTATGGCGTGCTGCTGGGGATGCTGGTCTACAACCTGTTCATCTATCTCAGCGTGCGCGACACCAGTTACCTCTATTACATCTTCTATATCGCCTCGTTCGGCCTCTATCAGCTGTCGGTCAACGGTGCGGCGGTCGAGTATTTCTGGCCGGACAACCCTTGGTGGGCCAACGCTGCCACGCCGTTCTTCATTGGTTGCGCGGGGCTGTTCGGCAGCCAGTTCGCCCGCAGTTTCCTGCAGACGAAGAACCACAGCCGCTGGCTCGATCGCCTGCTGATCGCCCTGATCGCGTTCGGTGCCGTAGTGATCGGTCTGTCGTTGATGACCAGTTATGGCCTGGCCCTGCGTCTGGCGACGACCCTGGCCCTGACCTTTACCGTGGTGATCTTCGCCGCCGGGATCCTCGCCTGGTGGCGCGGCCTGCGGGTGGCGCGTTATTTCATCATTGCCTGGTCGGCGTTCCTGATCGGCGGCATCGTCAACACCATGATGGTCCTGGGCTTGCTGCCGAATGTGTTCCTGACCATGTACGCCAGTCAGATCGGTTCGGCCATTGAAGTGGCGCTGCTGTCGCTGGCCCTGGCCGACCGCATCAACGCGATGCGTGAACAACAGGCGCAGACCCTGTTCGACGCCGGCCAGAAGCTCGAAGTGCTGAACCAGCAACTGGCCCACAGCAACAAGCTCAAGGACGAATTTCTCGCGACCCTGACCCACGAACTCCGCACACCGATGAACGGGGTGATCGGTTCGCTGGAGCTGATGCAGACCGTCGAGCTCGATCCGGAACTGGAGCAATACCAGCAGACTGCCGCCGGTTCCGCGCGGGACATGATGCGCATGGTCAACGGCATCCTCACCCTGACCGAATTGCAGGCCGGCAAGCTCAAGGCGACGCCGGGCAGTTTCAGCCTGCGCGGGGTGGTCGAGGCGTTGCGGATTCAGTTCGATGGCAACGCGGCGAGCAAGTCGCTGGACTTCAAGGTCGACGTGCTGCCGACACTGCCGGACCGCCTGCACGGCGACAGTGCCAAACTCGCGCAATGCCTGGAGTGCCTGCTGGACAACGCGATCAAGTTCACCCGCGTCGGCGGGCTGGCCTTGCGGGTCACCGGCAAACCGTCGACGGACAATCGCCTGGCGCTGTCCTTCGCGGTGATCGACACCGGTATCGGTTTTACCGATCTGGGCGAGGCCACGCTGTATCAGCGATTCTTCCAGCTCGATGGTTCGATGACCCGCGAATACGGCGGGCTGGGCGTCGGTCTGGCGATTTGCCGTCAATTGGTGGAACTGCTCGGTGGCAAGCTCACACACCGCTCCGAACCGGGGCGCGGCAGCCGTTTTCAGCTGGATGTCGAGTTTGAGTTGCCGGAAGTGGAAGCCGTGCCTGCGTTCAGTCGTGACACCGAGCGCGCGCCGCAGGATTGCACCGTGCTGCTGGTGGACGACAACAGTGTCAACCAATTGGTGATGCGCGGCATGTTGCTCAAGCTCGGTTTCCGGGTGCGCACTGCCGACCACGGCGTGGCGGCACTAGACTGTTTGCAGCGCGAGCGCTTCGATGCAGTGTTGATCGATTGCCAGCTACCGCCGCTCGACGGAGCATCGCTGTGCTGCCAGATTCGTGACCTGCCGGGATGCGCCCATCTGCCGGTGTTCATGATCGCGCTGGGGGCGGATCGAGAGCATTGCGCGTCGGGTGGCACCATCGATTATCTGAACAAACCGGTGAAATTCGAGGATCTGCAGGTCGCAATGCAGCGACGGGTATTGAGTTGCTGATAGGGTGAAAGCGCCGGCATTTAGGCCGATATGACACTTTGATCGATTCGGGGGCGGTGCTTAACTGAAGCTCTGGCCGATCAAGGAGCCCCGTCATGAACCTGCATCAGTTCGCCGAAACCCACGAAGTCACCAACCAGCCACCGTCGCTGGACGGCACCAACCTGTACCGCATCGACCTGCCGTTGCAGGAGTGGTCGCGGCGGTTCGGCGCCGGCTGGGCCGAGTCGCGGATCGACGCCTACGGCGCGCTGGCGGGCGGGCCGCTGATGGAGGCCGGGTTCCTCGCCAATCAGAACAAACCGGTGTTCGCCAGCCATGACCGCTACGGTCATCGCATCGATCTGGTGGAATTTCATCCGGCGTATCACGAGCTGATGCGCACCGCCATCGAACATGGCCTGACGTCGTTGCCCTGGGCTCATCCACAGGACGGCGCCCATGTTGCCCGCGCTTCCATGACCTACCTGCACAGCCAGGCCGAAGCCGGCAGTGGCTGTCCGTTGACCATGACTTTCGCCAGCGTGCCGGCGATGCGTTTACAACCGAATCTGGCCGAGCAATGGCTGCCGAAAATCCTCGCCACCGAATACGATCCGCGCAATGTCGGCATGGCCCACAAGGCCGGTGTCACCATCGGCATGGCGATGACCGAGAAACAGGGTGGCACCGATGTGCGGGCCAACACCACCAAGGCTTATCCAGTAGGCGCCAGCGGCCCCGGTCAGGCTTATGAACTGGTGGGCCACAAGTGGTTCTGTTCGGCGCCGATGTGCGATGCATTCCTCACGCTGGCGCAGACCGACAAGGGCCTGACCTGCTTCCTGCTGCCGCGCCATCGCCCGGATGACACGCGCAATCAGTTCTATATCCAGCGCCTGAAAAACAAGCTCGGCAACCAGTCCAACGCCTCCAGCGAAGTGGAATTCCGAGGCGCACTGGCGTGGATGGTCGGTGAGGAAGGGCGCGGCGTGCCGACGATCATCGAGATGGTGGCGATGACCCGTTTTGACTGCATGGTCGGCTCCAGCTCGCTGATGCGGCAGGCGCTGACCCAGGCCAGCCATCACTGCGCCCACCGCAAAGTCGGCGGCAAGCTGCTCAGCGAGCAACCGCTGATGCAGAACGTGCTGGCCGATCTGGCGCTGGAAAGCGAAGCCGCGCTGGCGTTGAGCCTGCGCATGGGCAAGGCGCTGGATCATCTGAATGATCGCCATGAAGCGCAGTTCGCCCGGCTGGTGACGGCGGTGGGCAAATACTGGATCTGCAAACGTGCGCCGGGAATGATCAACGAAGCCGCCGAATGCATGGGGGGCGCCGGGTATGTCGAGGAGAGCATCCTGCCGCGGCTGTACCGCGAGGCACCGGTGAACTCGACGTGGGAAGGCTCTGGCAACGTGCAATGCCTCGATGTGCTGCGGGCGTTGTCGAAAGAGCCGGGCGTGCTTGATGTGTTGTTCAGCGAGTTGGGCGACGGCCATGGCGACAAGCGACTGGCTGCGCACATTCAGCAATTGCAGGCGCAGTTCAAGGACACCAGCGACATTCAGTACCGCGCGCGGCAACTGACCGAAGACATTGCCCTCGGGCTGCAAGCGAAGTTGCTGCTGGAGGCCGGGAATTCGGCGGTCAGCGATGCGTTCATTGCCAGTCGTCTGAGCGGAGGCGGGCGGGTCTACGGCGCGTTGCCCCGTGGGCTGGATGTCGAAGCCATTGTTGCCCGCTCGACGCCGCAAGGTTTCTGACGGCAATTTCCAGGCACCGAAAGGCCTTCTGGGAACTGGCTTGCCAGTGATGACGGCCTGTCGGTCAACATCGATGTGAATGGGATGGCCTCATCGCGGGCAAGCCCGCTCCCACAGGCCCGCTTGTACCTGTCAGATTGATGAATTGCCACAACGCCACTGTTTCCGTGACGCCACGATGCAGGCAAGATGAAGCTCTGCAAGTCAGAACACAGGAAGCTGATCGTGACCGAAGCGTTTATTGTCGTTCAAACCGCCGAACAGGCCGTGGATCGTCTCGCCGAGCTGCATGAGCGGGCCACCACGGCGCTGAACTCGGCGCTCAAGCGTTACCTCAAGGATCGCGTCGAGCCCGACGCCGAGCAACGTTCCCTGTTCCGTTATCCCGAACTGCGTCTGACCTACCACTGCCAGGGCGAAGTCCCGCAGACCACCCGCGCCTACGCCAAGGTGCAGTTGCCGGGCACCTACAGCGTGACCGTCACCCACCCTGCGGCGTTTCGCAAATACCTGCTGGAACAGCTCACGCCGCTGATGCACGACTTCACCGTGACGGTGGAAGTCGGGGTCAGCGAGCAGAACATTCCCTATCCGTACGTGGTCGAGCAGGGCGATGAGCTGGCCGGCTCCGGTGTCACCGCTGCCGTGCTGGCGCGAGTGTTCCCGAGTACCGACCTGTCTGCCGCCACCGATGGCATCGCCGACGGGCTCTACGACTGGGAAAACACCGATCCGTTGCCATTGGCGCTGTTCGATGCGGCCCGCGTCGACTTCTCGCTGCGTCGTCTGGTGCACTACACCGGCAGCGACTGGCGCCATGTGCAGCCGTGGATCCTGCTGACCAACTACCACCGTTATGTCGACCAGTTCATCGTCCACGGTCTGGAGCAACTGCGCCGTGACCCGCGTTTTGTACGCATGGTGTTGCCGGGCAACGTGATCATCGAAAAAGGCATGGATCATGGCGAAGCCTCGGCCATTGCCGCCGGTGTGGTCTGGCACCGCTACCAGATGCCGGCCTATCACCTGATCGCCAGCGATGGCCACGGCGTGACCCTGGTCAACATCGGCGTCGGTCCGTCCAACGCCAAGAACATCACCGACCATCTGGCCGTGCTGCGCCCGCATTGCTGGCTGATGATCGGGCATTGCGGCGGCCTGCGTCAGTCGCAGACCATCGGCGACTATGTGTTGGCTCACGCCTACATGCGTCGCGACGGGATTCTCGACCGGGTGGTGCCGCCGAACATTCCGATCCCGGCCCTGGCCGAGGTGCAGTTGGCGTTGCAGCAAGCGGCGGCCAACATCACCGGCGAAAAAGGCGAGGAGCTGAAAAAGCGTCTGCGCACCGGCACCGTGCTGACCTACGACGACCGTAACTGGGAATTGCGCTGGGCACAGGAGCGACCGCTGATCAACCTGTCCCGCGCCGTGGCGGTGGACATGGAAAGCGGCACCATTGCCGCCCAGGGTTATCGTCTGCGGGTGCCGTACGGCACGTTGCTGTGCGTTTCGGACAAACCGCTGCACAGTGAAATCAAGCTGCCGGGTTCGGCCAACGCGTTCTACGAGCGTGCGGTCAGCCAGCACTTGAAGATCGGCATCGAAGCGGTGGACCTGCTACGCACCGAACTCAACTCGCTGCACTCGCGCAAACTGCGCAGCTTCGACGAGCCGCCGTTCCGCTAACGGTTTGTCGTGGTCATTTGGCGGTCGGGGCACTAGCATTGTCAGCCCTGATCGCTAAATGTCTTCTCACTTATGTCCCGTCCCCCGCGTCCACCTTCCCGCCGTCCCGGCGCGAAGCCGTCCACTTCAGCCCCGCGCCGTGTGGCCAAGGCACCGCCCGCCGAGCCGAAGCTGATCCTGTTCAACAAACCGTTCGATGTGCTGACGCAATTCAGCGACGCAGATGGGCGGGCGACGCTCAAGGATTACATCGACATTCCGGGCATTTACCCGGCAGGACGGCTGGATCGTGACAGCGAAGGTTTGCTGCTGTTGACCAACGACGGCCAGTTGCAGGCGCGGATCGCCGACCCCAGGCACAAACTGGCGAAAACCTATTGGGTGCAAGTCGAAGGCGTGCCGACGGCCGAGCAGTTGCAGCGCCTGCGTGACGGCGTCGAATTGAATGACGGCATGACCTTGCCCGCCGAAGCGCGGCAACTGGATGAGCCCGAGCTGTGGCCGCGCAACCCACCGGTACGCTTTCGCGCGACCATCCCCACAACGTGGCTGGAACTGGTGATTCGCGAAGGACGCAACCGTCAGGTGCGGCGGATGACGGCGGCGGTCGGGCTGCCGACGTTGCGGCTGGTGCGGGTCAGGATTGGTGACTGGACGATCGAAGGGCTCGATCAGGGCCAATGGAAAGAAGTGCCGGCGCGCTTATAAGGCGCCGGATTCGATCAGGCCGATCACCACGCTCTTGATGATGAACGCGGCCACGCCCAGGCCCAGCACGAAGAACAGAATGAACGAGCCGAAACGCCCGGCCTTGGACTTCTTCGCCAGATCCCAGACGATGAAACCCATGAAAATGATCAGGATGCTGACCAGTCCGGTCATCATCCACTCTTCAAATACTGCTGGATCCATCGGGCATCTCCGGCACGCATGCGGCTAAAAGGGCGGCCGGGAGTATACGCCAGCGGCGAACGACGCAGCATTGACCTGCGTCGGTGTGCCGCAGTTATTCGTCGCCTGCACCGGCTTCTTCGCGAGCAAGCTCGCTCCCACAGGGAAATGCATTTTAAATGTGGGAGCGAGCTTGCTCGCGAAGGCGATTTCAGCTGCGCAGATGAGTCAGCGGCAATTCGGTACTGTTGAGCACCTGATTCAGCACAAAACTCGACCGAACACTGGTCACGCCCTCAATCCGTGTCAGGTGCCCCAGCAGCAGTTTCTGATAATGATCCATGTCCGGCACCACCACTTTCAGCTGATAGTCGGCATCCACGCCAGTCACCAGGCTGCATTCCAGCACTTGCGGCAAGGTGCGGATCGCCGCTTCGAAGTTCTCGAAACGCTCCGGCGTGTGCCGGTCCATGCCGATCAGCACGTAGGCGGTCAGGCTCAAGCCGAGCATCTTGCGATCGAGCAGAGCGACCTGGCGGGAGATGTAGCCGTCGTCCTCCAGTTGCTTGACCCGGCGCGAGCACGGGGAGGGCGACAGACCGATGCGCTCGGCCAGTTCCTGGTTGGAGATGCGGGCGTCGCGCTGCAATTCCGCCAAAATACTGAGGTCGTAACGGTCGAGTTTGCTCATCAAACGGTCCTTTGTCTTAACTATTGCGGCGGATTATCTATCCAGGGTTAAAAATTGCGCAAGTGGTGTTTATTTGAGCAATCTTCGCAATCATCTGTCGCGGCTCCGCGCCTATCCTTATCACCAGAATCACTGCTCGGTAACACAGTCCACTGCGGCCCGCCCAATCCGGCCCGCCGCGGCCGCCACCCCCACCGGGGTTGTGCCGGCCCCCGAGCTGCACACTGTCCAGAAGACGGCGTGAGGTGAGCCGACGTCAAAAGCGTCGAGCCAGGACGAAGTTCTCTGAAAGGGAGGCCGACGGGTCTCCCTTTTTTCTTGCCCGCGATTTGGCCCATCTCGCTCAATAAATAAATGACGTGACTGATAACCTGTAGCAGAACCCGGTGTGCTCGTCCCCGGTCTTAGCTACAAGACCTTCTATTACAGGCTCTGGCCCGCAGTGAGGAATTTCATGAAGTCGCGCATCTGGCGTCTGGCCAGTGTTGGTTTGCTGTGTGTGAGTATCGGTGCGCAAGCGCTGGCGGATGAGCCGCAGAATCGCGGCCCCGACGGCGGCGGACGCGGGCCGGAGCATCAGGGCAATAATCAGGGACATGGCGGCGGCAATCAGCCGCACGGTCAGAACAATCCGCAGCGGCAGAACAACGACATTATTCGTGGCGACAACAGCCGCCAGTTCGAGCACAACGGCCAGCAGAACCACGGCCAACCGAACAATGGCCAGTGGCAGAATCAGAATCAGCCACGTCCGGCCTACAATCCCAACCCGGTACGCCAGCCGCCACCGCCGCCGCAACTGCCGGCCAATGACCTGCCGATCCAGCCGCGTCCCGACACCGTGCGCCAGACCCAGGAACCCCGTCAGGGCTACTACCGCGACGAGCGCCCGCAGAACGGCTATCACCAGAGCTGGCAGACCGGCCGCCCCAATGACAATCGCTGGCCGGGTCGCCCTGACGGGCATGGCAATGGCTGGGGGCCGGGCCCGCAATACCGGCCGGGCCATGTGATCGACCGTTTCCCGGATCGTGAATACCGCGTGCCGTATCGCGGCCAGGACTATTTCTACTCCGGCGGCTACTGGTATCGCCCGCAAGGTCCGCGCTACATCGTGGTTCAGCCGCCGCGCGGGATTCGCATTCAGTACCTGCCGGATTACGCCCGTGAGGTATGGATCGGCGGTTCGCTGCTGTTCCTCGCTGCCGGCTCGTACTATGCCTATCAGGAAGCGACCCAGGATTACGTGGTGGTCGAGCCGCCGGTACAGCAGCCACCGCAGCCGACCGGCAATGGTTATGACGTGGAGGCGTATCCGGCCAACGGTCAGTCACCGGAGCAGGTTCAGCGCGATGGCTACGAGTGTTATCAATACGCGGTGCAGCAGAGCGGCTTCAACCCGCGCACCGCGACTTATCAACCGGCGCCCGAAGTGGTGCAGGCCTACCGCCAGGCCCAGGGCAATTGCCTGAGCAGTCGCGGCTATCAGGTCAACTACTGAGCCCGGGCGGCCTTGACCACTTCCTGCGGGTCGGCGTGCACCAGCACTTCGGCCTTTGGGTAGGCTTTGTGAATGGCATCTGCGGCCTGATCGCTGATGCCATGGGCGACTGACAGCGTCAGCTCCCCCGGCAATTCCAGGTGCAACTGCACGAACCAGTGATTGCCGGAAATCCGCGTGCGCAAATCGTGCGCACCCAACACGCCCGGCACGCCGCACGCCAGTTCGAGCATGTGCTGACTGACATCCGTCGGCAGCTCTTCATCCATCAGCACCGAAAAACTTTCCCGGGCGATCTGGATCGCGCTCCACAAAATGTACCCCGCGATTCCCAGACCGAACCACGCATCCAGTTGCTCGAACCCCAATCCGGCCATCACCAGCGCAATCAGAATGCTGCCGTTGAGTAACAGGTCCGAACGATAATGCAGCGAGTCCGCCCGCACCGCGTTGGAGCCGGTCTGCTTGATTACCCGATGCTGCAACATCAACAGCGCCGCCGTCAGAAGCAGGGAAAACAGGATCACGCCGATGCTTAACCACGGCGCGCCGAGCGGTTCAGGATTGTTCAAGCGCTCATAAGCCTGGAACGCGATCAGCACCGCACTGCCGCCGATGAACAGCGCTTGCGCCATGCCCGCCAAGGATTCGGCCTTGCCGTGGCCATAACGATGATCGTCATCCGCCGGGCGCAGCGCGTAATGCACTGCCAGCAGATTGAGCAACGAAGTGATGCCATCGAGGGCCGAGTCGGTGAGGCCGGCGAGCATGCTCACCGAACCGCTCAGCCACCAGGCGATGGCTTTGGCGATGATCAGCGTACAGGCCACCGCCACCGAGGCGCGGGTCGCCAGCCGCAGCAGGCGGGCGTGTTCGGTGCTTGTGGTCATGGGGGCGTCGATTCCTTATGCGGCAGGTTGCAGGCCGAACATCGCCAGTTGCTGGGTGCTGCCCTTGTGCCGGATCAGGCGCGGGTCGTCCAGCGGCAGGTTGCGGCCCAGTTCTGTTTCGAGAATAGCCTGCAACTTGAGGTTATCGACCTGGCCCTCCGGGCCGATGGCTTGCTTGAGTTTGGCCGGATCGACTTGCGCCGTGTGGCCCGGTTCGAAATAGATCGCGCCGGTGGCGAAGTCCACGGCGAACGCGATTACGCCGGGAAGGATATAGAACAACAGGCCCACGGCATCGAGCACGGCAATCGCCGGGTCGATCTTGCCGTCGATCTGGCCGCGCCGGTCGGGATAGAAAATCGAACCGCACGCAGTGATCTGGGTGAGCAGGGTGGCAACCAGTACACCGCCGATCAGGCGAAAAGGTAAGCGCATGGGAATCTCCTGAGTCATCTGTTAACGAAGCGTCATCGTGTGAAATTAAGACCCTGACGAACGCCTGGCAGTTCGCCGTTATACTCGGCCCTCTGTTTGGGAGCCAGCATGAATTTTTTGCCAATCGATGAAGTTTTACCCGCCCTGCGTGAAGCGTTGGCGACACGCCATGAAGCCGTGCTCGAAGCACCGCCCGGCGCAGGTAAAACCACCCGCGTACCTTTGGCCCTGCTCAATGAAGCGTGGTTGAACGGGCAGACCATTCTGATGCTCGAACCGCGTCGGCTGGCCGCCCGCGCAGCGGCGGAACGGCTGGCCAGCGAGCTGGGCGAGAAGGTCGGTGAAACCGTCGGTTATCGCATCCGCCTCGACAGCAAGGTCGGCCCCGACACGCGCATCGAAGTGGTCACCGAAGGCATCCTCACCCGGCGCTTGCAGGACGACCCGGCGCTGGAGGGCGTGGGTCTGCTGATCTTCGACGAATTCCACGAGCGCAGCCTCGACGCCGATCTGGCGCTGGCCCTCAGTCTGAACGGTCGCGAGCTGTTTCGAGCTGAACAGCCGCTGAAGATTCTGCTGATGTCCGCCACCCTCGAGGGAGAACGTCTGGCCGGCTTGCTCGACGACGCGCCGATCCTGCGCAGCGAAGGCCGGATGTTCCCGGTGACGATGCGCTGGGGCCGGCCGTTCCAGCCGGGCGAATACATCGATCAACGCGTTACGCAAACGGTACTCGAAGCCCTGCACGATGAAGCCGGCAGCCTGTTGGTGTTCCTGCCGGGGCAGGCGGAAATCCGGCGTGTTCATCAGCAACTGTCGGACGCCATCGGTGAGCGCAGCGACATCCTGCTCTGTCCGTTGCACGGCGAACTCGACCTGAATGCGCAACGCGCCGCCATCGACCCGGCGCCCGCTGGCCAGCGCAAAGTGGTGCTGGCCACCAACATCGCCGAGACCAGCCTGACCATCAACGGCGTGCGCGTGGTAATCGACGCCGGGCTGGCGCGGGTGCCGCGTTTCGATCCGGGCAGCGGCATGACTCGCCTCGACACTCAACGTATCTCCAAAGCCAGTGCCACCCAGCGCGCGGGCCGGGCCGGGCGTCTGGAGCCGGGCGTGTGTTATCGCCTGTGGTCGCAGGATCAGCACGAACAACTGGCGGCTTATGGCAGTGCGGAAATCCTCTCGGCGGATCTGGCCGGGCTGGCCTTGCAACTCGGACGCTGGGGCGTGGCGCCGAGTGATCTGATCTGGCTCGACGTACCGCCAGCCGCCGCGTATGCACAGGCTCAGGATTTGTTGCAGCGCCTCGGTGCGCTGGACGGTGAAAGTCTCAACCGTCATGGTCAGGCCATGGCTGAATTGCCGGCCCATCCGCGCATCGCCCATTTGCTGTTGCGCGGTCAGGCGCTGGGGCTGGCGGACATGGCGTGCGACGTTGCCGCGTTGCTCGGTGAGCGCGACATTTTGCGCGGCGCCGGAGCGGATCTGCACAGTCGTCTGGCGCTGCTGTCCGGCGCAGAACGTGCGGCGCGCGGTGCCCAAGGCGGCGTGCAGCGCGCCCGGCAACTGGCGCGGCAATATCGTGGCTACCTGCGCGGGCAACCGAGCGAACCGGTCAGCGATCCCGATCATCCACGCTGGCTCGGCGCCTTGCTGGCACTGGCCTACCCGGATCGCGTCGCCCAGCAGCGGCGTGCCGGAGGTGCCGAATATCGTCTGGCCAACGGCCGCGCGGCGTTGTTCGCCGAAGCCGACAGCCTTATGAAGGAGCCGTGGACCGTCATCGCCGACCTCGGCAGCCGCCAAGGTCAACGTGAAGAACGGATTTATCTGGCGGCGGATTTCGATCCGGTGCTGTTCGATTCGGTGCTGGCCGAACAGGTGCACACCGTCGATCAACTGGACTGGGACGAACGCGAAGGCGTGTTGCGCGCCGAGCGTCAGCGCAAGGTTGGCGAACTGATCCTCAGCCGCGAACCACTGACCGGTCTCGACGAAAACGCCCGCAGCCAGGCGCTGGTCAATCTGGTGCGGCGCAAAGGTCTGGAACTGCTGCCGTGGACCCCGGAACTGCGCCAATGGCAGGCGCGAGTCGCGCTGTTGCGCCAGCTCGATCTGGACGCCAGGGGCGACAGTCAATGGCCGGATGTCAGCGACGCGACGCTGCTGAAAACCCTCGAAGACTGGCTGATGCCTTATCTGGGCAAAGTCTCGCGCCTCAGCCATTTCGCCAACCTCGACCTGTCGAGCATCGTGCGTAATCTGCTGCCATGGCCACTGCCGCAGCAGCTCGACGAACAGGCACCGCATCACCTGAGCGTGCCGTCGGGCTCGTCGATTCGCCTCGACTACAGCGAGCAACCACCGATTCTCGCCGTGCGCTTGCAGGAGTTGTTCGGCCTCGCCGACACACCGCGCATTGCTGGCGGCCGGCAAGTGGTCAAGCTGCACCTGCTATCCCCGGCTCGGCGCCCGGTTCAGGTGACGCAGGATCTGGCCAACTTCTGGCGCAGCACCTATGCCGAGGTGAAGAAGGATCTGAAGGGGCGGTATCCAAAACACTATTGGCCGGATGACCCATTGGTGGCCGAAGCCACTGCACGAGCCAAACCGCGCGGTACGTGAGGGTCAGCGACCAGCCTTCGCCGTCAGCTGCTCCCGACAATAATCGGCAAACAACTGCGCCGGTTTGGTCAGTTGTCCGCGCTTGAGCCACGCCGCCACGAGGCCTGAACCGGTGACGTCTTCGACGATGTCGACGCACACGACTTTCTTGCCGTCGTAGGTGCATTCCGAATGTGGGCGGGTGACCAGGATCGAGAAGCCGAAGCCCTGGCCGACCATGCCGCGCACCATTTCGATCGAGGGCGAGCTGAACTCGATGCGTGGCGACAGGCCTAGTTCTTCGAACAGGCTGACGAAGTAGGTGCGGCTCGGTTGTACGTCGAGCAGGATCATCGGTTCCAGGCACAAGTCCCGCAGCGAAACCTGCTTGAGCTGGGCGAAGCGGTGATCTGCCGGGAGCAACGCGTAAGGCCGCTGGGCCGGCATCAAGGGCTCGGTTTCGATGGTGGCGTCGAGGTCGTGCTTGTACAGGATTGCCAGGTCGAAGGTGCCCGAGGTCAGGCCCTGCACCAGTTCCTGTTGTTCGCCGTCGCGGATGCGGATTTTCACCCCCGGATAGAGCGCCGAGAAGCCGGCAATCAGTTGCGGCAAATACAGCGGCGCCACCGTTTCAAAACAGCCGATATCGATCTGCCCGGCCACCACATCGTTGTCGGCGAGGGCGTTCTGTTCGAACTCCTTGGCCATGCGCAGCAGTTCCTGGGCCTTGCGGAAAAAACGCGCGCCGCTCGGTGTCAGAGACACGCCCTGAGCGTGATGGCGGATCAGCAGTTGCACGCCGAAGCTGTCTTCCAGCCCCTTGATTGCCGTGGAAATCGCCGGTTGCGCGATGTACAGCTTGCGCGACGCTTCGGCGACGCTGCCGCATTCGACGGTAGTGATGAAGTATTTCAACTGACGCAGGTTGTAAGCGGCCACGGTGAACCTCAAAGCGAACGGATTTCACATCCAAGCAATTTGTAAGCCGCCGGCCTCCGTTCTGTCAGCGGTTTTTTTTGTCCCTGAACAATAGCCCCATACGCGCGCGAAGGGGCTGTCGGCTGGTTACCTTTTTTATTGTCTGCGAAGACATTTTTACTGGTTTTAGCGCGCGCGGGCCTGAGCGACTATCGATCCCGCACTGTTTACAAAAGAACAAAAGTCCAAGGAGCAACCACCGTGTTCGAGCTTGCAGACTGGCAGCGCAAGGCCGCTGCGTTGAGCTATCCGTACCAGGCCGTGATCGACGGCAAACTGCGTGCGGCGCAATCGGGGCAGACCTTTGCCGCGATCAACCCGGCCACCGGCCAGTTTCTGGCAGACGTCGCCGCGTGCGGTGAAAAGGATGTCGACTCGGCGGTGCAGAATGCGCGACAGGTGTTCGAAGCTGGCACGTGGGCCGGGCGTTCACCGACCGAGCGCAAGCAAGTGCTGCTGCGGCTGGCGGATCTGATTCTGGCCCATCGCGAAGAGCTGGCCCTGCTCGATTCGCTGAACATGGGCAAACCGGTGACGGACGCTTACAACATCGACGTGCCGGGCGCCGCCGGGGTGTTCCGCTGGTACGCCGAAAGCCTCGACAAACTCTACGATCAGGTCGCTCCCAGTGCGTCGAACGTGCTGGCGACCATTACCCGCGAAGCGCTGGGCGTGGTCGCCGCCGTGGTGCCGTGGAATTTCCCGCTGGACATGGCCGCATGGAAACTTGCACCGGCGCTGGCGGCGGGCAACTCGGTGATCCTCAAACCTGCCGAGCAATCGCCGTTCTCCGCCTTGCGTCTGGCCGAGCTGGCGCTGGAAGCCGGGCTACCGGCCGGCGTATTGAACGTGCTGCCGGGTCTCGGCGAACAGGCCGGCAAAGCGTTGGGCCTGCACCCGGATGTGGATTGTCTGGTGTTCACCGGCTCGACTCAGGTCGGCAAATATTTCATGCAGTATTCCGCGCAGTCGAACCTCAAGCAGGTGTGGCTGGAGTGCGGCGGCAAGAGTGCCAACCTGGTGTTTGCCGACTGCAAGGATCTGGATCTGGCGGCGCAGAAAGCCGCGTTCGGGATCTTCTTCAATCAGGGCGAAGTCTGCTCGGCCAACTCGCGATTGCTGGTGGAGCGCTCGATTCACGATGAGTTCGTCGAGCGACTGAAGGCTCAGGCCGAGCGCTGGCAGCCGGGCGATCCGCTGGACCCGGCGAGTGCAGCCGGGGCGATCGTCGATACCCGTCAGACCGAAAGCATTCTGCGCTTCATTCATCAGGCCGAGCGTGAAGGCGCGACCCGCGTCTGCGGCGGGCGGCAGCTGAGTTTCAACGGCTCGGACAACTTCGTTCAGCCGACGATTTTCACCGACGTGCAGCCGCACATGAGCCTGTTTCGCGAAGAAGTGTTCGGCCCGGTGCTGGCGGTGACTGCGTTCGATGACGAGGCCCACGCCTTGCAACTGGCCAACGACAGCGTCTACGGTCTGGCGGCGTCGCTGTGGACTGACGATCTGCACCGCGCCCATCGAGTGGCGCGGCAATTGCGAGCCGGTACGGTGTCGGTCAACAGCGTCGATGCGCTGGACGTGACCGTGCCGTTCGGCGGCGGCAAACAATCCGGTTTCGGCCGCGATCTGTCGCTGCACTCGTTCGACAAATACACCCAGTTGAAAACCACCTGGTTTCAACTGCGCTCATGACAGCCGCTCACAACAAAAAAGGAGATCCGGCGATGACCACCTCACGTGAAACCCGCGACTACCAGGCCGCCGATGCAGCGCACCACATTCATGCGTTCGTCGACCAGAAGGCCCTCAACGACGAAGGCCCACGGGTGATGGTGCGCGGTGATCGCCTGCACCTGTGGGACAACGACGGTCGGCGCTACCTCGACGGCATGTCCGGGCTGTGGTGCACCAACCTCGGTTACGGGCGAAAAGACCTGAACGCGGCGGCGAGCCGGCAGCTGGAGCAGTTGCCGTACTACAACATGTTTTTCCACACCACCCACCCGCAGGTGATCGAGCTCTCCGAGCTGTTGTTCAGCCTGCTGCCGGGGCACTACAGCCACGCGATCTACACCAACTCCGGCTCCGAGGCCAACGAGGTGCTGATCCGTACCGTGCGCCGTTACTGGCAGGTGCTGGGCAAGCCCGAGAAGAAAGTCATGATCGGCCGCTGGAACGGCTACCACGGTTCGACCCTCGCGGCGACGGCCCTCGGCGGCATGAAGTTCATGCACGAAATGGGCGGGATGATTCCCGATATCGCGCACATCGACGAGCCGTACTTCTTCGCTCATGAAGGCAACCTGACGCCGGCGGAATTCGGCCTGCGGGCGGCGCAGCAGCTGGAAGCGAAGATCCTCGAACTGGGCGCCGACAAGGTCGCCGGCTTCATCGCCGAACCGTTCCAGGGCGCGGGCGGGATGATCTTCCCGCCGGAAAGCTACTGGCCGGAAATCCAGCGCATCTGCCGCAAGTACGACGTGCTGTTGTGCGCCGATGAAGTGATCGGCGGCTTCGGTCGTACCGGCGAATGGTTCGCTCACGAATACTTCGGTTTCGAGCCGGACACCCTGTCCATCGCCAAGGGTTTGACCTCCGGCTACATCCCGATGGGTGGCCTGATCCTGTCGAAGAAAATGGCCGACGTGCTGGTGGAGCAGGGCGGCGTGTTCGCCCACGGCCTGACCTATTCCGGGCACCCGGTGGCGGCAGCGGTGGCGATTGCCAACCTCAAGGCCTTGCGCGATGAAGGCGTGGTGACGCGGGTCAAGGATGACATCGGCCCGTACCTGCAACAGTGTCTGCGCGAGGTGTTCGGCAATCATCCGCTGGTAGGTGACATTCAGGGCACGGGCATGGTCGCGGCGCTGCAACTGGCGGAAGACAAGGCCACGCGCAAACGCTTTGCCAATGAAAACGACATCGCCTGGCGCTGCCGCACGATCGGGTTTGAAGAGGGAGTGATCATTCGCTCGACCCTGGGGCGGATGATCATGGCGCCGGCGTTGATTGCCAGCCGTGAAGAGATTGACGAGCTGGTGGGCAAGACCTTGAAAGCGCTGGATCGTACGGCGCAGGAATACGGTCGCCTCTAACCCCCCGGATCGCTCGTTCCGTGTCCTGATCGTTCCCACGCTCTGCGTGGGAATGCCTCAAGGGACGCTCCGCGTTCCAGCTCTCGAATGGGACGCAGAGCGTCCTGGGCTGCATTCCCACGCAGAGCGTGGGAACGATCTCCGCCAGACTTTTTCCCAATCTGCACCCACCTCGGGCACCCCCGCCCGCCGCGCCCTTTCGCGGTGCGCACTACCCAGTTTTTTCATCGTTCGCGTCTAACTATTTCCTCGTTTTCCTGACGCCAAGCCTGGGTCAACATCGATTTCGCCAGCCAGGGCATTGCCCGCCAGAGTCCGACAGAGACCGCAGCGTGCAATCGCGACACCACGGCTGGCCGTACTGCCCATGACAACTAAATCAACAGCGTTGGGAGTGCTCCATGAACAAGTCCTTGTTTACCCGTCTTGCATGTCCTCTGGCGATTTCCGCCCTTTGTGTCACCGCCGCTCAGGCCGGCACCTTGTCGATCGGCCATACCACGTGGGTCGGTTACGGCACTCTGTACCTGGCTCAGGATCTGGGCTACTTCAAGGAAAACGGCCTGACCGTCGAATTGCCGGTGGTCGAAGAGGCATCGATGTACATGGCCGCCCAGGCGTCCGGGCAATTGTCCGGCTCGGCTTCGACCATTGATGAAGTGCTCAAGTACCGTCCGCAGTTCTGCTTCAAGGCCGTGGCGGCGCTGGATGACAGTCATGGCGGCGATGGCGTGCTGGTGGGTAAAAACGTGAAGAGCCTGCAAGAGCTCAAGGGCCAGGCCGTGGCCGTCAACGAAGGGTCGACCTCGCAGTTCTGGCTCTCGTACCTGCTGAAAAAGAACGGCATGAGCATGAGCGACATCACCGTACAGAACATGACCGCCGACGATGCCGCCACCGCGTTCATCGCCGGTCGCGTGCCGGCCGCCGTGACCTGGGAACCGCATCTGTCGATGGTGCGCGACAAGCAGCAGGGCAAGGTGCTGATCGACAGCAGCAGTACGCCGGGGGTGATCGTCGATGTGGTGGCGCTCAACTGCACGGTGATCGAGAAGCAGCCGGAAGACGTCAAGGCGCTGGTCGCCGGTCTCTACAAAGCCGTGCAGTACACCAAGGATCATCCAGAGAAAGCCTACGAAATCATGGCCAAGGGCGTCGGCGGTTACCTGTCCGATCCGAAGGAACTGGCCGCCGCCGCGCAAGGCGTGCGCTTCTACGATCAGGCCATGAGCGAGAAGTTGCTGGGCAAACCGGGCGCGCCGGGTGACAGCGCACCGCTGATCAAACTGGCCAACGAAACCGCCAGCGAATTGCAGGGCAAGCCCTACAACGTCAGCAACGACGATCTGGTGGATAACCGTTTCGTCAGCCCGCTCTAGGAGACTGGTCATGTTCAAGCGCAATTCATGGCTGAGCCGCTGCATCACGCCGAAGACCGGATTGCCGGTGCCGGTGGTGTGGAGCGCCAGCGGTCTGGCCTGGGTGTTGCTGGTCGGCCTGTGGGCCGGGTTGTCCTACGGCGGCATCGTGCCGGGGATGTTCCTGCCCACGCCCGGCGCGGTGGTTGAAGCGGCGGTGCGCCTCAGCCGCGACGGCACTCTTGGCCAGCATGTCTGGGCCAGTGTCGAAGTGGTGATGGTCGGTTTCATCGTGTCGTCGCTGGTGGCGGTGCCGCTGGGCTTGCTGATGGGCAGCTTCCGCATCGTCCAGGCGTTCCTCGAACCGCTGGTCAACTTCATCCGCTACCTGCCGGTGACCTCGTTCGTGCCGCTGTTCATTCTGTGGATCGGCATCGGTCTGGAGCAACGGGTGTCGGTGATCATCTTCGGCGTGTTCTTCCAGCAACTGGTGATGATCGCCGACGTGTCCAAAGGCATCTCAAAGGACTTGATCAACGCCTCCTACACCCTCGGCTCCAACCGGCGTGACGCGGTGCTGCATGTGATCGCCCCGGCGTCGTTACCCGGCGTGCTCGACACCTTGCGGGTGACCATGGGCTGGGCCTGGACCTATCTGGTGGTCGCCGAACTGGTCGCCGCGTCCAGCGGCCTCGGCTACTTGAGTCTCAAGGCCATGCGCGGCTTTCAGGTGGATGTGATTTTTCTCGCCATCGCGATCATCGGCCTGCTCGGCCTGGTCACCGATCAACTGTTTCGCTTCTTGCGTTTGAGGATTACCGCATGGGCTCAGTAACCGCTGCCAACCGTCGTTTCATCGAGCCGGTCGCTGTACCGGCACACGCTGCGCCAAGGTTGCAGGTGGACAAGGTCAGCCTGCGCTACACCAAGCCCGGCGGCGGAACCTTCACCGCGCTTGAAGAAGTGTCGTTCGAAGTGCCGGATCAGCAGTTCGCGGTGCTGGTCGGGCCATCGGGCTGCGGCAAGTCGAGCCTGCTGTACCTCACCGCCGGCCTGGCCGAGCCGACGTCCGGCGAAATCTACGTCGGCGGTCAGCAAGTGCAGGGCCCCGGCGCGGATCGCGGGATGGTGTTCCAGAGCTACACGCTGTTCCCGTGGCTGACCGTGCGGCAGAACGTCGAGTTCGGCCTCAAGCGCCGGGGCATGCCGGCAGCGAAACGCAAGGAGATCGTCGATCACTATGTGCACGAAGTCGGCCTGTCGGGATTTGCCGACAACTACGCCAAGCAGTTGTCCGGCGGCATGATGCAGCGGGTGGCGATTGCCCGGGCCCTGGCCAACGACCCGCAGATCCTGCTGATGGACGAACCCTTCGGCGCCCTCGACAGCCAGACCCGTCTGCAAATGCAGCAACTGTTATTGCGGGTGTGGGGCAACAGCAAGAAGACCGTGCTGTTCGTCACCCACGACATCGACGAAGCGATCCTGCTGGGCGATCGGGTGTATGTGATGGGCGCCAGGCCTGGGCGGATCAAGCAGATTCTCGATGTGCCGATCGAACGTCCGCGCACGCTGGACATGGTGATGGAGCGCTCGTTCATCGACATGAAACGGCAGATCTTCGGGTTGTTGCACGACGATCTCGAAGAGGCTCATTGAGGTCAGTTGGGTGGCAGGAGGAACTTCGCAATCACCGGCAAATGATCGGAAATGCGCAAGGTATCGTCCTGCCGCACCGTGGCTTCGACCCGTTTGATCTTCGGGCTGTAGAACAGGTAATCGACCGTGCGATCCGGACCATTCAGGCCGGGATCGTTGGGGTAGTGGGTCAACCATTTGGCTCGGTCGATGCCGCCGGCTTCGTTGTTGGTCGGGATCATCGGGTATCTGTCCCACAACAGGTGCAGCGCACTGTCCACGGCGTAGGGCGTGCGCTGTTCGACCGGCAGACGCCGGTACTGGCCGAGCGGCAACAGGTTGAAGTCGCCACCGATCAGCCACGGCGTGCCTTGGCTTTCGTGTTTGTCGAGGACCTTGGCCACCGCTGTCACCTGTGCCTGCAAGGTGTCGTCCGGCTGCGTGGCGCGATCCAGATGGGTGTTGAACACCACCAGTTGCCCGCCATCGCTGAGCGGCAGAGTGGTGGCGAGCAAGGCGTCTTTCGGCTTGAACTGACGGCTGATGATGTTCGCCGGCTGCACCGGCAATTGCAGGCGTTCGGCGTGTTCGATGCGGTAGCGGCTGAGGGTGGCGAGTTGCCGGCCGACGCTGCCGAAAATGTGCGGATCCGGGACGAAATCGGCCTTCCAGTCAAAGGCGTGAGCGCTGCACGGGTAGAGGTCGGTCAGGCGCTCCTGCAACAGCTTGAGCTGGTTCTGATAGTCGCTGGCCTTGGCGCCGTCATCGAGTTCCTGCAACAGCACCACGTCGGGCTGTTCGTCGCGGATCACCCGCGCCACTTCATCGAGGCTGAATGCCATGTCTTCCGGGGTCGGGGCTTCGTCATCGCCTTGCGCCAGATCATTCCAGAACACGTAGCGCTTGCCGGCCAGGTATTGCACGTTCCAGGTCATGACCTTCAAAGCCTGGCCGGGAACCAGCGTCGGCGGTTGCCCGGTGCAGCTGACCGGCAGGGTTTCCCGGGCGTCCGGGCGCCAGGTCAGGCTGTAGATCAGCGTGCCGATCAGGGCGGAGGCGAGCAATAGGGGCAACAGGATGTAGCGCAGTAGACGGGTCATGGCTCGGCTTGTAGCGATACGGAAGTGGTCCCGAGCATACCCGAGACCTGCCGCGTCACCCAAGCGCCGAGCGGTCAGACCATTCCGTCACGTTTGTCGGGCAATTCGCTGATCAGCATGAACAGGCGGAACAGCACCACGCTGGTGAACAGTTGCAGGAAGCTGTGGCCACTGTCGATCAGCACTGCGATCAACGGATTCTGCGGATCGGGATAGACCTGCAAAGTCAGGCCCTTGAGCAACCACAGCGGCCCCATCACACACAGGATGCACACCAGAATCCGCAGAAAATGCCCACGGCTCAGACGCAGGCTTTCCTTCATCGCCTGCAACGGACCATAACCGCGCAGCACCAGCAGGTATTCACCGAAAGCCAGAGTGACCATCAGCCACAGCCCCGGCAGGAAATACAGCGACAGTCCGAGCAGGATCAGCAACGTGTTCAGCGCAGTAAGAACGGCAAAGCGCGGCCACAGGCGAGCGGCCATCGCCAGCAAATCGCGGGTTTGCGGGGATTCGCCGCGGGTGCGGGCATCGAGAAACAGGATCAGCGCGGCGGTGTACAACGGATACACCAGCAGGCCGACGATCACGCTGATGGCCGAGTAACCGTCCGGGTCGCTGGCATGGTCGACCACCTGTTGCAGCGCGGCTTCGAAAATCACCAGCGGCAGACACAACTGGACGATCCGGCCCAGATTGCGTTTGAAGAAATACAGGGAGTCGCGCAGCACATCGAAGGCATTCATCAGTCGGTATCGCAGGTCAAAAACAGTGGCTCACTTTAACCGATGATCCGTTTCGCTGCGCAAACGTAAACGTTCGGTAAAGGTTATTGAAACATTCTGTTGCTGCCTCCATTACAGAGGGGCGCCTCCTCCGACGTGGACGAGGGCAACGTTATCCCCGGCAATCTACGAGGTCGCCATGAACAGCGAAGAACAAACCCTGATCGATGGACTGTTTTCCCGGCTGCAGCAGGCCGAAACGGAGGCAGCCCCGCGCGACGCCCAGGCTGAGGCGCGGATCAAGGAACACCTGACGCGCCAGCCGGCCGCAGGTTATTTCATGACCCAGGCGATTCTGGTGCAGGAGGCTGCCCTCAAGAGCCTCGACGAACAAAACAAGCAACTGACTCAACAGGTCAAGCAATTGCAGGCCGAACTGCAATCGGCCAAGGCGCAGAGCGCGCCGCCGGCCTCCAGCGGCGGTGGCTTCCTGTCGAGCATCTTCGGTGGCAGCAGCTCGCGCCCGGCGCCGACCCAGAGCGCCCCGACATCCTCCGGCGGCTGGCGGGAGCCGGCACCGCAGCAGAACTTCGGTGCGCCCGCGCCGCAACAGAACTTCGGCGCGCCACCACCGGGTTATGGCCAGCAGCAAGCAGCCCCGGCGGCCGGCAGCAGCTTTCTCGGCGGCGCCCTGAAAACCGCTGCCGGCGTGGCGGGTGGCGTGATGCTGGCACAAGGTATCAGCAGCCTGTTCCATCACAACCAGCAGCCGCAGGAAATCGTCGAAGTCATCAAGGAAGAGCCGGCTCAGGTCAATGACCAGAGCAGCAATGGCTGGGGCGATGACCAGCGCATGGCCAACAACGACTCCTGGGGTAATGACCAGGGCGGCTTTGCCGACACCGACTACAGCGATGACAACTCATCGTTCTTCGATGACGACGATTCCTTCGTCTGATCCGTCTTCCAGGGCGTGACATTGACCTGTGGGAGCGAGCTTGCTCGCGATGGCGTCCGTTCAGCCGATGTTTTCGGCGACTGAAGCATTGCTATCGCGAGCAAGCTCGCTCCCACAGGGACAAGTCTTCTCACCATTCGTCCGGGGCGCCTGAGCGCCCCGGGCCGATTATTCGCGGAACCTTCCTTCGGGCTGGCATACTGGGCGCCTTTTTCGGGCCTGGTGCCTGATCCGGCTCATGCGCGTCAGCGCTCACAGGAATTCCGGTGAAAAAAATCGCAGTGTTCGCCGATGTGCAGAACCTCTACTACACCGTGCGTCAGGCCTATGGTTGCCACTTCAACTACGCGGCGCTGTGGGCGGATGTCAGCCAGCACGGGCAGATCGTCGAGGCCTACGCCTATGCCATCGACCGGGGCGACAGCAAACAGCAGCAGTTCCAGCAGATCCTGCGCAACCTCGGTTTCACCGTGAAACTCAAACCCTACATCCAGCGCAGCGACGGCTCGGCCAAGGGCGACTGGGACGTGGGCATCACCCTCGACATCATGGACGCCGCCGACCACGTCGACGAAATCGTCCTGGCTTCCGGTGACGGCGATTTCGACATGCTGCTCGAACGCATCATCAACAAACACGGCGTGCAAGCGGTGGCCTACGGCGTTCCCGGCCTGACCGCCAACTCGCTGATCCGCGCCGCCAGCCGTTACGTGCCGATCGAAGGCGCGCTGCTGTTGAAAAACTGAGCCCTGCTCAAGAATTGATCTGGACGGAGTACCACCCGGTTTGGAACGCATTGCAGTCATCGACTTTGAAACCACCGGCATCTCGCCGAGCAGCAGTTGCCGGGCCACGGAAATCGCCGTGGTCATGCTGGAAAACGGCCGCATCGTCGAGCGTTACCAGAGCCTGATGAACGCCGGCGTACGCGTCCCGGCCTTTATCGAACAACTCACCGGCATCAGCAACGCCATGCTGCGCACCGCGCCGTCGGCCGAACAGGTGATGAACGAAGTCAACGAATTCGTCGGCTGCACGCCGCTGTTGGCGCACAACGCCGCGTTCGACCAGAAGTTCTGGGACTTCGAACTGGGCCGGATCAAACGCACCCGCCTGCAGAACTTCGCCTGCTCGCTGCTGCTGGCCCGTCGTCTGATGCCGGCGGCGCCGAACCACAAGCTCGGCACGCTCACCACGTTTGCCCGGTTGCCGCATACCGGTCAGGCGCACAGGGCGATGGCGGATGCGGAGATGGCGGCGAATTTGCTGGCGCATCTGGCGGATGAACTGCGGCACAAGCACGGCGTGCGGGAGCTATCGCACGAACTGCTGTGCAAGTTGCAGAAAGTGCCGGCCGCTAAAGTCGGCGAACACCTCCAGCGCTATCGCTGATTTTCAGGCAAACACATTTCCCTGTTGATCGTTCCCACGCTCCGCGTGGGAATGCAGCCCGGGACGCTCCGCGTCCCTTCCAAAGCCGAACGCAGAGCGTCCGTTGAGGCATTCCCACGCAGAGCGTGGGAACGAGCGGGACGGGAAGGTTACTTTCCGTTGCCCTCGATATGCCCCAGCGGCACCCGCTTCTCTATCGCACTCGACAACACGATCGACGTCTTGCTGAACCCGAATTTCGCCAGCCGGTTGATCAGCTCTTCCAGCTCGGTCATCGAGCCCACGGCGGCCTGCATGATCACGCACGGGTCGCCGGTGACGCGGTGGCATTCGGTCAGTTGCGGGATACTGATCAGCTCCTCGTACACCTTCGGATTGCCGTGCTGGTTCAGGCGCAGTTCGATGACGCACTGGATCGGCAGGCCGAGCCTGGCCATGTCGACTTTGGCCGAGTAGCCGGTGATGACGCCGCTGGCCTCGAGTTTGGCCACGCGCTCGGCGACGGCGGGGGCGGAGAGGTTCACTTTGCGGGCGAGGTCGGCGTAGGACGCGCGACCGTTTTCGAGCAGGGCGCTGAGCAGCATGCGGTCGTATTTGTCCAAGGTCGGACTCCTGAAAATGGCAGACTTTCGAAATCGCGGTTTCGGCCGTCGATATCCGTGTTTTCAAAAGTGTACCGGCGCTATAAACAGGTTTTGTAACTTATTTTTAGCGGTTGGCCTTTCTAGAATAACCAATCCCCTGAATCTGACTTTCGAGTTGCCCATGTCTGCCCTGCGCCGTTTTTCCTTGCCGTTGATCGCTGCGTTTTTTGCGTTGTACGTGATTTGGGGGTCGACCTATCTGGTGATCCGCATCGGTGTCGAATACTGGCCGCCGCTGATGCTCGGCGGCGTGCGCTTCGTGATTGCCGGCACTCTGATGTACGCCTTCCTGCGCTGGCGCGGGGCACCGGCGCCGACCTGGGCGCAGTGGAAAGCGGCGGGGATCATCGGGATTCTGTTGCTGAGTTTCGGTAACGGCGCGGTGACGCTGGCCGAACACAGCGGCGTGGCATCGGGTGTTGCTGCGCTGGCGGTGGCGACGGTGCCGCTGTTCACTTTGCTCTGCGGTTATTTCTGGGGGGCGCGCAACACCCGTCTGGAATGGGCCGGGGTGGCGATGGGGATTATCGGCATCGCGATGCTCAACATGGGCTCCAACCTGCAATCGAGCCCGCTGGGCGCGGCGCTGCTGATTTTTGCCGCGGCGAGCTGGGCGTTCGGCTCGGTGTGGAGCAAACACCTGCCATTGCCCCAGGGCGCGATGGCCAGTGCCGTGGAAATGCTGGTGGGCGGTGCGGTGCTGCTGATCGGCAGCGCGGCCAGTGGCGAACACCTGCAAGCCATGCCGCCGCTGGAAGGCTGGCTGGCGCTGGCGTACCTGATCTTCTTCGGCTCGATCATCGCCTTCAACGCCTACATGTATCTGTTGAAAAACGTTCGCCCGGCGGCGGCCACCAGTTATGCCTATGTGAACCCGGCGGTGGCGGTGTTGCTGGGGATTGTGTTTGTCGGCGAGACCATCGGCATCGAAGAGGCGCTGGCGATGCTGGTGATCATCGGCGCGGTGGTGCTGATCGGTCTGCCGCAGTGGCGCCGCCCACGGCAGCTGCCGGTGGTCAGCGAGTCAGCAGCCCCAGCGACGGCCATTCCGACGGAGCAGCGTGCGAATTAGGGTAAACTGCGCGCCATCGCACACTTGCTCTGATTTATTCCTACGGTACTCCCATGACTTTCGCCAACCTTGGCCTGATCGAACCCTTGCTGCGCTCCCTCGAGAAGCTCGGCTACCAGACCCCGACGCCGGTGCAGGCGCAAGCCATTCCGGCGGTGCTGGCCGGTCGCGACCTGATGGCCGCGGCCCAGACCGGGACCGGCAAGACCGCCGGTTTTGCCTTGCCGCTGCTGCAATTGCTGGCGATGGAAGGGCCGAAAGTCGCTGCCAACTCGGTTCGCGCGCTGATTCTGGTGCCGACCCGCGAACTGGCCGAACAAGTCCACGAAGCCGTGCGCCAGTACGCTGAAAACCTGCCATTGCGCACTTATGCGGTGTACGGCGGCGTCAGCATCAACCCGCAGATGATGAAGCTGCGCGGCGGCGTTGATCTGCTGGTCGCCACTCCGGGCCGTCTGCTCGACCTGTTCCGTCAGAACGCGCTCAAGTTCAACCAGTTGCAGACCCTGGTGCTGGACGAAGCCGACCGCATGCTCGACCTGGGCTTTTCCGAAGAGCTGGCGAACATTTACCGCGCGTTGCCGAAAAAACGTCAGACGCTGCTGTTCTCCGCGACCTTCTCCGATGACATCCGCCTGCTGGCCGGGCAGATGCTCAACGATCCGCTGAGCATCGAAGTCAGCCCGCGCAACGTGGCCGCCAATACCGTCAAGCAGTGGATTGTCACGGTGGACAAGAAGCGCAAGCCGGAACTGTTCGTGCACCTGATGCGCAAGAACAAGTGGAAGCAGGTGCTGGTGTTCGCCAAGACTCGCAACGGTGTGGATGCGTTGGTCGAAAAACTTCAAGGTCTGGGCGTTAACGCCGACGGCATCCACGGCGACAAGCCGCAGGCGACCCGGCAGCGGGCGCTGGACCGTTTCAAAATGAGCGAAGTGCAGATTCTGGTGGCCACCGACGTGGCGGCCCGTGGTCTGGATATCGAAGACCTGCCATTGGTGGTCAACTTCGATCTGCCGATCGTTGCCGAGGATTACATTCACCGTATCGGCCGCACTGGCCGCGCGGGTTCGACTGGTCAGGCGATCTCGCTGGTGTGTGCCGATGAAGTGAACATGTTGTCGGCGATCGAGATGCTGACCCGCAGTACGTTGAAGCGTGAGGTCGAGCCAGATTTCGTGCCCGAGCACCGTGTGCCGGACACCGATGCCAGTGGCCAGGTGATCAAGAAGCCGAAAAAACCGAAGAAGCCGAAAGCTTCCGGTGGCGGCGGTGGCAAGCGCAATCTGGGCAAGTGGGTGGACAGCGGCGAGACTCAGGCGCCGGAGCCTTCGATCAAGCCTGTGCGCAAGGTGCCGGTGTTCAACACCGGGCCGCGCAAGCGTAAGCCTTAAGCGTCAGATCGGATCGTTCCCGCGCCATGCGGGAACGATCAGTTACGCTGTTTCAACCAGTCCAGCATTCCAGCTCCGGCCGCCCGGCCACTGGCAAAACACGCCGTCAGCAGATACCCCCCAGTCGGCGCTTCCCAATCCAGCATTTCCCCCGCACAAAACACCCCCGGCAACGCCTTGAGCATCAAGCGCTCATCCATCGCCTCGAATGTCACGCCACCAGCACTGCTGATCGCCTCGTCCAGCGGTCGGGTTTTCACCAGCATCAGCGGCAACGCCTTGATCGCCCTGGCCAACAGCGCCGGATCGGCAAACGTCGCAGCATCAGTGAGCTCCCGCAACAACGCCGCTTTCACCCCATCAATTCCGACCTGACTGTGCAGATGCTTGGCCATCGAGCGCGAACCCCGCGGTTTGCTCAACGCCGCCTGCAATTTATCCACAGGCCGGCCGGGCAGCAGGTCGATGTGAACAGTCGCTGCTCCGTGCACATTGATCGCTTCACGAATCGGTGCCGACAGCGCATAGATCAGACTGCCTTCGATGCCGGTCGCGGTAATCACGCATTCGCCAAGGCGAGGAACATCATCGTTCAAACCGATGGCGATATTTTTCAGCGGTGCGCCGGCGAATTTGCTGACCATCAATTCGCTCCAGGCCTGCACCTCGAAGCCACAATTGCTTGGCTGCAATGGCGCCAGGCCTACGCCGCGTTGCTCCAGCGCCAGCATCCACGCGCCGTCGGAGCCCAGTCGCGACCAACTTCCGCCGCCGAGAGCGAGCAGGGTGGCGTCGGGGGTGAGGTTTTTCACGCCTTCCGGGCTGTCGATGCGCAACGCGCCGTTTTCATCCCAGCCGAGCCAGCGGTGGCGGGTGTGGATAACCACGCCGCTGTCGCGCAGGCGCTTGAGCCAGGCGCGCAACAATGGCGCGGCTTTCATGTCGGTGGGGAACACCCGGCCGGAGCTGCCGATAAAGGTTTCGATGCCCAGTTCGTGAATCCACCGGCACAGCGCATCGGCGTCGAACGCGCGCAGCAGCGGGGCGATGTTCGGGGCGCGTTCGGCGTAGCGCGAGAGGAAGGCCGGCCAGGCTTCGGAATGGGTGATGTTCATGCCGCCGACCCCGGCCAGCAGGAACTTGCGGCCTACCGAGGGCATGCCGTCGTACAGGTCGACGCGGACTCCGGCCTGGCTCAGCACTTCGGCGGCCATCAGGCCGGCGGGACCACCGCCGATGATGGCGACGTGAGCGGGATAGGTGGCGTGAATCTGGGTCATGGCGTGCGCTGCGGTCTGACGAAATATGGCGCGCATTCTAACAGCGCAGAAACCGGGTGGGAGCGAGCTTGCTCGCGAAAGCGGTGAGTCATTCAGTTAAATGTTGAATGTACTGACGCCATCGCGAGCAAGCTCGCTCCCACAGGGATTTGTGATGATCGAAAGGCCTGATCAAAAAACAACCAGCGCGCTGCAGGCCATGTTCAGCTTGGGCTGTAGTCCCTTTCGCTCAGGTTATCCACAGGCCGTTCCACAGCCATTGTGGGTAACGCAGCACAACTCAATGACAACCCGATGACTGCCAGACGCGCTGCGCACTGTGATGCAGGATGCCATGGCGGCGCGCCAGGGCGTGGCGATCCTTGCTGTAACCGCCGCCGATCACTCCGACCACCGGGATGTCGCGGCCCAGGCAATGGCGCATCACGCTTTCATCGCGGGCGGCAACGCCTTCGTCGGTCAGTTGCAGGTAACCGAGGGCGTCGTCCTTGTGCACGTCGACGCCGGCGTCATACAGCACCAGATCCGGTTGATACAGCGGCAGCAGGTAGTTGAGCGCATCGTCGACCACTTTCAGGTAATCGGCGTCGCCCATGCCGTTGGGCAGCGGAATGTCCCAGTCGCTTTCGGCCTTGCGTGCAGGAAAGTTCTTTTCGCAATGCAGGGAAACGGTGATCGCTTCCGGGGTGTCGTGCAGAATCCGCGCAGTGCCGTCGCCCTGATGCACGTCGCAGTCGAAGATCAGCACCCGGTTCACCCGGCCGCTTTGCAGCAGGTAGTGGCTGATGATCGCCAGGTCATTGAAGATGCAGAAGCCGGCGGGGTAGTCGTAATGGGCGTGATGGGTGCCGCCGGCCAGGTGACAGGCCAGACCATGTTCCAGCGCTTTCTCAGCCGCCAGAATCGAACCGCCGACGGCCCGCACCGTGCGTCGGGCCAGGGCTTCGTTCCATGGCAGGCCGAGGCGCCGCTGGTCCTCGCGAGACAACTCGCCGCTCATGTAGCGTTCGATATAACTGCGGTCATGGGCCAGGGCGAGAATGTCGGCCGGGCACAGTTCAGGGCGCAGCAGGTCTTCATCGCGGGTGAGGCCGCTGGCCACCAGGTGATCGCGCAGCAGGCGGAACTTGTCCATGGGGAAGCGGTGATCCGCCGGAAATTCCGGGCTGTAGTCTTCGTGGTAGATCAGCGGCAACGGCATGGTGGACTATTCATAGAGGCTGCAGGAAAGAGTGCAAAGCCTAACAGCGATGTAGACTGGCGGCATCAAGCGGAGGGGCAGGATGGAACCGATACTGGAGCTGGAAAGCGCAAGGCTGCTGATGCGCCAATGGCAGGACGAGGATTTGCCGGCGTTTGCGGCGATGTGCGCCGACCCGCAGGTGATGCGCTACTTCCCCGCGCCCTTGAGCCGGCTGGAAAGCGCCGCGCTGATCGGTCGGGTGCGCGGGCATTTTGCCGAGCACGGTTATGGCCTGTGGGCGCTGCAGCGCAAGGACAGCGGCGAGTTCATCGGTTTTACCGGGCTCGGCGTGGTCGGCTTCGATGCGCCGTTCACCCCGGCGGTGGAAATCGGCTGGCGCCTGGCCAAGGAACACTGGGGCCTGGGTTATGCCAGCGAAGCGGCGTGGACCGCTCTGCGTTGCGGCTTTGACCGGGTGGCGCTGAATGAAGTGGTGTCGTTCACCAGCGAGACCAATCTGCCGTCGCAGAAAGTCATGCAGGCGATCGGCATGCACCACGCCCCGCAGGATGATTTCGACCACCCGCGTCTCGCGGAAGGTCACCCGTTACGGCGGCATGTGTTGTACCGCATCACGAGGGAGCAGTGGCTGGAAACCTTGCATGGATAAGCAGGCGCGGACGTTTACAATGGCCGGCACCCTGAGGGGCCGGGCCAGAACCTGAATCCCCCGCCGCAGCCAAGACTGCGCGGCATTGCTTTGTGTGAGGAGAGTCTGAATGAGCCAAGTGTTGGAAGATCTGGTGGATCTGCTGACCCTCGAACCGATCGAGGAAAATCTGTTCCGTGGTCGCAGCCAGGATCTGGGCTTTCGCCAGTTGTTCGGCGGCCAGGTGCTCGGCCAGTCGCTGTCGGCGGCCAGTCAGACCGTTGAAGAAGCGCGTCATGTGCATTCGATGCACGGTTATTTCCTGCGTCCGGGCGATGCCAAGTTGCCGGTGGTCTACTCGGTTGACCGCGTGCGTGACGGCGGCAGTTTCAGCACCCGCCGGGTGACCGCGATCCAGAAGGGCCACCCGATTTTTACCTGCAGCGCTTCGTTTCAGTACGACGAAGAAGGCTTTGAACACCAGAGCCAGATGCCGCAAGTGGTCGGCCCGGAAAACCTGCCATCGGAGCTGGAACTGACCCAGCAACGCGCGCACCTGATCCCGGAGCACATGCGCGAAAAGCTGCTGTGCCCGAAACCGATCGAAGTGCGCCCGGTCACCGAAAAAGATCCGTACAACCCGCAACCGGCGGATCCGATCAAATACGTGTGGTTCCGTGCCGACGGCGCATTGGCCGACATCCCGGCGCTGCACAAATATTTGCTGGCTTATGCCTCGGACTTCGGTCTGCTGACCACCTCGATGTTGCCCCACGGCAAATCGGTCTGGCAGAAAGACATGCAGGTCGCCAGCCTCGACCACGCGCTGTGGTTCCACAATGATCTGCGTGCCGATGACTGGTTGCTCTACGCCATGGACAGCCCGTGGGCCGGCAACTCTCGCGGGTTCTCCCGTGGCAGCGTGTTCAACCGCGCCGGGCAACTGGTGGCTTCGGTGACCCAGGAAGGCCTGATCCGTCATCGCAAGGACTGGGCATGAATCTGGCGGATGTGCGGCACTGGGTGTTCGACATGGACGGCACCCTGACCGTCGCCGTGCACGACTTCGCGGCGATCCGCGTGGCGCTTTCGATCCCGCCGGAGGACGACATCCTCACCCACCTCGCGGCGCTGCCCGCCGAGGAAGCGGCGGCGAAACACGCTTGGCTGCTGGAGCATGAGCGCGATCTGGCGCTCGGCTCGACCCCGGCAGACGGTGCGGTGGAACTGGTGCGCGACCTGCACGCGCGCGGTTATCGTCTCGGCGTCCTGACCCGCAATGCGCGGGAGCTGGCCCATGTGACGCTGGAGGCCATCGGCCTGGCCGACTGCTTCGCGGTGGAGGATGTGCTCGGCCGCGATGAAGCACAGCCAAAACCGCATCCCGAGGGCCTGCTGAAACTGGCCGATGCCTGGCAAGTGTCGGCGAGCGAGATGGTGATGGTCGGTGATTACCGGTTTGATCTTGATTGCGGCCGGGCGGCGGGCACCCACACGGTGCTGGTGAACCTGCCGGACAATCCGTGGCCGGAGTTGACGGACTGGCATGCGAAGGATTGTGTCGAGTTGCGGCGGATGTTGTTCGCTTGACTCATGGATTGTCGGAGCGGGTCCCATCGCTGGCTTGCCGGCGATGGGGCCAGATCAAGCCACACCAGACTTATTGTTCGAATAGGGCTTTCTGGCCTTCCGGCGAGGTCAGCATGCCGTTGCCGTCATGCCCGACGCCGGGCACTTCGATCAGGCGCTGATTGACCCCTTCAGGGTGACGACGCAGCAAGTAACCGAAAAACAGCTTGCCGCGCTCCAGTCGATAAGCGCCCTGGGCTTTGGCGGCGCAGCTTTTGTCCAGCGCCGGGTGTTGCGGGTCGGTGTCCTGCTGGCCCAGCAGATAAATCACCTCGCGTTTGACGTAACGGCCTTCAAGCTGCGCGGGCGTTTGCCCACCCGAATAGATCGGCGGATCCATCAGACCGTACTTCCAGCGGTTGAAACCCGGACACTTCGCATGATCGAAGGCCACCGGGCGCTGCTCATTGAAGTAGGCGTACGACGACGGGTTGGCGACCACGTAGCGCAAGCGAATGCCTTCGGTCTTCAGCGCCGGTTGTTCCTGAGCCAGCAGTGCATAACGCTGCACCACCTGCGCGCCACCGGAATGACCGAAGATCACGATCTGCTTCACGTCCGGAAACTGCTTGCGATCGCTCAGCCGCCCGACGATTTCGTCCAGTGCAGCGTAGGAGCTCAGCGGTTTCGGCCCTGTGGATAATCCGCCGCCCATCCAGTCGTTGCCTTGCCAGCGCAGCACGCTGGCGGGTAACGAGTAGAGCGACACATCGCTTTCGTTGAGAAACTGCGGGGCGATTACCAGGGTGTTGGCGGTTTGCCCGGCCAGTTCCGCCGCGATTTCACCGCTTTTGCGATAGGTCTCGGCGTTGCGCAGACGGCCATGAATGACGATCAGCACGCGCTCGATTTTGGCCGGCGCCGGGCCGATGCCCACCGCCATTTCGCCGGCCTGCAATTGCAGGCGCCCGGGACTGATTGCGTCGACGCCGGCCGCTTGGGCGGTGCCGCCGATGAACAGTAAAGCCAACAGCCATTTATGCATTTACAGGTTTTTCGCCGCAAAGGTATCGCACTGGCCGACCTGGCCCTGGGCGAATCCGGTTTTGAACCAGCGCACCCTTTGCGCCGACGTACCGTGAGTAAACGAGTCCGGCACCACACGGCCCTGACCCTGTTGTTGCAGGCGATCATCACCGATGGCGTTCGCCGCGTTCAAGGCCTCTTCGATGTCGCCCGGTTCCAGCCAGTTCAAACGCTTTTGAGCGTTGTAGGCCCAGACTCCGGCCAGGCAATCGGCCTGCAATTCCTGACGGACCAGCAGACCGCCGTCACCTTCCATCTGCCGACCTTGCTGGCGGGCTGTCTGAATTTTTGCCGAGACGCCGAGAAGCGTCTGCACATGGTGTCCGACTTCGTGAGCGATCACGTAGGCCTGGGCGAAGTCGCCGGCGGCCTTGAAGCGCTGGGCCATTTCCTGGAAGAACGTCATGTCCAGATAGACCTTCTGGTCCGCCGGGCAATAGAACGGGCCAGTGGCCGAGGTCGCCAGACCACAGGCGGAATTGACCCGGTTGCTGAACAGCACCAGAGTCGGGTCCTTATATTGCCGGCCAGCCTGCTGGAAGATCGCGCCCCAGGTGTCCTCGGTGTCACCGAGGATCGAGCGCACGAATTCGGCCTGTTCATCGTTGGCCGGCGGTGCCTGACGGGTTTGCGAAGTGGGGGCCGATTGTTCGGTCATCTGCCCGGTGAGCTGGCCGAGGATCTGCAGCGGGTCTTGCCCGGTGATCCAGCCGATACCGACGATCAGCAGAATCGCCCCGAGGCTCAGCCCCTTGCCACCGCCGAAGCGCATGCCGCCGCCACCGCCCATGTCATCGCCACGGGCATCGACGACGTTGTCACTGCGTCGGCCTTTTTTCCATAGCATGTGGGAATCCTCTGTCTGATCGTGGTGATGAGTGTTGCTGGTGTGTGAGTGTGGCGCCAGTCCGGTCGTCCGTCTATTCGCACACACGCACAAAGGCCCGGCCTCGGGGTGACGAGGTCGGGCCTGTTATTGACGAGCGCGGGCGCCGGGAATTCAATTCGCCGGCGGTTTTCTTTCGCCGGGTCAGGTGCCCGCCATGTGCCGGGCTGCGACGTAACCGAAAGTCAGGGCCGGGCCGAGGTTGATCCCGCCCGCCGGGTAGTGCCCGCCCATGATGCTGGCCATGTCGCCACCCGCCGCGTAAAGCCCCGCGATAGGCAGGTCATTGGCGTCGAGCACTTGCGCGTGCGGATTGACCTTGAGCCCGGCGAAGGTGCCGAAGCAGCCCGGCTGCACCTTCACCGCGTAGAACGGGCCTTGTTCGATAGGCGCCACGCACGGGTTGGGTTTTTGCGCCGGGTCGCCCTGTTTGCGGTTGTACGGGGTCGAACCGCGACCGAACAGCGGATCTTCGCCGTGACGGGCATGGTGGTTGTAGTCATGGAGAGTGGCGCGTAATCCATCCGGATCGATGCCGCAAGCAGTGGCCAATTCGTCAAGGGTATTTCCGGTTTTCAGATAGCCGCTGCGGATAAAGCCTGACACCGGAACCGGAAACGGCCGAGACATGCCGAGCCCGTAGCGACGCTGGAAGGCGCGGGTGCAGATCAGCCAGGACGCAACCTCTTCACCTTCGGGGGCGGCGGCGACCATGGCGCTGACATAGTCGTAATAGCCGTTGGCTTCGTTGACGAAGCGCTGGCCGTTGCGCAGTACGCCGATGATCCCCGGTTTGCCGCGTTCGATGATGTGTGGGAAATGGCCGATGCTGCCGTCGGAATGCGGCACTTGCGAGACGGGCGCCCAGGCCACTGGTGAGGCCACATCGGTGTTGACCCGGCCTCCGGCGATTTCACCCAGTCGCAGGCCATCGCCATTGACGGCCAGCGGAGGCAACGCCCAATGTTCATGGCCGGTGGGCGTGCGGGGAAACAGCGCTTTGCGCCGCTCGACGTCATTGGCAAATCCGCCCGCGGCGAGCACCACGGCTTTGCGGGTATGGACATTGACCGGGCCTTTCGCGGTGTTCACACGAGCGCCGGTGATGCGTGATTCGTCGCGCAGCAGTTCGGTTACCGGCGCCGATTCCCACAGCAGTACGCCGAGGTCTTCGGCGGATTTCGCCAGCCGCGCCACCAGCGCCACGCCGTTGACCAGTTGCATCGCCCGGCCGTGCAGCACCAGGTCCAGCAGATGGCGGGTGAAGCGTCGGGTCACGTGCCAGGCCGCCGACAACGAGCGAGTCAGATTGAGAAACGCCGACAGGTCCGCACCCGCCATGATCGGCATGCCCATGAACGATGTTTCGCGCATCGTTGTACGAAGACGCTTGAGCAGGCGTCCGGCCTTTCGTCCGTCATAGGGTGCCGCAATTACCGAACGTCCACCGGTACCGGCACCCGGAGTTTCGCCGTGGATGTCGGCGATGGCGTTGCCGTCGGCGAATTGCAGCGCGGTGTGCTGTTCGAAGAACGCGACCATGCGTGGGCCGGCTTCAAGGAAGGCGTCGATCATGGCCGGGTCGTAGTGCTCGCCGAGTTCGTGGCGTAGGTAAGTGCGCGGCAATTCCACGTCTTCCACGATCCCGGCGCGCCGGGCCAGCGGATTGCACGGCACCCACGCCCAGCCGCCAGACCATGCGGTGGCGCCGCCGAACACCGGATCCTTTTCCACCACGATGACCTTCAAGCCATGCCAGGCGGCGGTCACGGCAGCTGACAAACCGGCGGCGCCGGAGCCAACCACCAGAACGTCGCAGTCGATATCGGGAAGGGCAGGCATCAGGAAAGGCTCCAGTAATCAATTATTTTTAGAATCGGGTTCCAGAAAATAACCAGCGCGGGCGAAGCAGATCAACCGACTGACGCGCAAAGTGGGCGGTTATCGGACGCCGGGTTCCAGATTTCGCATTCCTCGGGATGTCTTCTAGAATCGGCGAAATTTCACCGAGAGCGCACCATGGCCGGCAGTCAAATCGAACGGGTTTTCAGCGTGCTGGAAAGCCTTACCAGTGATCCGCGCGGGCTGCCGATGCAGGCGCTGGCCGATCAACTGGACATTCCGAAGAGCGCGACGCACCGCCTGCTCGCCGAGCTGATCCGTCTGGGTTACGTGCGGCAGAACCCGGAGACGTTGCGTTATCACCTGTCGACCAAACTGGTTGCGATGGGCTTTCAGTACCTGTCCAGCAGCGGGGCCGACATTGTGCAACCAGTGCTCGATCGCCTGGCTCAGGAAACCGGTGAACTGGTGCGCCTGGGGGTGATCGACGGCGAGCGCCAGACTTGGATCGCCAAGGCCCAGGGTGCCCGTATCGGCCTGCGTTACGACCCGGACATGGGCCGCGATGCGCCGCTGTTTTACACCGCGTCGGGCCATGCATGGCTGGCGTGCATGAGCGACGCCGAAGCGTTGTCGCTGGTCGAGCGCCAGGGTGCGGAAGTGCCGGCGGATATCGGGCCCAATGCGCCGCGCTCCAATATTGAACTGCTCGAACGCCTGCGCGTCGCCCGGGAACAGGGCTATGCCTGTGTAGAGGAAAGTTCGGCGGTGGGCACTTCGGCAATTGCCGCCGTGGTGAAACATCCCGCCGATGGCCGGGTGATTGGCGTGCTCAGTATCGCCGGGCCGAGCGCCCGAATGCCGGGGGCGCGGTTGCATGAACTGGCGCCGCTGTTGCTGACGTTTACCGAGGAGTTGTCGGCGGCCAGCCTGGCGTCGGAGTTGTTCGTTTAAACAATGTTGTGCGCTGTTCGCCCACTTTTCAGTCGGGCGGGTGGGAGAATCTGGAACCGGGTTCTAAATTGTTGCGGGAGTGACTTTTCCCACAACAATCACAAGAGGATCGCCCCTTGAACTCGCCCCTTCGAATCGGCATTCGCTCCGCTACGTCACCCGAGTTGGCCGAGGCGCGGCCATGAGCGAGCGAATTCTGTCCCTGGCCAGCCTGACCGTGCTGGAGCTCTCGCCACCCGAGATGGTCGAGGTCGCCGCCCGTGCCGGGTACAGCCATGTCGGTCTGCGTCTGGAGCCGGCGACGCCAGAGGAATATCACTTTGCGCTGGTAGCCGATGGCGATTTGCGGCGTCAGACGCTGGCGCGTTTGCGTGACACCGGAATTGGCGTGCTCGACGTGGAAATCCTGCGTTTGAAACCGCAGACAGTGGTTGCGGATTTCGAGAAGCTGCTCAGCGTCGGCGCGGAGTTCGGTGCCAGCGAGTTGCTGGTCGCCGGCAACGACCCCGACGAACAGCGACTCACCGATCATTTTGCGACACTCTGCGATCTGGCGGCGCCGTACGGTCTGCATCCTCATCTGGAGTTCATGCCCTGGACCGATACGCGCAATCTCGAACAGGCGTTGCGCATCGTCGACAATGCCGGGCGCGAAAATGGGGCGGTGCTGGTCGATGCGTTTCACTTCGACCGTTCCGGATCGCGGCTGGAAGATCTGGCCGGTGTGCCGGCCTCGCGGCTGCGCTATGCACAGTTGTGCGATGTGGCCGGGCCGAGGCCGGCGGACATGGCCGAGATCTTGCGTCAGGCCCGCCATGAACGACGGTTTCCCGGCGAGGGCGATTGTGACTTGATCGGCTTGTTGCACAGTCTTGCGGCTAACCTTCCCCTGAGTCTGGAAATTCCTACGGTCAAATTGCTGGAGCAAGGCGTGAGTGGTTTGCGGCGGGCGCAAATGGCAATCGACCGGACGCGGGAATTGTTGGCCCGGCTTTAAGTCTGCTTCAAGGGGCGAGGGCAACTGCGTCCTCGTCACCGTTTATTTTTTATTCAGAGAGAGCCAATGACCGTCAGCACTCCGCTTTCCGGTGTCAACCAACCCTTCAAGGGGATCTTGCTGATTGTCGTGGCAACCTTCCTGTTCTCCAGCCACGACGCGCTGTCGAAATACCTTTCGGGTTTTTATCCGATCGTCATGGTGGTGTGGGCGCGGTATCTGGTGCATACGCTGCTGATGGCGGGAATTTTCCTGCCGCAGTCCGGGCTGCGTGTGCTGCGCACCAAACGCCCGTTATGGCAGTTGGCGCGGGCGTTGTGCCTGTTGGGCACCAGCCTGTTTTTCACCACGGCGTTGCTGTACATCCCGCTGGCCGAGGCCACGGCAGTCAACTTTCTTGCGCCGGTGCTGGTGACGGCGCTGTCGGTACCGCTGCTCAAGGAACGGGTGACGGGCGGTCAGTGGATCGCGGTGGTGTGCGGGTTCGTCGGTGTGCTGGTCATCGTCCATCCGGGCGGTGACTTGTTTACTCCGGCGATTCTCTTGCCGTTCTGTTCGGCGCTGTTTTTCTGCTTCTATCAGTTGCTCACCCGCAAACTCTCGGAAGTCGACAGCCCGACCACCAGTAATTTTTTTGCCGGGTTGTGCAACACGCTGGTGATGAGTGCGCTGGTGCCGTTCTTCTGGCAGGTGCCAAGCCTGGGGCACGGGTTGTTGATGCTGGCGCTGGGCAGTTGCGGGATGACCGCACACCTGTTTCTGACCCAGGCGTTCCGCCATGCCGCGCCGGCGCTGCTGGCACCGTTCGGTTATTGCCAGATCGTGTTCGCGGGGTTGTTGGGCTGGTTGCTGTTTGCGCACACGCCGACCCTGATGACGGTGATCGGGATTGCGGTGATCTGTTGCAGCGGACTGGCGGCAGCGTGGCAGCAGAGCCGGCGCTGAAAAACACTGTGGGAGTGAGCTTGCTCACGAAGGCGGTGTGTCATTCAACGTCAGTGCTGAATGTCAGTCCGCATTCGCGAGCAAGCTCGCTCCCACAAGGAAGGGCAGGTTACTCGGTAACGGTAGGAATCTTGCGCGGTGCCACGAAGTACATCCAGGTCAGGGCAATGAAGTACATCGCCGGGATCAGGGTGAACAACACGGTGTAGTTGTTGTTGGTGACGGTCAGGATGTGGCCGACGATCTGGGTCATGAACATCCCGCCGATCGCCGCGCACATGCCGCCGAAACCGAAGACCGTGCTCATCATGTGCTTGGGCGTGTAGTCCATCACCAGGCTCCAGATGTTGGCAGTCCAGGCCTGATGCGCGCCGATGGCCAGGGAGATGGCGGCGACGGCGATCCACAGGTTGGCGGATCCGGCAGCCATCACCACGCCGATGATGCAGCAGGCGAACAGGAACATCGACAGCAGCCGCGCCTTGATCGAGTTCATGCCGCGACCGATCAGGAACGAAGACAGAATCCCGCCGCCCACGCTGCCGAAGTCAGCGGTGACGTAAATGATGATCAGCGGAATGCCCATCTGGGTGACGTTGATGCCCAGGTTGTATTGCTGATTGAGAAATGGCGGCAGCCAGTACAGGTAGAACCAGAACACCGGCGCGGTCAGCGCGTAGGCGAGGGCGAAGGCCCAGGTGCCGCGCATGCGCAGGATTCGCGAGAACGGTACGCGGGCCTGTTCCGGTTCGACTTCTTTCTGAATGTAGTCCAGCTCCGACTGCTTCACGCTCGGGTGATCTTCAGGGTTGAAATACTTCAGGCCCCAGAACAGCAGCCAGATCCCGCCCAGTGCCGACATGCACAGGAACGCGGCCTGCCAGCCCCACACGTGAAGGATCAGCGGCAGCAGCATCGGGGTGAACATCGCGCCGACGTTGGTACCGGCGTTGAAGATGCCGGTGGCCACGGCGCGCTCGCCGGCCGGGAACCACAGGCGCGTGGTCTTCACGCAGGCCGGGTAGTTGGCCGCTTCGGTCAGGCCTAGGATGAACCGGCAGACCATGAAGCCCACCGCCGAGGTCGCCAGACCATGGGCGCCGGTGGCCAGGCTCCAGAGCAGCACCGCGCAGAAGAACACGCGTTTGACGCCGACCCGGTCGATCAGCCTTCCCTGCAGCACGAAGCCGATCGCGTAGCCGACCTGAAACCAGAAGTTGATGTTGGCGTAGTCCATCGCCGTCCAGCTCATTTCCTTGGCGAGGATCGGCTGCATGACGCCGAGGGCGGCGCGGTCGATGTAGTTCAGGGTGGTGGCGAAAAACACCAGCGCCAGCATGCCCCAACGGGTCTTGCCGACGGCCATGGCGCCGCGGATCTTGTCGCCGATGCCACCCGTGGCAGTGCTCATGGCCGGAGCCATGCGGGAAGTCTGTGAAGGAATCATGTGTTCCACCCGTTTTTGGATTTGTTATTTGGTGTGCTTTTGTTGTGCACGCTGCGACCGGTGGTTCAGTTCCGGACTCAAGGTGAGACGGATGTTGGGCAGTGGGCGAAAAATCGTCAATTCGCCAAACCGGCATTGTGTTCGATAATCGCACGCAAAACTAACCGGGTAGTACAGTTTAAATTGCTCAATGAAAAACCGGGACCAATAATTCGCTCACTCTATAAAAGCGGCGCAATTTCCGTAGCCGACATCTCCACCGGGAGTTGAAACATGCAGCGATCCATTGCCACCGTCTCCTTGAGCGGAACCCTGCCGGAAAAACTCGAAGCCATTGCCGCCGCCGGGTTCGACGGGGTGGAGATTTTCGAGAACGATCTTCTGTATTACGACGGCAGTCCCCGGGAAATCCGGCAGATGTGCGCCGACCTTGGAATCGCCATCACCCTGTTCCAGCCGTTCCGTGATTTCGAAGGCTGCCGCCGCGATCGTCTGGAGCGAAATCTGGAGCGGGCCGAGCGCAAGTTCGACCTGATGCAGGAACTGGGCACCGACCTGGTGCTGGTCTGCAGCAATACCTCCCCCGACAGTATCGGCGATCAACAGATCCTCATCGACGACCTGCGTCTGCTGGCCGAGCGCGCCGGCGCTCGTGGACTGCGCATCGGTTATGAAGCGCTGGCCTGGGGCCGTCATGTGAACACTTATCAACAGGTCTGGGACATCGTGCGTCAGGCTGATCATCCGGCCCTCGGCGTGTTGCTCGACAGTTTCCACACACTGTCGCTCAAGGGCGATCCGCGGGCGATTGCCGAGATTCCCGGCGACAGGATTTTCTTCGTGCAAATGGCCGACGCGCCGATCCTGGCGATGGACGTACTGGAGTGGAGCCGGCATTTCCGCTGCTTCCCGGGGCAGGGCGAGTTTGATCTGCCGGGCTTCCTCGCACCCATCATCCAGAGCGGCTACACCGGGCCGCTGTCGCTGGAAATCTTCAACGACGGCTTCCGCGCCGCGCCGCCTCGGGCCAATGCCGCTGACGGTCTGCGTTCGCTGCTGTACCTGGAGGAGAAAACCCGCCAGCGTCTGGAGCAGGAAATCCGTCCTGTGGATAACCGCGAAATCCTCTTCGAAACGCCGAAGGCCAGCGAATACAACGGCATCGAGTTTCTGGAGTTCGCCGTCGACGAAGCCCTCGGCGCCAAGCTGTCGAACTGGCTGGAACGGCTGGGTTTCGTCAAGGCCGGCCAGCATCGCTCCAAGAGCGTCAGCCTGTTGCGTCAGGGCGATATCAACCTGATCCTCAACTCCGAACCCTATTCGTTCGGCCACAGTTTTTTCGAGGCTCACGGCCCGTCGCTGTGCGCCACTGCCGTGCGGGTCAAGGACAGCGCCAGCGCGCTGGCCCGCGCTGTCGCCTATAAAGGTCAGCCATATCGCGGACTGGTCGGCCCCAACGAGCTGGAACTGGCGGCGGTGCGTGCGCCGGACGGCAGCCTGATTTATCTGGTGGATCAGGAGGCGGATGTCTATGGCACCGACTTCAATCTGCTGCCGGATGCAGTGGCGCGTGGCGGCCTCAAGCGCATCGATCACATGGCCATGGCGCTGCCTGCAGACAGCCTCGACAGTTGGGTGCTGTTCTACAAGAGCCTGCTGGATTTCGAGGCCGATGACGAAGTGGTGCTGCCGGATCCGTACGGGCTGGTGAAGAGTCGCGCGCTGCGCAGCCGCGACAGTTCGATCCGTCTGCCGCTGAACATTTCCGAGAACCGCAACACGGCGATCTCACACGCGCTGTCGAGTTATCGCGGCTCCGGGGTGCATCACATCGCCTTCGATTGCGACGATATCTTCGCCGAAGTCAGCCGGGCGAAAGAGGCGGGGGTGCCGCTGCTGGACATCCCGCTGAACTATTACGACGACCTCGCGGCGCGTTTCGATTTCGATGACGAATTCCTCAGCGAGCTGGCGTACTACAACGTGCTGTATGACCGCGACGCTCAGGGTGGCGAGTTGTTTCACGTCTATACCGAGCCGTTCGAAGGGCGCTTCTTCTTCGAGATCATCCAGCGCAAGAACGGTTATGCCGGTTACGGCGCGGCCAACGTTGCGGTGCGGTTGGCGGCGATGGCCAAATCACGCAGTGGCGCAGTTCGCCAGGCGAAGTTGTAGGAAATTCGTAAACGCGGGATTAAACCCGGGTCGCGCGGCTTCCTTCACTGTGCCGCGCAGCCCATAATCGCCAGCCTGTGCAGTGATGGCCGTGAGCCCGCAATGACAATGACTTCAGAACTTTCCGCAGCCCCCGTTTCAGCAGCGGTAGAGCCGCGCAAGAGTCGCAAGAACAACCCGGAAAAAACCCGCGAGAACATCCTCCAGGAGGCGATCGTCGAGTTCGTCCAGCAGGGGCTGTCCGGTGCTCGCGTGGACGCGATCGCCGAGCGCATCCACACCTCCAAACGCATGATCTATTACTACTTCGGCAGCAAGGAGCAGTTGTATGTCGAGGTGCTGGAGAAGCTCTACGGCGATATCCGCAACACCGAAAACCGCCTGCACCTGGCCGAGTTGCCGCCGGTGGAGGCGATCCGGCGCCTGGTGGAATTCACCTTCGATCACCACGATCGCAACGTCGATTTCGTGCGGATCGTCAGCATCGAAAACATCCACAACGCCGAGTACGTGAAGCGTTCCGACGCGATCAAGGCGATGAACAACACCATCCTCGATTCCCTGGGCGAGATTCTGCGCCGTGGTGCTGAAGAAGGGGTTTTCCGCGCCGGGCTCGACGCGCTGGACGTGCATCTGTTGATCAGTTCGTTCTGCTTCTATCGCGTGTCGAACCGTCACACGTTCGGTGAGATCTTTCAGATCGACCTGCCGGACGAAAGCATCAAGCAGCGTCATCGCGAGATGATTTGCGAGTCGGTACTGCGCTACTTGCAGGCGTGACGGCGCCCTTTGTGGGAGCGAGCTTGCTCGCGAAAGCGGTGTGTCAGACAGCACATTTATTGGCTGACGGTAAGCGTTCGCGAGCAAGCTCGCTCCCACAGGGAGCAGAGGTGCGATTCAACCTTTCATGCTTTGAAAATGCGCGAGCATCCGTCGCGCATCCGGCACCCTGCCGCTGAACAGCTCAAACGCCTTCACTGCCTGAAACACCGCCATATTGCCGCCATCCAGGGTTCGGCAACCCAGGGCGCGGGCGTTGCGCAGCAGTTCGGTTTCCAGCGGGAAATACACGATCTCCGCTACCCACAACTCGGGTCGCAACAATGCCGCCGGCACGGGCATGCCGGGTAATTTGGCCATGCCCATCGGCGTGGTGTTTACCAGGCCGTCGGCCCGACTCAACGTGCTCGCCAGATCATGTCCGGCCACGGCTCGACCGGCACCAAAATGCTGGTTGAGGTTGTCGGCCAGACATTCGGCGCGCTCCATGTCCACATCAAAAATGCTCAGTTGCTGTACGCCTTCGCTCAACAAGGCGTGGGCCACTGCCGCGCCTGCGCCACCAGCGCCCATCTGGACTACACGTTCGCGGGCGACGTCTGGCAGGCCGCGACGAAAACCTTCGGCGAAACCCAGGCAATCGGTGTTGTGGCCGACGCGCTTGCCGTCCTTCAGCACCACCGTGTTCACGGCACCGATGCCTCGGGCTTCCGGGGACAATTCATCGAGCAGCGGGATGATTGCCTGCTTGCAAGGGAAGGTGATGTTCAGCCCGGTGTAGTTCATCCGCTCGGCGGCCAGCAGCAGGTCGGGCAGGGCGTTGCTGTCCAGTTGCAGTTGATCGAGATCGATCAGCCGGTACAGGTAACGCAGGCCCTGTTCGTCGCCCTCATGCTCATGCAGGGCCGGGGTGCGGGAGGCCTGGATGCCGGCGCCGATCAGTCCGGCGAGTATCACGTTGTTGCGATTCATGCGGATCGCCCCTTCAGCCGCTGGCTGAAATGTTCCAGGGCCAGGCGATAGCCGTGGCTGCCGAAGCCGCACATCACCGCCGTGGCGATGGCCGAGACGAACGAGTGATGACGGAACGGCTCGCGGGCGTGGACGTTGGACAGGTGCACTTCGATCACCGGCAATTCGCTGGCGACCAGGGCGTCGCGGATCGCGACCGAAGTGTGTGTCCAGGCGGCCGGGTTGATGACGATGCCGGCGCAGCGCTGGCGGGCGCCGTGAATCCAGTCGAGCAGTTCGCCTTCGTGGTTGGTCTGGCGAAACTCCACGGCCAGGCCGAACTCTTCAGCGGCGCGCCCGCACAGGGCTGAGATGTCGGCCAGGGTTTCGTGACCGTAGGTCGCCGGTTCACGGGTGCCGAGCAGGTTCAGGTTCGGGCCGTTGAGCACCAGAACGATAGGGGGCATGAGGCAAACTCCACTTATTGTTTTTGGCTTGGGCCGAGTTTTCGACCTGTGGAGTTAAATTGTACTAGATGGTTACTTTAATCAATTGCTCTGCATCGACAGCCCGGTTTTGTGTGCGGTGATCGCACACAGGCGAGATTCAGTGCGGCAACTGCTCGACCAGAAAATCGATGAAAGCCCTGACACGCAGCGGCATGTGGCGATTCTGCGGGTACAGCAAGGTGAATGGTCGCGAGCGTCCGCTGTAGGGTTTGAGCACTTCAATCAGCGAGCCGTCGGCCAGTTCCTTTTCGACGATAAAGCGATAGGTCTGGAACAACCCGGCACCGTGCCTGGCCAGGGTCACGCCACCGAGCACATCGTCCGAGCAGCAGAAATTGCCCTCGGCGAGGATTTCCCGTGGCGCGTCTTCGTCGTAAAACAGCCAGGTGATCCGCCGCCCGCTGCTGGGCAGTTCGTACTGGATGCACTCGTGCTGTTCGAGGTCTTCGAGGGTCTGCGGCGTGCCGGCACGTTTCAGGTAGTCGGGGCTGGCGACCATCACCAGCGCCGCGTCTTCCAGATGGCGGGCGATCAGGCCTGAGTCTGGAATCGCTCGCACACGGATCGCCATGTCGTAACCCTCGCCGACGAAGTCGATGTTGCGATTGCTGATGTGCATGTCGACTTTCACCTGCGGGAATCGCGCACGAAAGGCAGGCAGCAGCGGCAGGATCCGGTGATGGGCGTAGGTCGTAGGAATACTGATACGCAGGGTGCCGGACGGTTCCTGCTGTCGGCCCATGACTTCCCGTTGCGCCTCCACCAGTTGCGTCAGTGCCTGACGGCATTCTTCGTAATAGCGCCGGCCGCTGTCGGTCAGTTTCACGCTGCGGGTGGTGCGCGCGAACAACCGTACGCCCAGGCGTTCTTCCATGCGTGATACCGAGCGGCTCACCGCTGCCGGCGTCACCGAAGCCGCCTGCGCCGCACCGGTGAAACTGCCGCACTCGGCGGCCAGGCAAAACAACTCGATGCTGCCCAGCTGAAGATCGTCGAAGTGTCGCTGCATGATTGATTACACCGGGGAATGAGTCTTCGTATGTAGCAAATACGCGGTCGCTGCGAAAGAACTGCTTACCATTTTGCGCGGGGCTTTTGCGGCTCCCGCACTAGGCTCGAAAGGTAGCGGCTGCCGCAGGCCTGGGCGCCGGTGGTCGGATTTGCCAGGGAATGGCAAGTGTTGAAACTTTTAAACCTAACGGATGGGTAGCATGAAGGTATGCAGTTACAAAGGACTGTCAGTGGTGATCATGTTGCATGACGAACATTGTCCGCCCCACGCACATGTGGATGCGGGCGCCTGGAGCGCCCGCTTCAAATTCAGTTTCTGGCACAACGGCGTTGAACTGTGGGATGTGGTGCCGTTGTCGCATCGACCGCCGGTCAGCCTGCTTGAAGGGCTGCGCCAGTCGCTGCGTGAAACCGATCATCTGCGGCGGGCGCGCTGGATCTGGTGGACTCGATTGCGCACCGCCTGCCTCGACAATCAGTGGTGGGACGGGCAGTCGAATCAGGTGGCGGTGCTGCGGGAGGTCACCAGCACGAGTTTCAGGATCGGATCGGCGCATTACGAGCCTGAGGTCAACAAAACCCTGTTGGCCCTGGTCGGCGCCAACGAAGGAGTGGAAATAGAATTATGAAAACAGTCAAAGCCACGCTGCACGCGGATCGGCCCGTCACCGAAAAACGTCTGGACGAAGCGGTCGACCGTGGTGGCGTGCGCCGACGCAGCAGCCTGCAAGCCGTGTCGGTGGCCTTTGAGAAACCGTGTCTGGTGATTCGCTTCGAGGACGACAGTGGCGTGCTGCTGCCAGTGAATCTCTACCGTGAATTCGATGATTTCGAACCCGAAGACTTCAGCGGGTTGAACGTAGGCTTCGCCGGCACCGCCCTTTGCCACGACGGCAAGGACCTGCAGGTTTCCATCGCCGGCATGATCTCCGCCAGTCAGCCATTGATGGCCATGGCCGCTTCGGTGATCGCCTCCCGTAATGGCCGCCAGAGCAGCACCGCGAAAGCTGAAGCCGCACGGGCCAACGGCAGGAAGGGCGGGCGCCCGCGCAAGATCGATCCGGTGCCGTGAGCAGGTACAAAAAAGCCGTCGATGAGGACGGCTTTCTCGTATCTGCACCTGCGATCAACGCCGGGTCAGCAGCACACCGGATTCCATGTGGTGAGTCCACGGGAACTGGTCGAACAGCGCGCAGCGAGTGATGCGGTGCGTGTCGTGCAACTGGGCGATGTTGGCCGCCAGGGTCTCCGGGTTGCAGGAGATGTACAGGATGTTGTCGAAGCGACGGGTCAGCTCGCAGGTGTCCGGATCCATGCCGGCCCGTGGCGGGTCGACGAACACGCTGCCGAACTCGTAGCTTTTCAGGTCGATGCCGTGCAGGCGACGGAACGGACGAACTTCGTTCAGGGCTTCGGTCAGCTCTTCGGCGGACAGGCGCACCAGCGTAACGTTGTCCACAGCGTTTTCAGCCAGGTTGCTCAACGCAGCGTTGACCGAGGTCTTGCTGATTTCGGTGGCCAGCACTTTGCGCACGCGTGTTGCCAGCGGCAGTGTGAAGTTGCCGTTGCCGCAATACAGCTCCAGCAGATCGTCGCTGCGATCGCCCAGTGCTTCATATGCCCAGTTGAGCATTTTCTGATTCACGGTGCCGTTGGGCTGGGTGAACGCACCTTCCGGCTGGCGATAGCTGAAGGTGCGACCGCCGACGTCGAGTTTCTCGACCACGTAATCGAGGCCGAGCACTTCGCGCTTGCCCTTGGAGCGACCGATGATACTGACGCCCAGGTCTGCCGACAGCTTGGTGGCCGCCGCGTGCCAGTGTTCGTCCAGTGGACGGTGGTAGCACAGGGTGATCATCGCGTCGCCGGCCAGGGTGGTCAGAAACTCCACCTGAAACAGCTTGTGGCTCAGCGCTGCACTGGCCTGCCAGGCCGCTTTCAATTGCGGCATCAACTGGTTGATGCGCAGGCTGGCGATCGGGAACTCTTCGATGAGGATCGGCGTGCGTTTGTCGTCCTGGGAAAACATCGCGTAGTGCCGCTCACCGCCCTCGCGCCACAGGCGGAATTCGGCGCGCAGGCGGAAGTTCTGCAGCGGCGAATCGAACACCGTTGGCTCCGGCGCATCGAACGGGGCCAGCAGGTCACGCAGGCGCGTGACCTTGTCTTCGAGTTGTGCGGCGTAGACCTGGGAATCAAAAGTCATGCGTTGAACCAACCCAGCTTGATCACGAACAGAATCGACAGGATCACCAGCGCCGGGTTCAGCTCACGGGCGCGGCCGGACAGCAGTTTGATCGCAGTCCAGGCGATGAAGCCGAAGGCGATGCCGTTGGCGATGGAATAGGTGAAAGGCATCGCCAGAGCGGTGACCACGACCGGCGCGGCGACGGTGATGTCTTCCCAGTCTATTTCCGCCAGGCCCGAAGTCATCAGCACGGCGACGAACAGCAGCGCCGGCGCGGTGGCAAACGCCGGTACGCTGGCGGCCAGTGGCGAGAAGAACAGCGCCAGCAGGAACAGGATCGCGACGACGATAGCAGTCAGGCCGGTGCGGCCGCCGGCACTCACGCCCGCAGCGGATTCGATGTAGCTGGTGGTGGTCGAGGTGCCCAGCAGCGAGCCGGCCATCGCAGCGGTACTGTCGGCGATCAGCGCACGGCCCATCTTCGGCATGTGGCCGTCCTTGCCCATCAGGCCGGCGCGCTTGGCGACACCGATCAGGGTACCGGAGTTGTCGAACAGGTCGACAAACAGGAAGGCGAAAATCACGCTGACCAGACCGATGTCCAGCGCACCCTTGATGTCCAGTTGCAGGAACGTCGGGGCCAGCGAAGGTGGCATCGACGTCACGCCGCCGAACGGGGTGAAGCCCATTACGATCGAGACGATGGTCACCACCAGAATGCCGATCAGCACCGCGCCGCGCACTTTCAGCGCTTCAAGGGCAACGATCAGGGCAAAACCGAGGGTGGCTAGGATCGGGGCCGGTTGTTTCAGGTCACCGAGGCCGACCATGGTCGCCGGGTTGCCGACCACGATGCCGGCGTTGTGCAGGGCGATCAGCGCCAGGAACAGGCCGATACCGGCGGCAATCGCCGAACGTAGCGGCAGCGGAATGCTGTTGATGATCCATTCACGGATGCGGAAGATCGACAGCAGGAAGAAGCACACGGCCGAAATGAACACCGCGCCCAGCGCCACTTGCCAGGTATGGCCCATGTGCAGCACGACGGTGTAGGTAAAGAAGGCGTTCAGACCCATGCCTGGCGCAAGGGCGATCGGGTAGTTGGCGATCAGGCCCATGACCGTGGAGCCGATGGCGGCTGCCAGACACGTGGCGACGAACACCGCGCCTTTGTCCATGCCGGTCTCGCCGAGGATGCTCGGGTTGACGAACAGAATGTAGGCCATGGCCAGGAAGGTCGTGACGCCCGCCAGAATCTCGGTCCGCACGTTGGTGTTGTGTGCCTTGAGTTGAAACAGCCTTTCCAGCATGTCTGCTCCCCGTGGCGCGCGTGGCGCCGTGAATGTATCGACCTCAACAGCAAAGCACAGACCGTCGCAAGCGCCTGGAAAATTGTGGTGGGCCGGAAAAAGCCGCGCATCATACCAGCAGCGTGAGGAAGATGGCGGATGTTGGTGTCGATCGTCGGCGAAGTTTTGCACCACGGCCAAGTACGCCATACTGCGCGCTGTTTTTTCGGGGATGGATCGCATGACCAAGGGTTGGATGAAGAGCGCTGGATTGATGGCCTTGCTGCTGGCCGCTGCATCGGCGGCACTTGCGGCATCGGCGCCGCCATTGAGCGAGGTGAAAGTCATCAAGGTTCAGTCGTCGTCCTGCGGGCTCGAAGACATTACCGATGGCCAGGTGCAGACCCGTTGCGATCACAGCGCGCCGGGCATCAAGGTCTATGTGCTGGAAATCGGCTACGGCCAGAGCCAGCCTCAGGCAGCGCTGGACGGTTTCGAAGTGAACGGCACCCGGAGCCCGGTCTGTGCTTTTGATAACGGCAACCTGACCGAATGTACGCCAGGTGCGAAAACCGTCGGTTCGCTGTACACCTTCGATCTGGCAGCCCGTCAGGAAGGCACCTTTACCTTCAGCAACACGTCGATCAACGCCCCGCGCAACACGATGTCGACCCAGCTTTACATCAAGTAACGGCTGTCGCCGACCAAGGCAGGGCAAAGCTGACTACGCTTTAAAGATCACCCAGCGGATGGCGCCCATGACCTTTAGAGCCCTGATTACCCTCGCCGAGGGCATCGATGATCTGCAATGCGTAACCCTGATCGACGTGCTGCGCCGCGCCGGCGTCGAAGTGGTGGCGGCCAGTATCGAGGGCCGGCGCATGCTGACCTGTGCCCGAGGCACGCGCCTGACTGCCGACGGCATGCTCATTGATGTGCTGGCCCAGACCTTCGACCTGATCGTCCTGCCCGGTGGCGCGGTCGGCGCACAACACCTTGCCGCCCACCAGCCCTTGCAACAATTGCTCAAGGATCAAGCCAGCGCCGGACGCCTGTTCGCCGCGATCGCCGAAGCCCCGGCGATCGCGCTGCAAAGCTTCGGTGGATTGCGTCAACGCCGCATGACCTGCCTGCCCGCCACCAGCCATAACCTCTCCGGTTGCACGTTTGTCGATCAACCGGTGGTGGTCGACGGCAATTGCATCACCGCCCAGGGTTCCGGCGCAGCACTGGCGTTCGCCCTGACACTGGTCGAGCAACTGGCGGGCAAGGCCGTCAGAGCGAAGGTGGCGGGGGAGTTATTGGCCTGAGAGCGTCAGGCGTGAGCAGCGATTGGTTGAATGGCTGGCTGCTCACGGTGCTCGGCTTGCCAAAGGTCGTAATCGGTTTGAACGCCTAGCCACATACGAGCCTTGCCAATCCCCGCGCGTTCCAGACGGACGGCCAGATCCGGGCTGATCGGCGCATGCCCGTGCAGGACACGAGAAAGGTGGGGACGAGCGAATCCAAGATGCCGAGCCAATTCGGTGACGCTGATACCAAGCTCCGGCAATACATCCATCAGCAGTGTTTCACCGGGGTGTGGCGGGTTGTGCATGGGCATGAGCCTGCCTCCTGTCAGTGGTAATCCAGATAATCAACCAGTTCGATATCCGACCCTGCAAATCGAAAGATAACCCGCCAGTTCCCGGACACACTGAGTGACCAGTATTCGCAAAGCTCCCCTTTCAGTGGATGCAGACGCCAACCGGGAAGATCCAGATCCCCCGGAACGGCGGCCCGATCCATGAACTGCAGCATGCGCGACAGCCGTTTAGCGTGATCGGCACGAATCCCGCGAGTCGAACCGGTTTCATAGAAGCCGCGAAGGCCTTTGTGCTGAAAGGATTTGATCATGAAGCGAGTGTAAGGCGATACATTACACTCAATGCGGTATCTATGTACCGCATCTTTTCGAGCTGATTATGCTTGGCGGGTTTATTCCGCAGGTGGCAGCGGTGCAGCTAAGCCTTCACCTCTTCCACCGGCACATGCATTCGGTCGCGGTTGGCCAGGGTCGGGAACAGTTTGATCCAGGTCCCGGTTACCACCAGCGTACCGATCCCGCCCATCACCACTGCCGGTACGGTGCCGAACCAGTGGGCGGTGAGGCCGGATTCGAATTCGCCCAGTTGGTTCGAGGCACCGATGAACAGGCCGTTCACGGCGCTGACCCGGCCGCGCATTTCATCCGGGGTTTCCAGTTGCACGAACGAGGCGCGGATCACCATGCTGATCATGTCCGCCGCGCCGAGCACCACCAGCACCGCCAACGAGAACCAGAACGAAGTCGACAGACCGAACGCGATGGTGGCGACACCGAATACGCCGACGGCAGTGAACATCACGCGACCGACGTTGCGTTCAACGGCAAACCGCGCCAGAAACAACGACATCATCAACGCCCCGACCGCCGGCGCCGAGCGCAGCAATCCCAATCCCCACGGCCCGGTCAGCAGAATGTCCTTGGCGAACACCGGCAACAGGGCCGTTGCACCGCCGAGCAGCACCGCGAACAGGTCCAGCGAAATCGCCCCGAGAATGTCCGGGCGGCTGCGAATGAAGCGAATCCCCGCCAGCAACGAATCCAGTGTCGCCTTGCCTTTGTTCAGCGGTGTTTGCCGCGCGGGCAGGTTGAGCATCAAGGTACACGCGATGACGTACAGAACGACGGTGGGGCCATAGACCCAAACGCTGCCGAAGGCATAAAGCAGACCGCCAAGCGCCGGGGCGACGATGGTGGCCGATTGCTGCGCCGACTGCGCGGCAGCGACGGCCCGTGGGAACAGCGTGCCGGGCACGATGCTCGGCAGCAGCGCCTGGGTGGTCGGCATTTCGAAGGAGCGCGCGGCGCCCAGCAGGAACGCCAGGATAAAAATCATTTCCCGGGTGACATGGTCGGTGGCGCTGCCGATGGCCAGTGCCAGAGCGATCAAGGCTTGCAACGACTGACAGATCGCCGCGACCTTGCGCCGATCGTAGCGATCGGCAACGTGGCCGGTGTGCAGCATGAACAATACACGTGGAGCGAATTCCACCAGCCCGACCAGACCCAGATCGAGCACGTTGCCGGTCAGTTGATAGAGGTTCCAGCCGATCGCCACGGTGAGCATTTGAAAACCGCTGGCGGTGAAGATCCGGGCAAACCAGAAAGCAAGAAAGGGACGGTGGTGACGTAACAGCAAGGGCTCTTGGCTGGGCATTTGCGGGCCGGTCTTGATCGAGGGGAATCGCGAGATTATCACCAGTCTGTAACAGGAAGTTGCTATGACAGAAAATTTAGTTAGCCAGACATCGATTTTTCCGAGAGTACGTGGCCAAGGATGTTTCGCGGCGTTGCCAGGGCTGTGAGGCAACTTGTCACGCGGCAAAAGACCACGCGGTTCTCCGTCGGAAATGGGACTACTCTTTCAACGTTGATTGATCCAGATCAAGACCCTTCGTGGAGATGATCGCGGACCCGTCGGCAGACTCCCTGCGTCGCGATGCCTGTAAAAAGAAGAACGAATCCGAGTTCGCCGCACTCCATACCCGTGGGGGCAGTGGTTCAAGGCCGCCAGTCCTGGAACCGTTATCTGATAGAGGAAAGCTTATGTTCGGTTTAGAGGCCCTGGATCTCGCCCGAATTCAGTTCGCGTTCACCATCTCGTTCCACATCCTGTTCCCGGCGATCACCATCGGTCTTGCGAGCTATCTCGCGGTGCTGGAAGGCCTGTGGCTGAAAACCCGCAACGACACCTACCGTGACCTCTACCATTTCTGGTCGAAGATCTTTGCCGTCAACTTCGGCATGGGCGTGGTCTCGGGCCTGGTCATGGCCTACCAGTTCGGCACCAACTGGAGCCGCTTCTCGGACTTCGCAGGTTCCGTTACCGGGCCGTTGCTGACGTATGAAGTGCTCACGGCGTTCTTCCTTGAGGCCGGTTTCCTCGGCGTGATGCTGTTCGGCTGGAACAAGGTCGGGCGCGGCCTGCACTTTTTCTCCACGGTGATGGTGGCCATCGGCACGTTGATTTCGACCTTCTGGATTCTCGCTTCCAACAGCTGGATGCAGACCCCGCAGGGCTTCGAGATCGTCAACGGGCAGGTCATTCCAACCGACTGGCTGGCAATCGTTTTCAACCCTTCGTTCCCGTATCGCCTGATGCACATGGCGACTGCCGCGTTCGTCGCAACGGCGTTCTTCGTCGGCTCCTCGGCGGCCTGGCACCTGTTGCGCGGCAAGGACAACCCGGCGATTCGCACCATGCTGTCGATGGCAATGTGGATGGCGTTGATCGTTGCGCCGATCCAGGCGGTCATCGGTGACTTCCACGGCCTCAACACCCTTAAGCACCAGCCGGCGAAAATCGCTGCGATCGAAGGCCACTGGGAAAACGTCGGCAACGAGGCGACGCCGCTGATCCTGTTCGGCTGGCCGGACATGAAGGAAGAGAAAACCAAATACGCGGTCGAGATCCCGTACCTCGGCAGCCTGATTCTGACCCACTCGCTGGACAAGCAGGTGCCGGCGCTCAAGGAATTCCCGCCTGAAGACCGGCCGAATTCGACCATCGTGTTCTGGTCGTTCCGGATCATGGTCGGCCTCGGTTTCCTGATGATCTTCACCGGCCTCTGGAGCCTGTGGCTGCGCAAGCGCGACACGCTCTACACGTCGCGGCCGTTCCTGTACCTGGCGTTGTGGATGGGGCCGTCCGGCCTGATCGCGATCCTGGCGGGCTGGTTCACCACTGAAATCGGTCGTCAGCCGTGGGTGGTCTACGGGCTGATGCGCACGGCGGATGCGTCCTCCAACCACAGCTTCATGCAGATGAGCATCACGCTGATCATGTTCGTGGTGGTGTATTTCGCGCTGTTCGGTGCGGGGCTGGGCTACATGATGCGCCTCGTGCGCAAAGGACCGAAAACCGACGAAGGCAAGGAAACCAACGAAGGTGGCCCTGGCCAGAAACGCACGCCGGCCCGTCCGTTGTCCGCTGCCGACGACGATGGCGCCGAACACGACCGCAGCCTGACCAAGGAGATTTGAGTCATGGGTATTGATCTTCCGCTGATCTGGGCCGTGATCATCATCTTCGGGATCATGATGTACGTGGTGATGGACGGTTTCGACCTGGGGATCGGGATTCTCTTCCCGTTCATCCCCGGCAAGACCGACCGGGACGTAATGATGAACACCGTCGCCCCGGTATGGGACGGCAATGAAACCTGGCTGGTACTGGGCGGCGCGGCGTTGTTCGGCGCGTTCCCGCTGGCCTATTCGGTGGTGCTGTCGGCGCTGTACCTGCCGCTGATCTTCATGCTGATCGGGCTGATTTTCCGCGGCGTGGCGTTCGAGTTCCGCTTCAAGGCCAAGGACGACAAGCGTCATTTGTGGGACAAGGCATTCATCGGTGGTTCGGTGGCGGCGACGTTCTTCCAGGGCGTGGCGCTGGGCGCGTTCATCGATGGCTTGCCCGTGGTCAACCGGCAATACGCCGGCGGCTCACTGGACTGGCTGACGCCGTTCACGCTGTTCTGCGGCGCCGCGCTGGTGGTGGCGTACGCGTTGCTCGGCTGCACCTGGCTCATCATGAAGACCGAAGGCAAGCTGCAGGAACAGATGCATGACCTGGCGCGTCCGCTGGCCTTCGTGCTGTTGGCGGTGATTGGCATCGTCAGTCTGTGGACGCCGCTGGCCCACCCGGAAATTGCGACGCGCTGGTTCAGCATGCCGAACCTGTTCTGGTTCATGCCGGTGCCGATTCTGGTGCTGGTGACGATGTACGGTCTGATTCGCGCGGTGGCACGCAATGCCAACTACATGCCGTTCCTGCTGACCCTGGTGCTGATCTTCCTCGGCTACAGCGGTCTGGGCATCAGCCTGTGGCCGAACATCGTGCCGCCGTCGATCTCGATCTGGGACGCCGCCGCACCGCCGCAAAGCCAGGGATTCATGCTGGTGGGCACGCTGTTCATCATCCCGTTCATCCTGGGTTACACCTTCTGGAGCTACTACGTGTTCCGCGGCAAGGTCACCCACGAAGACGGTTATCACTAGGCGTGATCACGATGGCGCCGAGAGCGGCGCCATCTCCCCTAAACCGGAGGATGCAAGCATGACCGGCAAACATTCCCTGCACGACATTGAAGAAGCCGAAAAAAAGCCGCTGTGGCAGCGGCTTGGCTGGTTGGCAATGATTTGGGTCGGCAGCGTCGGCGCATTGTTTATCGTCGCCAGCCTGATGCGCATGTTCATGAATGCAGCAGGCCTGACCACGCATTGAGACTTCCCATCCCGTTGCCTTGCGGCACGGATTCTTGACCCTCCGACCGGAGGGTTTTTTTTGCCCGGATTATTTGCGCGCCTTGAGAATCACGAACTTTGGTGTGGCCGCGACTTGCTCGACGCCCCGGAACAGCCGCGCCAGTTTGCTGTGATAACCCAAATGACGGTTGCCGACGATGTACAGCGCACCGCCAACCACCAGCGCTTCGCGGGCCTGCTGGAACATGCGCCAGGCGAGGAAGTCGCCAACCACCTGTTGCTGATGGAATGGCGGGTTGCACAGTACTACGTCCAGCGATTGCGCTTGCTGCCCGGCCAGACCGTCGCCGGCGCGCACGATCACTTCACGTTCGCCCAGCACCGCACGCCAGTTTTCGGCGGCGGATTGCACGGCCATGAACGATTCGTCCACCAGCGTGTAATACGCCTCGGGGTTTTGCAGGGCGCTGGCGATGGCCAGTACGCCGTTGCCGCAGCCTAGGTCGGCAACTCGTGCCGAGCCGAGGTTTTTTGGCAGATGCGGAAGGAAGGCGCGGGTGCCGATGTCCAGCCCTTCACGGCAGAACACGTTGGCGTGGTTGAGCAGTTCGATGGCCGGCTCGTCGAGGCGATAACGGGTCGGGTAGGGCGAGACGGCGGGTGCCTTGGCCTCGGGCGTGGCAATCAGCAAGCGCGCCTTCTTCACTGCCAGCGAAGCCTGGACCGGCCCGATGTAGCGCTCCAGAAGATCACCGGCGGCGCGGGGCAAATGCTTGACCATCGCCGCTGCTACCACTTGCGCACCGGGTGCCAATTGGCCTTGCAGGCGAATCAATTGCTCTTCCAGCAGCGCCAGGGTTTTCGGTACGCGGATCAGTACCCGGTCGAACGGCCCGACCAATGGTTCGCTGGCGGGAACGCCTCGGAGAGCATCAAACACCTGGCCATTGCGCAGCAGGTTTTTTTCCAGCCCCTGAAACGCCAGGAACGAATCACCGCTGGTGCTGATCTGCACTTTGCCTGCGAGGCTGATGGCCAGCGCGCCGAAACTGTCGTTGAGCACCAATACTCGGGTATCCGCCGGCAGATTCTGTTCGGCCAGATGATTGAGCAGGTATTCGTCAGCCGCATCGAAAGCTTGCAGCGGTTCGTTCTGCTGTTCGGGCTGGCGGATCAGATCAAGCTGGGCGAAGGGCGTATCGAGCAAAGGCATGGGGCGGGGACTCTGGGTAATCGAGGGGTGTCCCGCGGCTCAGGGTATCGTGCGGCGGAACCGACCGAGTGGACAGCGGCGCGAAAGACCTGCGACATCACTCAGGAAGGCTGCAAATGGTACGTTTTTTTTGTTGGTAATACTCGTCTGATTTCAGGGCGGTGTTCGAGATTGATCTAGAGATATCCGGCCTTGGCGGCGGCGATGACGGCTGAAATCTTGTTGCAGGTATTGAACTTGATGATCAGGTTTTTGATGTGATAGTTCACGGTTCGTTCGGCTACATTCAGAATCTGGCCGATTTCCCAGGCGGTCTTGCCCAAGGCACACAGCCTGACGATCTCGATCTCGCGTATGGACAATCGCACGGGTGGTGGTTTGGCCGGCATTGGCGGGAGGGCAGTGACGAACAACTCACTCAAATGCTGCAAGACGTATTGCAACACTCCGTATTCGTTATACAACTCAAGGGCATAAATTTCGCAATGGGTTCTTGCCAGGCTGATTGTGCAGCACACGCCATGTTCTTCGTTGTGATACGACTGCGACCAGCCATGTCCCATTCCATGATTTTGAAGCGCGCTCCACATGAGGGGGGCCTTTGAGAACGCTTTTCTGCTCCAGAGAAATGGCAACATAGACTGATAGCAATATGCTGTTATTGGATCATCAATGCTGTAAATTTCTTCGTATTCTGCGTTCCATTCAGGCGTGAAGTTATTGATGCAAAACGGTTTAAAAGATTGAGAGGCAGGCCGCGATATTGTAATGCCACAAAACTGGAAGCCAATATTGTTGGCAAAATTTTTCAAAATCGGGAAAGCATTCTCGATTTCCTTCGCGCGCGTCAGTTGTTCAATCTGAAATTCCTTCCACCTTTCCATTTTGGCTCTTCTCCAAAAAACGCTGGGGTGCTGGTTGTTGGATCCAATTTATTCAGCACGGATTGGAGTGTAGGACGCTTCCTACGTAGCCGTTTAGTTTTTTTTGTTCTTGGGCGGGGTGTCTAATTGGAATATCTAAAAAATATCTATATGTCAGAAATCATTTAATCATCTTTGATTTTTGAGTTAATTAGATTTTTTAGAGCAGTGACACTATTGCATGCCATTACAAACTGTCAGTGTTTCAATATTGATTAATGCGTGACAATCGGGTCCTTGTTGATGGAGTGACCCAATGACAGCCAGCAGCGAAAAATACAGCCGTCAGACATTGCTCGATGTTCAACCGCTGACCCCGAACCTGTTTACCCTTCGTACCACGCGGGATGTCGGTTTCCGTTTCCGCGCCGGGCAATTCGCGCGGATCGGAGTCACTCGTGAGCACGGCAGCACGGTGTGGCGCGCCTACTCGATGGTGTCTTCGCCGTTCGACGAGTTTCTTGAATTTTTCTCCATCGTGGTACCAGGCGGCGAATTCACCAGCGAACTGAGCCGGCTGAAGGCGGGCGACAGCTTGCTGATCGAGCGCCAGGCCTTTGGATATCTGACGCTGGATCGCTTCATTGATGGCCGCGATCTCTGGTTGTTATCCACAGGAACGGGGGTGGCGCCGTTTCTGTCGATCCTTCAGGACTTTGAGGTGTGGGAGAAGTTTGAACGAATCATCCTGGTCTACAGCGTGCGAGAAGCTCGGGAACTGGCCTATCAGCAGCTGATTGCCGAGCTGACGCAGCGCGACTATCTGACTGAATATGCTCATAAATTCCAGTTTATTCCGGTGGTCACCCGTGAACCGTATGCCGGCGCTCTCAACGGGCGCATCACCACGCTGATCGAAAATGGCGAGCTGGAGAGGATGGCAGGCGTCGAGCTGACGCCGGCGCATTCGCGAGTCATGCTCTGCGGTAATCCACAGATGATCGATGACACCCGGGCCTTGCTCAAGCAACGCGGCATGGCCTTGAGCCTGACTCGGCGACCGGGGCAGGTAGCGGTGGAAAACTACTGGTAAGAAAACGGCGCCCTCAGGCGCCGTTTCAGTCTTCAAGGCCGGTTGTTCTGGGCCTTCAGCAGATCGCGGATCTCGCCCAGCAGTTCTTCTTCCTTGGTCGGTACCGGCGGCAAGGTAGGCGCCACGGCTTCTTCGCGCTTCAAGCGATTGATGACTTTGACGCCCATGAAAATCGCGAAGGCGACGATCACGAAATCAAGAACGCTCTGGATGAATTTACCGTAAGCCAGCACCACCGCAGGGGCACTGCCCTCGGCGGCTTTCAGCGTAATGGCCAGGTCACTGAAATCCACCCCGCCGATCAGCAGGCCGATTGGCGGCATGATTACATCGCCGACGAACGACGAAACGATCTTGCCAAAGGCTGCGCCGATGATGATACCAACGGCCATGTCGACCACATTGCCTTTGACCGCGAAGGCCTTGAACTCGCTGAGCACGCCCATAGTTATTTCCTTGTTACAGATGAGTTTGGTGTACGCAGTGTAAATCAGCATAACGCGTCCTGCGCGTAACACCTTCTTACAAAGCCCGTTTTTATCGACACATCAATTCTCGATTAGTTTGCAAAGTGCCACCAATCGCGCGCGGAATACGCTGCAAGCGGCTGATCCTGAAGAAAAAACGTTCAATCACGGCGTAGCGATCTTTCTCAGGTGTGGCGAACCGAGCTCCTGGCCTGTGTCTGGCGCACCTGGATGCGCCTCAAAAACAAAGGAATCTGAAGTTAATTCCACACTTTATTCAGGGGTTTATTCCGCGCAGCGTTGGTGTATTGGTCGCCAGCTTATTGACCTTTTCCGTGAACGCTACACCGCTGCCCGTGACAACGGTCTGGCGGTCGGCGACTTCTTCTCCCATGTACCGAAACCACCCGCACATTGATCCAGTTGTATTCCAACTCAGGGGCACCAGCCCGTTATCGGGAGGTGGACGGGAGCAGTGTGCATGCCTACAGATTGGTCAATAACAAAGGCGATTTGCACTATTTGAAGTTTCACTGGAAAAGTTTGCAGGGTATCCGCAACAAGTTGTGCAAGTTGAGGGCCGGAATTACAGAAGTGTGACTGACAATTGGTAACAAATATTTACAAGGAAAACTTTCAAATAGAACTTGTACATTCAAGTTTTGAATTCGCAAGACTTGTCCAAGTTTGATTTCGATTCTCTTGAGTTGGTCGAGTGACGGCGAGATCTTTCAATTTCCGGCAATTGACCGGCAGCACCGTCGCGCGTCTGGCCGGCGGAGAAATCTGTCCCGGTGCGCCGCGCTGATGGGTGATGGCTGCGTTATCATCGCGGTTTTTGCCGGGGGTTCAGATGGCCAAGGCCAAGCGCATGTACGGCTGCACCGAGTGCGGCGCAACCTTTCCCAAGTGGGCCGGGCAGTGCGGCGAATGCGGCGCCTGGAATACCCTGACCGAAACCATGGTCGAGAGCGGCGGTGCCGCCGCTCCGAGCGGACGCACCGGCTGGGCCGGGCAGCAGGCCCAGATCAAGACCCTGGCCGAAGTCAGCATCGAAGAAATTCCACGTTTTTCCACAGCCTCCGGCGAACTCGACCGAGTGCTCGGCGGTGGCCTGGTGGACGGTTCGGTGGTACTGATCGGCGGTGATCCTGGCATCGGCAAATCGACGATTCTGTTACAGACCCTGTGCAACCTCGCCAAGAACATGCCGGCGCTGTATGTCACCGGCGAAGAATCCCAACAACAGGTTGCCATGCGCGCCCGTCGCCTGGGCCTGCCCCAGGATCAATTGCGGGTCATGACCGAAACCTGCATCGAAACCATCATCGCCACCGCCCGCCAGGAAAAGCCCAAGGTGATGGTGATCGACTCGATCCAGACGATCTTCACCGAACAACTGCAATCGGCACCGGGTGGCGTGTCCCAGGTGCGCGAAAGTGCGGCACTGCTGGTGCGGTACGCCAAGCAAAGCGGTACGGCGATTTTCCTGGTCGGCCACGTGACCAAGGAAGGCGCGCTCGCAGGGCCGCGCGTTCTGGAGCATATGGTCGACACCGTGCTGTATTTCGAAGGCGAATCCGACGGTCGGTTGCGTTTGCTGCGGGCGGTGAAAAACCGTTTCGGCGCGGTCAATGAACTCGGCGTATTCGGCATGACCGACAAGGGCCTGAAAGAAGTCTCCAACCCTTCGGCGATTTTTCTCACACGTGCTCAGGAAGAAGTCCCGGGCAGCGTGGTCATGGCGACGTGGGAAGGCACCCGGCCGATGCTGGTGGAGGTCCAGGCGCTGGTGGATGACAGTCACTTGGCCAACCCGCGTCGAGTCACCCTGGGTCTGGACCAGAATCGTCTGGCGATGTTGTTGGCTGTTCTGCATCGTCATGGCGGCATTCCGACCCACGATCAGGACGTGTTCCTCAACGTGGTCGGCGGGGTGAAAGTACTGGAAACCGCCTCCGACCTGGCGTTGATGGCCGCCGTCATGTCGAGCCTGCGTAATCGTCCGCTGCCCCACGACTTGCTGGTGTTCGGTGAAGTCGGTCTGTCCGGCGAAGTGCGCCCGGTGCCGAGCGGTCAGGAGCGTCTGAAGGAGGCCGCCAAGCACGGCTTCAAGCGCGCGATCGTGCCCAAGGGCAACGCGCCGAAGGAAGCGCCGGCAGGGTTGCAGATCATAGCGGTGACGCGGCTGGAGCAGGCGCTGGACTCGTTGTTCGAGTAATCAGAGCTCCATCAACGCGCCAAGCTCCCGTTCGAGCTCGGCCTCATCCCCGAGGTTGAGTTCGATCAGGCGTCGCAGGCGCTGGATCGATTCCAGACTGATGTGCCGGCACTGGAAACCCAGTTGGCCATGATCGTCGTGCGCCAGTTGCACATCCATCTGAATGTCGATGTCGTTGCTCAAATGAATGTCGACGTTAAAGTCCTGCGTTTCATCCCCCAGCCACGGTTCCGGTTTTTCGATCAATAGGCCCTTGAGCGACAGGTCGATCAATTTCACCGGCCAGATGTACTCGCCCTGGCTCAATTCGGTCTTGGCATCGAACGCAATACGTTTGAAGCGGCGACGCTCGCTCATGGCGCAATCCTCTTGAAAGTACGCTGACTATAGACCCGCCTCATCGAGCGCTGCCAGTACGGCGGGGCGTCAGACCAATGTCGGGGTATGGCCTTTGCCGCCAGTAGCGCTAAACTCGGGGTGGCTGTCTTTCTTGTCCACCCTGGCTGGAATAATAAAATGAAAAATAATAATAGCCTGCTACGCCACTTACCCTGGCTGCTGCTGGCAATCGTAGGAGCGTGCGCCCTGGGCGTAGTGGCATTGCGCCGAGGCGAGGCGATCAACGCCTTGTGGATTGTGGTCGCCGCCGTGGCCATCTATCTGGTTGCGTATCGTTACTACAGTCTGTTCATCGCTAACAATGTGATGCAACTCGATCCGCGTCGGGCCACCCCCGCCGTGCTCAACAATGACGGTCTGGACTACGTTCCGACCAACAAACACATTCTCTTCGGTCACCACTTTGCGGCCATCGCCGGCGCGGGGCCGCTGGTCGGCCCGGTACTGGCGGCGCAGATGGGCTATCTGCCCGGTACGCTGTGGCTGATCGCCGGCGTGGTGCTGGCGGGCGCGGTGCAGGACTTCATGGTCCTGTTCATGTCCACCCGTCGCAACGGCCGTTCCCTGGGCGACATGGTGCGTGAAGAAATGGGCCGCATCCCCGGCACCATCGCCCTGTTCGGCTGCTTCCTGATCATGATCATCATCCTCGCGGTGCTGGCGCTGATCGTGGTGAAAGCCTTGGCGGAGAGCCCGTGGGGCATCTTCACCGTAATGGCGACCATCCCGATCGCGATGTTCATGGGCATCTACATGCGCTACATCCGTCCGGGCCGCATCGGCGAGATTTCGGTCATCGGCGTCTTGCTGCTGCTCGGTTCTATCTGGCTGGGCGGGCAGATCGCCGCCGATCCGGTCTGGGCCAAGGCCTTCAGCTTCACCGGCGTGCAAATCACCTGGATGCTGATCGGTTATGGCTTCGTCGCCGCCGTTCTTCCGGTGTGGCTGATCCTTGCCCCGCGTGACTACCTCTCCACCTTCCTCAAGATCGGTACCATCGTCGCCCTGGCGATCGGCATCCTGGTGACCATGCCCGAGCTGAAAATGCCGGCCCTGACCCAGTTCGTCGACGGCACCGGCCCGGTATGGAAGGGCGGCCTGTTCCCGTTCCTGTTCATCACCATCGCGTGCGGTGCGGTATCGGGTTTCCACGCGCTGATCTCGTCCGGCACCACGCCGAAGCTGCTGGATAACGAAACCAACGCCCGTTACATCGGTTACGGCGGCATGCTGATGGAATCGTTCGTGGCCATCATGGCCATGGTCGCGGCCTCGGTGATCGAGCCAGGCGTTTACTTCGCCATGAACAGCCCGGCTGCCGTGGTCGGCGGTGATGTGGTGGCTGTAGCGACTGCAGTCAGCAACTGGGGCTTCGCGATTACCCCGGATGCCCTGCAAGCCGTAGCGCATGACATCGGCGAAACCACCATTCTGGCCCGTGCCGGTGGTGCGCCGACCCTGGCGGTCGGTATCGCGCAGATCCTGCACAGTGTCCTGCCGGGTGAAAACACCATGGCGTTCTGGTACCACTTCGCGATCCTGTTCGAAGCGCTGTTCATCCTGACCGCTGTCGATGCCGGTACCCGCGCCGGTCGCTTCATGCTGCAGGACCTGCTCGGTTCCTTCGTACCCGCACTGAAACGTACCGAATCCTGGACTGCCAACCTGATCGCCACCGCCGGTTGTGTGGCGATGTGGGGCTGGTTGCTGTATCAGGGGGTGATCGATCCGCTGGGTGGTATCAACACCCTGTGGCCGCTGTTCGGTATCTCCAATCAGATGCTGGCCGGTATCGCGCTGATGCTCGGCACCGTGGTTCTGATCAAGATGAAGCGCCAGCGCTACATCTGGGTCACCCTGCTGCCGGCCACCTGGCTGCTGATCTGCACCACGACGGCGGGCTTCATCAAGCTGTTCGACGCCAACCCGGCGATCGGCTTCCTGTCGCTGGCCAAGAAGTACAACGATGCGCTGGCCGCAGGCCAGGTGCTCGCACCAGCCAAGAGCGTCGAGCAGATGCAGCACGTGATCTTCAACGCCTACACCAACGCAACACTGACCGCGCTGTTCCTGTTCGTGGTATTCAGCATCCTGTTCTACGCGCTCAAGGTCGGCATCGCCGCCTGGGGCAAAAAAGAGCGTACGGACAAAGAATCGCCATTCCAGGCCCTGCCGGACGCGTAACCAGAGGATTGCAGCATGTTCAATGACCTGAGTCGCCTCGGTAAATACCTCGGTCAGGCCGCGCGCCTGATGGTCGGCATGCCCGACTACGACACCTACGTCGAGCATATGCAGACCAAACACCCGGACAAGCCGGTGATGAGCTACGAGATGTTCTTTCGTGAACGTCAGGAAGCCCGTTACGGTGGCAAGGGTGGGCCGAAGTGCTGTTGATCTGACAGCCTTCGGTTGATGTAGTCCCCAACTGTGGGAGCGGGCTTTCTCGCGAAAGCGGTGTGTCATTGAGCAATGATGTCGACTGACACGACCCCTTCGCGAGCAAGCCCGCTCCCACATTTGTTTTGTGTTGTTCATCAATTTTGTGAAGGGGATCGATGTTGTCTTCTCCAATACCTGTAACGGTGCTCAGCGGTTTCCTCGGCGCCGGCAAGACCACCTTGCTGCGCCACCTGTTGAAAGCCGAGCACGGCCTGAAAATCGCCGTGATCGAAAACGAATTCAGCGACGCCGGCATCGACGCCCAATTGCTCGGCGACGAGCCGGTGCAAGTCATGACCCTGGCCAACGGCTGCGTCTGCTGCACCATTCACACCGATCTGACCAAGGCCCTGTACCTGCTGCTCGAACGGCTGGACAGCGGCGAAATCGCTTTCGATCGCCTGGTCATTGAATGCACCGGCCTGGCTGACCCGGCGCCAGTGGCACAGACCTTTTTCATCGACGAAGAATTGCGCGAGCGCTATTTGCTCGACGGCATCATCACTCTCGTCGACGCAGCTCATGCCGAGTTGCACCTGACCCAGACCATCGCCCAGGCGCAGATCGGTTTTGCCGACCGCTTGCTGGTGAGCAAGACCGATCTGGTGGACGAGGCAGCGTTCACTGCGCTCAGCGAACGCCTGACCCGCATCAACCGTCGTGCGCCGATTCGCGTGGTCGAACACGGCAACATCGATCTGGCTGAATTGCTCGATGTGCGCGGTTTCAATCTGAATGCCGATCTCGGCGGCGGGGTGAGTCTGCGGCCGGTGAGCAAGGCGCCGTCCATCGACCGGATTTCCAGTCTGGTGCTGCGTACCGATCAGCCGCTGGATATCGATCAGCTCAGCGAATTCATGAATGAACTGCTGGAAGAGCACGGCAAGCAATTGCTGCGCTACAAAGGCGTGTTGAACATAGCGGGCGAAGATCGTCGGCTGGTGTTTCAGGGCGTGCTGAAACTCTACGGCTTCGACTGGGACACCGAGTGGGCCGAGGGCGAGGCGCGGGAAAGCGTGATCGTGTTTATCGCCGATGATTTGCCGGAAGAGAAAATTCGGGCGGGGTTTGCTCGGGTGGCTGCAAAGCAGAACTGAATTTGTGGAGACTGGAAGGGCCTCTTCGCGAGCAAGCTCGCTCCCACAATAGATCGCATTCTGTCAGGAGGAATGCCATTCAATGTGGGAGCGAGCTTGCTCGCGATGGCGATCTAACCGACAACGCATTGCTCAAGAGCTGAACCCAGCAACGTCTGCTCAAGATGATCCAGATGCTGAATCATCAGCATGCCGGCTTTTGAAATATCTCTCCGCTCCACCGCCTCAACCAACGCCAGATGTTCCTCCCACGCGCAACATCTGTGCGTCTGCTTGCCGCATCGCGCAATCGCCAGTGAGGTCAGCGGCACCAGTGTGCCGAGAAAATGCGCCAGCGGTGCATTCCCGGCCATCTTCGCCAGTTGCAAATGGAACTCCCCGGACAGACGAATCGCCGCACCGCGTCGATCTTTATCCACAGCCTGGCGCTCACGCTCGATCAGGGCGCGCAGGCGTTTCAGATCTTCAGCCTGCGCATGCTGACAAGCCAATCGCACCAGTGTGTTTTCAGTCAGGCGCCGGGCGTGCAGCGCCTGACGTGTCTGCTCGGCGTCCGGCGCGGCCACTCGCGGTCGATGGTTGGCCCGCAGCACGATGATCTGTTCGTGGGACAACTGGGTCAGCACCCGACGCACATCAGCGCGGCTGACACCGAACATCTGCTTCAGGCTTTCTTCGGTGAAACGGCTGGCGGTATCGAGGCGTTGTTCGAGGATCGCGTCGAGCAGGCGCGGATAAAGGTCGTCCACCGGCGCGTGCAGGCGGGAGAAGGGCAGGGGCGCCGAGGTCGGGCGAGGGTTCGACGGCGTGGCAAGACTGTTCATGGCCGGTCTCCAGTGTGAGGCGTTTCAGTGGCTCAGGTTGTCATCCGGAATATTCAGCGCGATGCCCATCCGCTGGCCTTCACGCAGGATGTGCCGGCGCATTTCGGCACTGGCCTGTGCGCTGTTCTTGCTGCGGATCGCGCGCACCACGGCTTCGTTTTCTTCAAGGCGTTCGGCCAGGTGCTCCGGTGAATTGCGCAGCACTTCGGCACTTTGCTTGAGGGCGTTGCTGGTCTGTTGCACCACGCTCTGGAAAATCGGGTTCGAGGTCAGGGTGAACAGTTCTTCGTGGAAGGCGATGTAGGCACTGACCCCGGCTTCGCTGTCGCCCGCTTCGAGGGCTTCGCGCATGTCCATCAGGGTCAGGCGCAATTGCCCGACTTCCTTGCTGCTGATCGACTGCGCCACCAGACCGACAATGAACGGTTCAAGGGTGTAGCGCAGTTGCAGCACGTCTTCGAGGCTGGCGCCGGCCACAGCGCTGTCGTGGCTTTGACTGTCACCGGCCTGAGCGTCCAGCACGACCACGCCTTTGCCCGGCATCGAGCGCACCAGGCCGAGGGTTTCCAGCACGATCACTGCTTCGCGCAGGCTCGGGCGGCTGATACCCAGTTGTTCGGCCAGTTCACGCTGGCCCGGCAGCATCTCGCCGGAGCGCCACTGACCCCGGGCGAGGGCGGCCCGGAGTTTTTCGACCACTGAGTTGACGACGGTTGATGTAGTAATCACGTGTTCGCTCCATGAGCCGTGCCTGCATTGGCGCAGGCACGGCGCTCATTCAGAATTCTTTGGCCGCCGCTTGAGCGACCGTTTTTCTCGGCTGAAAGTTATAGCCCTGCTCGCCGTTGAGCACCTTGTTCGCCCGTTGCACGTCGATGTCCTTTTCCCAGCGGGCGATGGCCACGGTGGCGACGCAGTTGCCGATCAGATTGGTCAGCGCCCGGCCGATACCCATGAACCAGTCCACGGCGAGTACCAGCACCAGACCGACCACCGGAATTGCCGGGATGGCCGTCAGCGTGGCGGCGAGAATCACCAGCGCCGAACCGGGAATGCCGTGGGCGCCTTTGGAGGTAATCAGCGACACCAGCAAAATCGTCAGCAGGTCGGTCATGGCCAGCGGCGTGCCGGTGGCGTTGGCAATGAACACGATGGCCAGGGTCAGGTAGATCGAAAAACCGTCGAGGTTGAACGAGTAACCGGTAGGAATCACCAGCCCGACGGTCGAGCTGCCGATGCCCAGATGTTCAAGCTTGCGCATGATCTGCGGCAGCACGGCGTCGGAGGACGCGGTGCCCATGACGATCAGCAACTCTTCACGCAGGTACTTGAGCAACGGCCACATGCGCAGGCCGGAAAGACGCATCACCAGACCGAGAATCAACGCGACGAAGGCGATGCAGGTCAGGTAGAACAAACCGACCAGACTGCCCAGGTGTTGCAGCGAATCGAGGCCATATTTGCTGGTGGTGAAGGCGATGGCGCCGAACACGCCGATCGGTGCCAGACGTACGATCATGCCCATGATCCGGAAGATCACATGGCTCAGTTCGTTGATCAGCCGCGAGATCCCGGAAGCCGCTTCGCCCACCAGATTCAACGCGCTGCCGAACAGCACCGAAAACAGCAGCACTTGCAGGATGTTGTTATCGGCGAAAGCGCCGAGCACCGAAGTCGGGATCAGGTCCATCAGGAACTGAGTGGTGGTGTGCATGTGCTGGCCGCGCTCGGCGATGTCGCCCATGTCGGCGGCGGAAAGTTGCTCCAGATGGATGTTGGCGCCGCTGCCGATCCCGGTGCTGAAGGCGAACACCAGACCGATCACCAGGGCGATGGTGGTCAGCACTTCGAAGTAGATGACCGACTTGAGGCCGATGCGCCCGACCTTCTTCAGGTCGCCGGCGCCGCTGATGCCACTGACCACCACGCAGAACACGATCAGGCCGATGAGCATCTTGATCAGTTTGATGAAGCCGTCGCCGAGCGGTTTGAGCTGGGCCGAGTATTCAGGGAGGGTCAGCCCGCAGACGATGCCGAGCACCAGTCCGAGAACCACTTGAAGAAAGATTGAACGCGAGCACCATCTGAGCATGGGAGGAATCCTGGTCGGTGTCCTGGCTGCCTTGCGCGGGGCGCATCGGATTCAGGACTTAATTATTGTGGTCTTACCGGTATGTCCAGTGCGGGTGCAGTCTAGGCGCTGTTTTTCGCGGATCGCAAGTGAAAAATGACGAATTGGCATGACCGGTCTGACCAGTTCGGCGCCAGGCCCCGACCTTGAGCCATTTGGTGTGGAAAACTTTTTCGCAGGCGAAAAAAAACCGGCCATCACTGGCCGGTTTTTCATGCTGCGGGTTTAACGTCGCGATTAAGCGCCGTATACCGGCAGTTTCTTGCAGATGGCTTTGACTTTCTCACGAACGGCGTCGATCACCGCTTCGTTGTTCAGGTCAGCCAGGATGTCGCAGATCCAGCCAGCCAGCTCTTTGCACTCCGCTTCCTTGAAGCCGCGAGTGGTCACAGCCGGAGTACCGAAGCGCAGGCCGGAAGTGACGAACGGGGAGCGTGGGTCGTTTGGCACGGAGTTCTTGTTCACGGTGATGAACGCTTTGCCCAGAGCGGCGTCGGCGTCTTTACCGGAGATTTCCTGCTTGATCAGCGACAGCAGGAACAGGTGGTTTTCAGTACCACCGGAAACCACGTCGAAACCGCGCTCGATGAACACGCCGGCCATGGCCTGGGCGTTTTTCACCACTTGTTGCTGGTAAGCCTTGAACTCAGGCTGCAGTGCTTCCTTGAAGCAGATCGCTTTGGCGGCGATCACGTGCTCCAGCGGGCCACCCTGGGCGCCCGGGAATACCGCGGAGTTCAGCTTCTTCTCGATGTCGGCGTTGGCCTTGGCCAGGATCAGGCCACCACGTGGACCGCGCAGGGTCTTGTGGGTGGTGGTGGTCACGACGTCAGCGAACGGAACCGGGTTCGGGTAGACGCCAGCGGCGACCAGACCGGCCACGTGAGCCATGTCGACGAACAGGTAGGCGCCAACCTTGTCGGCGATGGCGCGGAAGCGCGGGAAGTCCAGAACCTGGGAGTAGGCAGAGAAACCGGCCACGATCATTTTTGGCTTGTGTTCTACAGCCAGGCGTTCGACTTCGTCGTAGTCGATCAGGCCGTTGGCGTCGATGCCGTACTGGATGGCGTTGTACAGCTTGCCGGAGGAGGAAACGCTGGCGCCGTGGGTCAGGTGACCGCCGTGCGCCAGGCTCATGCCCAGGATGGTGTCGCCGGCCGACAGCAGGGCCAGGTAAACAGCGGCGTTGGCCTGGGAACCGGCGTGCGGCTGAACGTTGGCGTAGTCGGCGCCGAACAGTTCCTTGGCGCGGTCGATGGCCAGTTGCTCGACAACGTCGACGTACTCGCAACCACCGTAGTAGCGCTTGCCCGGGTAGCCTTCGGCGTATTTGTTGGTCAAAACCGAGCCTTGAGCTTCCATCACCGCTGGGCTGGTGTAGTTCTCCGAAGCGATCAGCTCGATGTGTTCTTCCTGGCGCCGGGCTTCTTGCTCCATGGCGGCAAAAAGATCGGCGTCGTACTTGGCAATAGTCAAATCACGGCTGAACATGGCGGTCCTCAAGGATCGGGGGCAGAAAAGGGGGGCATTCTAACCCAACGGGTTTTGGATGGCATATGAAACGACATCATGTCGCAGACAAGTGGCGTTCATGACCAGATATGTGGCGTCCGTGCCGGCCTTTTCGCTGACCAGCCGGGTCGCACAGTAACCGAGGCCGGCCCGCGATTTTGTGATCGACATCAATCCCTGTGGAAGCGAGCTTGCTCGCGAAGATCGCGCCGCTGATCTTCAGTCGAACATGAACAGCGCATCATTGCTGAACTGCGCCTCGAACCGTCCCGCCGGCATCGGCCGTCCGAACAGATAGCCCTGAACCTCGTCGCAGCCATGCTCGCGCAGGAAGTCCAGTTGTTCATGGGTTTCCACACCCTCGGCGATCACCGCCAGATTCAGGCTGTGAGCCATGGCGATGATCGCCCGGGCAATCTGCGCGTCCTGCTCGCCGGACGGCAGTCCGTCGACGAAGGTGCGGTCGATCTTCAGCACGTCGATCGGGAATTGCTTGAGGTAGTTCAGCGACGAGTAACCGGTGCCGAAGTCGTCGACCGCGATGCTCAGGCCGAGGTTCTTCAGACCGGCAAGGATCTGCATCGCCTCGCTGACTTCGCGCATCAGGATACTTTCGGTCAGCTCCAGTTCAAGGCACGCCGGCGGCAGGCCGGTTTCCTTGAGAATCGTGGCGATCCGCGTACCGAGCTGGCCGTCGGAGAACTGCCGGGCGGAAATGTTCACCGAAACCTTCGGCACGCGCACGCGGCTCTGATGCCAGGTCTTGAGCTGGCGGCAGGCCTCGCTGATCACCCAGTCGCCGACGTCCACCACCAGCCCGAGTTCTTCGAGCACCGGAATGAAATCTCCCGGCGGCACCAGCCCGCGACGCGGATGACGCCAGCGCAGCAGGGCTTCGGCACCGGTCAGGCGTTTGCCGTCGCCGCTGAACTGCGGCTGGTAATACAGCACGAATTCGTTTTGCTCGAGGGCGTGGCGCAGATCGCTTTCCAGTTCCAGACGCTCCAGCGCACTGGCGTTCATGTCGGCCTGATAGAACTGGAAGTTGTTCTTGCCGCGCTCCTTGGCGTGATACATCGCGGTGTCGGCGTTCTTCATGAGCTGGCTGAGTTCGTTGCCGTCCTGCGGGCTCAGGGCGATGCCGATACTGGCGGTGACGAAGAACTCGCGACCTTCGAGCACGAATGGCCGAACGAGGCTCGCGAGAATCTGCTCGGCCACGTGGATTGCACGGTTCAGCGCCATCTCGCGGCTGGAGCGATGTTGCAGCAGCAGGGTGAATTCGTCGCCACCCATCCGCGCCACGGTGTCGTCATCGTCGACACAGGCCAGCAACCGTGTCGCCATGTCCTTGAGCATGCGGTCGCCGGCCGCGTGACCCAGGGAGTCGTTGATCGGTTTGAAACGGTCGAGGTCGAGGAACATCAGCACCACCCACGACTTCTGCCGTTCGGCCGATTGCAGCGCGGTGTGCAGCCGATCCTGGAACAGCGTGCGGTTCGGCAGGTGGGTCAGGGCGTCGTAGTAGGCGAGGCGGTGAATCCGCTGCTCGCTGGCCTTGCGCTCGCTGATGTCGCTGAAGAAGCACACGTAACTGGCCAGGTCGCCCTCGTCGTCGAGCACGGCGGTGATGCCCACCCATGCCGGGTAATGCTCGCCGTTGCGGCGCTTGAGCCAGACTTCGCCTTCCCAGGTGCTGTGCTGATGCAACTGCTTGAGCACGTAGCGCAGGTGCGCGTCCTGCTGTTCGTCGACGGTCAGCATGTTCGGCAACTGGTCGAGCACCTCGCTCACCGCGTAACCGCTGACCCGACTGAACGCCTCGTTGGCCTGGACGATATAGCCGGCCGGGTCGGTGATCAGGATCGCCGAGGTCGAGTGCTCGAATACCGTGGCCGCCATGCGCAGGTCTTTTTCGGCGCGGCGCTGCTGGCTGATGTCGCGACCGACCCCGAGCACGCCTTCGAACGCACCGTGCTCGTCCCACACCAGCACCAGACGCAGTTCGATCGGGATCTTGCGGCCATCGGCGCGCAGGCAGTCGAACAGGAACAACTGGGTCTGCACCTGGCTACGCAAAATCACCAGTTGCTCGGGTTTGCCCAACGCTTTGCTGACCCGATCCATCAGGAGATAGATGCCGCTCAATTGCTGCGGGTTAGCGATGGTCGATTGCCAGCCGTTCTGGAAAATCCATTCGGCGTCATAGCCCAGCACCGCCTGCACCGACGGGCTGACGTAATTCAGCGAGAGTTTGCTGTCGGTGGAGAAAATCACGTCGCTGATGCTTTCGGCGAGCATCCGGTAACGCTGCTCGCTGTCGCGCAACGATTCGCTGGCTTCGATCTGCTCGGTGATGTCCTTGGCCACGCCGATGATCCGCGTGACCTGATCGTGCTTGTCCCGCGCCAGCGCCTGTTCGCGAATGTCGAAACGCCGCCACTTGCCGTCGCGATGACGGAAGCGCAGCTGGCATTGCAACAACTGGCTGTAACCGGCGTGACGCTGCATCTGCCGCGAGCGGTGGTAATAGTCGGCGTCTTCCGGGTGCAGGAGGATTTCCCAGAAGTACTCGCCCATCTGATGCAGTTCGGTGCGGTTGTAACCGAGGGTCTGGCCGAGGTGGTGATTGCTGAAAATCATCCGCTGGCTGATCACATCCTGCACGTACAGATGATCCGGCACGGTGCGCACCACGTCCGACCAGAAACCTTCGCGCTCCAGCAGCGACAGCTCGATCAGCTTGCGGCTGGTAATGTCGTTGATGCTCAGGATCACGGCTTTGTAATCGTGCTGCTCCTCAGGCAGGCGCAGCACCAGCCACAGGTGCTGGTCGCGGCCATTGATGTCCGGCAGTTTGATTTCCAGTTCCAGCTGCTTTTGCTGCTGAAGCACGGCGTCGAGTACCTGATTGCCGATGGCGCACTGACTGTGCGGCTGGCCGTCGATCAACAGTTGCCAGGCGTGATCGCAAGAATTGACGTTGAGCAGTTGCAACGCGACCTGGTTGACCTCGGTGACCCGCAATTCGTGGAGCAATTGCTGGCGCTGCGCCGGCTGGTCGAGCCAGGCCTTGAGCTGGTCGCTGGTCTGGATCTGGGCTTTCTCGAAAACCTGCTTGAGCCCCGAAAGATCGAGCACGCACAACGCCACGCCGGTGCCTTCGAAAATATCCTGATAACGCCGACGCCCTTCATGCACCTGGCGCTGGCGGCGACGCATGTTGAGCAATGCGATAAACGGCAGCAGCGAGAGCGCCAGGCCCAGCAGGCATTTGCCGATGAATGCCGGCAGCAGTTGTTCGAGCACATGCTGGCGGTCGAACAGGCCACGCAGTTGCCAGTCGCTGCTGCTCAGCGGCACGGTCAGCACGCTGTTGGCCAGATCGTCCGGGGTCAGGGTGCTGGTCTTGGTGGACGGCAGGGCTTTGTCACGGCTGATGATCTGATGATTGACGCGGTTTTCCACCAGCCACAACGGGCGGATACCGCTGTCGCCCTGTTTGGTCAGCGCGTCGAAGAAGGTCGGCGTCAGGCGCAGCGCCCAGTAACCGCGCGTGCTGCCGCTGGCCTGATGCAGTAACAGATGCACTACCGAACCGTCGTCGGCGTTACTGAAATAATGGGCTTGAGCGCGGCTGCGGCGCACCAGATCGCTGAGGTAATCGGCGTCGTGGCTGTCGGTGGCGCTGTCGCTGAGGATTTTTCCGGACGGGGTGAGCAGCGCGAGGCTGCGCAGGTCGGGCAACGATTGCTGAAGCTTGCGCAGCAGCGCCTGCTGTTCGTCGGCCGACTGGGGCTGTTCGACGATCGGTAGCAGATTGAGGGCGATCTGCGCGTTCAGCGCCATGTTCAGGCTGACCTGAGCGGCGAGGTCGGCGGTGTAGTCGATGGTGTACTGGCGCTGGTTTTTCTGGGTTTCGTGCAGTTGATCGAGCAACTGCCAGAACAGCAGCGCCAGCAGCATCAGCACCAGTGTCGCCAGCGCGCCTTTCAATGTTCCGCGCAGGGGCGAGCCGGGCGCCGGTTGGGTGCTGCTCACAGAGGCTGGCGGAGTGACGTTGGACAAGCTGTAATCCTGCGGTCTGGCTGGACTGGCGCGACGTGCACTATAAGCCGGACGCCCAAGGGGCGGCTAGCATGCCTTGAGTTGTGGCGAAGTGCCAGCCCCACTCGGCTGGACTGCCTTCTGTCATTAAGGTAGCTTTGCCGGTTACGCGGGAGCCCAGACACTGTTAAAACTACTGCGCTCGGAAATACTGCGTTGAAAACAGGCTCGGACTGCTCATTTACAACCCGTAAACTCCGCGTCCTCGCCTGTTTCCGCCTTGTCTTTCCTTCGCTCGTTACGTTTTAACAGCGTCTGGCCCAGCTCCTAGACTCAGACTTTTTCCGCGCGCACGCATTGATGGCCATCAAGTGGTCAAGTGAACGACGCGCATCGGTCTGGCCGGGCATCGCCTGCGCTCCAATCATTCATCAGTCACTGACCCAAGGTTCTCCATGGCTCAATACGTCTTCACCATGCATCGGCTGGGCAAAGTTGTTCCGCCGAAGCGGGAAATCCTGAAAAACATTTCGCTGTCTTTCTTCCCCGGCGCCAAGATCGGCGTACTCGGCCTCAACGGTTCGGGTAAATCCACGCTGCTGAAAATCATGGCCGGCGTCGACACCGAGTTCGAAGGCGAAGCGCGCCCGATGCCGGAACTGAACATCGGTTACCTGCCGCAAGAGCCGCAACTGGATCCGACCAAGACCGTACGTGAAGTGGTCGAGGAAGCGGTCAGCGTGATCAAGGATGCGCAAGCGCGTCTGGACGAGGTCTACGCTGCCTACGCCGACCCGGATGCCGACTTCGACAAGCTGGCCGCCGAACAGGCCAAGCTCGAAGCGATCCTGCAGGCCAGCGATGGTCACAACCTGGAGCGTCAACTGGAAGTCGCCGCCGATGCGCTGCGTCTGCCGGCCTGGGACGCCAGGGTCGAGCACCTGTCCGGTGGTGAAAAGCGTCGTGTGGCCCTGTGCCGTCTGCTGCTGTCCGCCCCGGACATGCTGCTGCTCGACGAACCGACCAACCACCTGGATGCCGACTCCGTTGCGTGGCTCGAACACTTCCTGCACGACTTCCCGGGCACTGTGGTCGCGATCACGCACGACCGTTACTTCCTGGACAACGTCGCCGGCTGGATTCTGGAACTCGACCGCGGCGCGGGCATTCCTTACGAGGGCAACTACTCGGGTTGGCTGGAAGCCAAGTCCGAGCGTCTGGCCCAGGAATCCAAGCAGCAATCGGCTCACGAAAAAGCCATGAAGGAAGAACTGGAGTGGGTGCGCAAAGGCGCCAAGGCCCGTCAGTCCAAATCCAAGGCTCGTCTGCAACGCTTCGAAGAAATGCAGTCGCAGGAATTCCAGAAGCGTTCGGAAACCAACGAGATCTACATCCCTGCCGGTCCGCGCCTGGGTGACAAGGTCATCGAATTCAAGAACGTCACCAAGGGCTACGGCGATCGCGTGTTGATCGACAACCTGTCGTTTTCGATGCCTAAAGGCGCCATCGTTGGCGTGATCGGCGGTAACGGTGCCGGTAAGTCGACCCTGTTCCGCATGCTGATGGGCAAGGAAACGCCGGACTCCGGCAGCATCGAGATCGGCGAAACCGTGCAACTGGCCTGCGTGGATCAGAGCCGCGAAGACCTGGACGGCAGCAAGACCGTGTTCCAGCAGATCTCCGACGGTTCCGACCAGATTCGCATCGGCAACTACGAGATCCCGTCGCGTACTTACGTCGGTCGCTTCAACTTCAAGGGCGGCGACCAGCAGAAGTTCGTCAAGGACCTGTCCGGTGGTGAGCGCGGTCGTCTGCACCTGGCGCTGACCCTGAAGGAGGGCGGCAACGTCCTGCTGCTCGACGAACCGTCCAACGACCTCGACGTTGAAACCCTGCGTTCCCTGGAAGAAGCCCTGCTGGACTTCCCGGGCGCCGCCATTGTGATCTCTCACGATCGGTGGTTCCTTGACCGCGTCGCGACTCACATCCTGGCGTACGAAGACGACTCGCAAGCGGTGTTCTTCGAAGGCAACTACACCGAGTACGAAGCCGATCGCAAAAAGCGCCTCGGCGAAGCAGCGGCCCAGCCACACCGGGTACGCCACAAGAAACTGGCCTGATTACAGGTTGGTTGCATGAAAAAGCGGAGCCTTCGGGCTCCGCTTTTTTTTGCCTGCAATGCAGACTGTTTTATAGCGTGTGTACTATTTGTTTTCATAAATGCGACATTTTTGTCTGTTGCTGTGTACATGTCGTTTGTTACAGTCCGGCTCAATCTCCTCCAACGACAACAAATTTGCCGAGACTTTTCCCATGATCGAATCCGTCGAATCCTTCCTCGCCCGTCTGAAAAGACGCGATCCGGATCAACCCGAATTCCACCAGGCTGTCGAAGAAGTCCTGCGCAGCCTGTGGCCGTTTCTCGAAGCCAATCCGCACTATCTGACCTCGGGAATTCTGGAACGCATCTGCGAGCCGGAGCGGGCGGTGGTTTTCCGGGTGTCGTGGGTCGACGATCAAGGCAAGGTCCAGGTCAATCGCGGTTTCCGCATCCAGATGAACAGCGCCATCGGCCCGTACAAGGGCGGCTTGCGTTTCCATCCTTCGGTGAACCTGGGCGTACTGAAATTCCTCGCCTTCGAACAGACCTTCAAGAACTCCCTGACCTCGCTGCCGATGGGTGGTGGCAAGGGCGGTTCGGACTTCGATCCGAAGGGCAAGAGCGACGCCGAGGTCATGCGTTTTTGCCAGGCGTTCATGAGCGAGCTGTATCGCCACATCGGTGCCGACGTGGACGTGCCGGCCGGCGACATCGGTGTCGGTGCGCGGGAGATCGGTTTTCTGTTCGGTCAGTACAAGCGCCTGAGCAATCAGTTCACCAGCGTGCTGACCGGCAAAGGCATGACCTATGGCGGAAGCCTGATTCGCCCTGAAGCCACCGGTTTCGGTTGCGTGTACTTCGCCGAGGAAATGCTCAAGCGCCGCGAGCAAACCGTTGAAGGCAAGCGCGTGGCGATCTCCGGTTCCGGCAACGTTGCGCAGTACGCGGCTCGCAAAGTGATGGATCTGGGCGGCAAAGTGATTTCCCTGTCCGACTCCGAGGGCACGCTGTACTGCGAGGCCGGCCTGAGCGAAGAGCAATGGCTGGCGCTGCTGGAACTGAAGAACGTCAAGCGCGGGCGGATCAGCGAACTGGCTTGCGCCTTCGGCCTGGAGTTCCGTGCCGGTCAGCTGCCATGGTCGCTGCCGTGCGACATCGCGCTGCCTTGCGCCACCCAGAACGAACTCGACGCCGAATCCGCCCGCACATTGTTGCGCAACGGCTGCACCTGCGTGGCCGAGGGCGCGAACATGCCGACCACTCTTGAGGCTGTGGATATCTTTATCGAGGCCGGCATTCTGTTCGCGCCGGGCAAGGCCTCCAATGCCGGCGGCGTGGCGGTCAGTGGGCTGGAGATGTCGCAGAACGCCATGCGCCTGCTGTGGACGGGTGGCGAAGTGGACAGCAAGCTGCACGGGATCATGCAGTCGATCCACCACGCCTGCGTGCATTACGGTGAGGAAAACGGCCGGATCAACTACGTCAAAGGCGCGAACATCGCCGGCTTCGTCAAAGTCGCCGACGCGATGCTCGCCCAGGGCGTGGTTTAAGCAACGGGGTTCACGAGCGCTCGATGCGGATCACTTCAATCAGTTGATCGCCGGCCGGGCGCTGCCACAGCACTTCGTCGTTGAGCCGCGCGCCAAGCAGCGCACGGCCCAGCGGTGAGGCCCAGTTGATCAGGCCGTTGGCCGCATCGGCCTGATCTTCGCCGACCAATTGCACCCGACGCTCGGTGTTGTGTTCGTCGGCGTAGGTCACCCAACTGCCGATCTGCACTTTGTCGGTCGAGGTCGGGACGGGCGCGACCTGTGCGCTGGCGACCCGTTGATTGAAATAACGCAAATCCCGTTCGAGGTCGGCCAGTCGCTGCTTGTCGGCCTGTTCGCTCCTGGCGGCCTCTTCGGCGTGCAGGGTTTGCAGTTCGGCGACTTTGGCCTGCAACTGGGCAAACCCTTGCGGCGTGACGTAATTGGGCTGGGTGCTGACCTGCCGTTCGACCGGCTGATCGGCTTGCGCAGCGGCGTTCTCTTCGTTGACGAAAGCGCGACTCATGATGGGCTCCTGTTGTAGCCGTTGGGCCATGGTCGCAGGCAAAAGGTTTCGCCGGATGTCTGGAAACGACCTACTGCGAACGATAAGCCCGCGCGGCACCCTGATCCTTTTCCTGCTGCCAGGCGCGCTCGCGTTCGTCCCAGTGCTCGTTGCGATACTGTTCGCGATCCTTGTTTTCCAGCATTGCCTGACACTGCCGGAAGCCGTCGCTCCAGCCTTCGGCGTATTGCTTGTCCTTGAGATAACGCGGCACGTTCTTGCGAAACTCGCCGCTGATCGAACCGGCCGCCTGACGACCGCTGATGCAACCGTCATCGAAACCGTCGGCGAACGCCGGTGGATAACCCTTGGCAATCAAATCTTCGTGGGTGCTCTGACAGCCACCCAACAACAGCAACACACCCGCAAAAACCGCACACCGCCACATCACACTCTCCCGGGCCGGTTTTCCGGCTTATGGGGAAAGTCTAGAAGATGATTCGTCGGGCTTTGGTGAAAGGCCTGTAAGTAATTCGTTAACCAGTGGAGATCCCTGTGGGAGCGGGCTTGCCCGCGATGAGGCCATCAGACTCAACATCTCTGTTGACTGATCATTCGCGGGCAAGCCCGCTCCCACAGGTTCAGGGAAATGTTCGGGATCAGTAGTGATACCACTTCACTTCCAGCATCACCTCGGTCTCCGGTGTGGCCAGGTGGCTGAATTCACGCTGGGCACTCAGGCGCAGGCCGAGGTTGCGCGACAACTCCCATTGCTGATTCAGACTCAGGCTACGGCGCACTTCACCATTGAAGAAGTAATCGCCTTTGGCCTCCACGCTGAGATTGCCCAGCGGGTTCTTCCACAACACGCCGGTATTGAAACCGCCTGCGGGAGAAACGAACTCGGCGAAATCATTGTTGTGTTCGACGCGCACGGTGCCGAGGGCGAACCCCAGCACATCGTCACCCAGCGCCCAGGTTCCGCCACCGCCACCGTTGACGTGGCTGACCAGGGTTTCGTCGTCATGCTTGCCCGGCACACGTTCAAGACCCCCGGTGACTTGCCACGACAGCGGCTGCAACAGCGCGTTGCGCGGCGTCAGCGAGCGGATGGTCGCCAGATCCAGTTGCTGGAATTGCCAGTGATTGCCTTCGTACTGGCGCAGCTTCATTTGCAGGATTTCGATCTGCGCGCCGAGGGGGAAACTCTCGGCGTTGTCGTTGAGGTCGTGATAGGCCATGCGCAAGCCGTACTCGCCGAACGCGCGGTCACCGCGAGTGCCGAGACCTGCCTGCCAGGTGCGCGATTCGTGGCCGTCTTCGGGCAGGCCCGGTTGCGGAATTTGCAGCTCCGGCGCCGGGTTCTTGTTGATCGCCCGCAGCAATTCGAAACTGCGCTGCGCCCGCTGCGGATCACGTTCCTGGCCGTTGGCGCGGTAGCGTTCCAGCCGATACGCCGCGTCGATGATCAGCGCTTGGCGATCCCGGGGCAGGGCCTTGAAGGTCGGATCCTGCAATTGCTGTTGATCGGCGCTGACTTTCAGCACCCATTCCTGTTCCTCGCCGCTCAGGGGGGCGGCACGGCTGAGCAGTTCGCGCTCGCGGGACGGACGATATTCAATGTGCTCGACCAGCCCGGCTTCCTTCACCGCTTTGACGGTGTCGGTGGGGATCGCGGTCAGCGGGAATTGTTCGGTCAGGCGCAGACTCGGGCGCGCCACCTGCAACAGTTCGAGCAGGCGATAGGAGCAGTTTTCATCGAAGAAGAAATAGTCGAACTGGATCTGCTTCAATTCCCACACGTGTTCGACCATCCGCGCGGTTTCGACTTGCGTCAGATTGAGCTGGTATTCCCACAGGTCGCGGTTTTCCAGGCTGCGGTATTCCGAGAGTTTTTCCTGGTAGGGCACCAGCGCGAACAGCCCCGGATAACCACCCATCAAGCCTTTCCAGGCGTAAAGAATGCTGTTGTCCGAGCCTTCGATGTAGGCGCCGAAGTTGATCGCGTAGCTGAGCAGCGAGGTCTTGTCGCTTTGCACGTCGGCCTGGTCGATGCGCAGCAGGGTGTGGCCGAACATCGACGACGGGCTGTTGAGGTAGGCCGCCGGGAAAATCATCACCGCGCTGTGGGGCGAGACGTCCTTGAACCACTTCTTGAATTCGGCGCAGTCCGGCGTCGGCAGGTCGGTCAGGTTGAGCTGGTCTTTCAGCCAGCGCGTGCGCGCCGGGTAGACGCACTGGGCGTGTTGCTCACCGAGACTGGCGGGGGCGTACAGCGCTTGTACGGTGGCCGCCAGTTCATGGTCGGGGTGTTTGTTGCCATCGGGGGCGAGGAAGAATTTTTTGTCGCTGACGTAGCTGCGCCAGCCACCGAGTTTGGCGGTTTCGTAATGACCGAGGGAAATCCAGAAACGGTCGTTGGCCAGTTGCTGCAAACGTTGAGGGTCGATGTGGGGCGCGGCGGACAGCGGGGCGCAGACACACAGCGCCAGCCAGGCAAGGCGTTTGAGCATAAATGGCAACTTAAGTCGAAAGAAACAAAGACCCAAGGAGGGCGGGCCGAAAAAATAAAACCCGCTTCCCGAAGGAAGCGGGTGGGTCGAGCTTAAGCCTGAGTCGCGTACTTGGCCAGACGTGGGTCTGCCTTCAGGACGGCCAGGGTGTTGGTATGCACGTCTTCGGCGGTCACGTCAGCCTTGCTGAAGATCTGCTGGAAGTGCTCGTGAGTGACGGCGGCGAAGTGCGCACGGTCTTCCGGCGCCACGCCCAGTACCACGGCATAGGTCGTCAGCGCTTCGCCGTTGCCTTTTGCCATGTCTTCGGACAGCTCGTTCATCATGCCATTCATGGCAAACCAGGATTTGCCGCCGTAGGTCAGCGAAGCGTTGGTGGAGCAACCGTTGGTGCCGGACGTCATGCCGAAGGTGGCGTTGCCGGAGGTGCCGTTGGTGGTGGATGCCAGGAAGTGAGCCGGGGTGCCACGCTGACCTTCGAACAGCATGTTGCCCCAACCGCAATCCGGGCCCCCTGGAGCTTGCGCCATCGCGTTGATGGATACAGCGGTGAAGAGAGTACCGAGAAGAATCCGTTTCATAGCTTTGTTCTCTTTATGTGCATACCAATGGACAGGGTTCTGGCCCCCAAGCTCTGTACGAAACAGATCCAGACGAAGCCAGTGGGCCGGTATTAGTTCCAGCCGCGCAGTTTGGAGTTTAGGCACGTTCCGAGGGTTCCGTGAGTTTTTGCACAATATTTGGAATAAACCCCGGTTTGGCGGGGCCCGAGTGCAGGCAGGCCGGTTGTCTATGCTTTGTGGTGTGGCGCGCCTTGCCAGTGGGGCACGGGCAGCGCCAGAATGCCGCTATCTGCCCCGCCTGATTGTTAAGGAAGCCCGATGCCTGATCCTGTTGCTGCCAGCTTGCGTCTAGCGCCCGAAGCGCTGACCCGTCCGTTTTCCGCTGAACAGTTCAGCTTCACTACCACCAATGATCTGGAGCCCTTTCGCGGTGTGCTTGGCCAGGAACGTGCGGTCGAAGCCTTGCAGTTCGGTGTGGCCATGCCACGCCCCGGTTACAACGTATTCGTCATGGGCGAGCCCGGCACCGGCCGTTTCTCGTTCGTCAAACGCTACCTGAAAGCCGAAGGCAAACGCCTGCAGACCCCGGCGGACTGGGTCTACGTCAACAATTTCGATGAGCCGCGCGAACCTCGCGCCCTGGAGTTGCCGTCCGGCAGCGCCGCTGCGTTCATCGGCGATATCAACGGCCTGATCGACAACCTGCTGGCGACCTTTCCTGCGGTTTTCGAGCACCCGTCCTACCAGCAGAAGAAGAGCGCCATCGATCGCGCCTTCAACCAGCGCTACGACAAGGCACTGGACGTCATCGAGCGCCTGGCCCTGGAAAAAGACGTCGCCCTGTATCGCGACAGCAGCAACATCGCTTTCACCCCGATGCTCGAAGGCAAGGCGCTGGATGAAGCTGAATTCGCCCAGTTGCCGGAAGCCGAGCGCGAACGCTTTCACGACGATATTTCCAGCCTTGAAGAGCGTCTGAACGAAGAACTCGCCAGCCTGCCGCAATGGAAGCGCGAGTCGAACAACCAGCTGCGTCAGCTCAACGAAGAAACCATCACCCTGGCCTTGCAGCCCTTGCTCGCACCGCTGTCGGAAAAGTACGCGGAAAACGCTGCCGTCTGTGGTTACCTGCAAGCGATGCAGGTGTATCTGCTGAAAACCGTGGTCGAGCAACTGGTCGATGACAGCAAGACCGACGCGGTCGCGCGCAAGCTGCTGGAAGAGCAATACGCGCCGAGTCTGGTGGTCGGTCATCCGGCCAGCGGCGGTGCGCCGGTGGTGTTCGAACCGCATCCGACCTACGAAAACCTGTTCGGTCGCATCGAATACACCACCGATCAGGGCGCGCTCTACACCACCTATCGCCAGTTGCGTCCGGGTGCGTTGCACCGCGCCAATGGCGGTTTCCTGATCCTTGAAGCAGAAAAAATGCTCGGCGAGCCGTTCGTATGGGATGCGCTCAAGCGCGCCCTGCAATCGCGCAAGCTGAAGATGGAGTCGCCGCTGGGCGAAATGGGCCGTTTCGCCACCATGACGCTCAACCCGCAGCACATTCCGTTGCAGGTCAAAGTGATCATCATCGGTGCGCGCCAGCTGTATTACACGCTGCAAGACCTCGATCCGGATTTCCAGGAGATGTTCCGCGTTCTGGTGGACTTCGACGAAGACATCCCGATGGTCGACGAAAGCCTGGAGCAGTTCGCCCAGTTGCTGAAAACCCGTACTTCGGAAGAAGGCATGGCGCCGCTGACCGCCGACGCGGTGGCGCGTCTGGCGACCTACAGTGCGCGCCTGGCCGAGCATCAGGGGCGTTTGTCGGCGCGGATCGGCGATCTGTTCCAGCTGGTCAGCGAGGCGGATTTCATCCGGCATCTGGCCAACGATGAAATGACCGACGCCGGCCACATCGAGCGTGCGCTCAAGGCCAAGGCCACCCGCACCGGTCGTGTCTCGGCGCGGATTCTCGACGACATGCTGGCGGGGATCATTCTGATCGACACCGACGGCGCGGCGGTCGGCAAATGCAACGGTTTGACCGTGCTTGAAGTCGGCGACTCGGCGTTCGGTGTGCCGGCGCGGATTTCCGCCACGGTGTACCCGGGCGGCAGCGGCATCGTCGACATCGAGCGCGAGGTCAACCTCGGTCAGCCGATCCACTCCAAGGGCGTGATGATTCTCACCGGGTATCTGGGCAGCCGTTATGCACAGGAATTCCCGCTGGCGATTTCCGCGAGCATCGCGCTGGAGCAATCCTACGGCTACGTCGATGGCGACAGTGCGTCGCTGGGCGAGGCGTGCACGCTGATTTCGGCGTTGTCGAAAACCCCGCTCAAGCAGTGCTTCGCGATCACCGGGTCGATCAACCAGTTCGGTGAGGTGCAGGCGGTGGGCGGGGTCAACGAGAAGATCGAAGGCTTCTTCCGTCTCTGCGAAGCGCGCGGTTTGACGGGCGAGCAGGGTGCGATCATTCCGCAGGCCAACGTCGCCACGCTGATGCTCGACGAGAAGGTGTTGGCGGCGGTGCGTGCCGGGCAGTTCCACGTTTACGCGGTGCGTCAGGCCGATGAAGCGTTGAGCCTGCTGGTGGGCGAGCCGGCCGGTGAGCCGAACGAGGAAGGCGAATTCCCCGAAGGCAGCGTCAATGCGCGGGTGGTGGAGCGCCTGCGAGTGATTGCCGAGATGATCAGCGAAGACGATCTGAAAGAGGCCGAGAAGGAACTGGCGCAGGAGGCGCTGGCGGAGGCAAAACCGGCCTGATCTCGTTACTGTTGTTCCCTGCGGGAGCGAGCTTGCTCGCGAAGGCGTCCTGCCAGTCTACGAATACGTTGCCTGATAAAACGCTTTCGCGAGCAAGCTCGCTCCCACATTTGTTTTGGATGAGTTTCGAGCAAAAGTGCCATCACTCTGGCGTCAATATTCACACAATGACCATTCGGCGCCTTCTGGTTCTGTGCGGCTTGCGCGCCGGACTTTTCTTCTATTCTCTGCTCAAGGACATCGACAGTATCACTGGATCGAAACAGCTCTTCAGCAAGGGCTGAACACCGGCTTTACCGAGGGTCGCCGCCATGTCGCGCAACCTCTGCCTCACCCGTCAATGCCTGGGTCTTGTGACCCGTATCGAATGCGCCATCAAGCCGTTGGCCGGCGATAACGGCATGTGGACGCTGCTCTTCGCCGCCGGCATGGCCGGTGAACAACCTTCCGCCATCAAGGCTCAGGGCCCGTTTCACGGGCCGATCGCCGCCGAGTCGATTCTCGACACCATCGTTGAAAGCCTGACGATGCACGGCTATGAACTGGCCAATGATCCACAGATCTGGTCGTTGCATCTGCAGGCGCAGTTGCGACAGATCAATGGTGGACGCGGACGCAGCATCGGCACTTTCGACCATTAGCGTCGATCAACGGTGCCGATCAGGGCGCTGCGCCCTGGGTCTGCGCTTTGTCGAGTTTGACCTCGAAGCCGTATTGCACGGTGGTGAGGTCGGTTCGCTGGTAGGTTTCCACGTGCGTCGGATGGCCGTAGAAATAATGCACGCCGAATAACGCCGGCCCTTCCGCGCTCGCGTCGTGACTGACCGACAGAATCTGCTTCAGGTAATGACCGCTGTCGTCCTTGACGAAGAATCGCCATTCGTTGGCGGGGAATCGCTTCAAATCCACCACCAAGGCGTTGTTCCTGATTTCCAGACCTTTGGGCAGGGCCTTGGCTTCATAAGCCTTTTTGTCCACTGTGGCCAGGAACAACGGCATCGAGCCGACGGCAATCGCCGGGGTTTCCGGGAACAGATTCAGGTCGTAGGTGATGGTCGCCTGTAGCGGATCGACCTGGTATGCCTCGGGCGGCAGTTCGATGGGCTCGTCGAGTTTGCCGTTGTGTTTTTCAGTGAAAAACGTCACCGGGCTTTCGCCGGGGCTGAAGTCGTCGCCGAGCATTTCATCATTGAAGGTTTTGCGGTGGTCGAACTCGATGCGCGCGGCGCTTGGTTCTTCGACCGATTGGCGGATATGAACGCCGCTTTTCAGCTGTTCTTCTGTCAGGGATGCACCCTTGAGCCAGTCGGGCGCCTGGTCGTCGTAGACGGTGATCGGCAGGTCGAGCGGCTGCACGGTTTTTTCCGTGGTGTGCGGATCGAACTCGCGCACGGGCAGATCCAGCGCCTTGCGGGTGACGGTCGCTTCGGAAAAATCCAGCAGGCTGACTTCAAGGGTGTCGATCGGGCCGTTGAAGTACACCTTGTTGTAGTGGCGCGGGTGCTGTTGCTCAAAGGCCCGTTGTTCATCGTCCAGTTTTTTTTCCAGCGCCTCGCTCCAGGCTTTCTGCTGTTGCAGATAAGCCAGCTGCTTTTGGTAGAACGCCACCTGTTCGGGGTTTTCGTTGATGGCGCCGGCACGCACCAGATACTGGCCCGTCGAGTCGCGGGCCTGGACGATCAACGGATTGAGCCGGGTGTTGGCGACTTCCGGGGCGAGCGGCAACTGGTTGCTGAACTCCAGTTCGGCGTAGTGCGTGTCCAGTTTCAGCAAGGTCACGCTGAGGTTGCCGTCGGAGCGGGTCTGGCCGACGTCCTTTTTATCCAGATTGAAACTGTGCAGGCGTTTCGGGGCGATGACTTCTACCTGGCCTTGCAGGCTGACCGGGCGCGGCAGATTCTTCTTGTCGACATTCAACCCTTCGATAAACGGGTAGGTAACGGTCAGGTCATCGGGATTGGTGACGTTGGAGCTGGACGGGCTCAGCTGAATGCCAGGATCGGTTTCCGACCATTCAGGCTGATAGGCAATGACCCGTTTGTTGCTCAGGGTTACCGATTGCCATTCCACGCCATGGGGGAACAGAAAGCCGCCGGGGATGTTGAGCACGAAAGGGAACACCGGTTGCAGATCGGTGAGGTAATCGGAGCTGGAATCCTTGTGCAACACAAACAGGCCATTGATGAACGTGTCGACCAGTGCCTGGGGTGTCGGGTAGTGCCGGAGTACGCCGAGGGCGTCTTCGCCGTATTCGGTCCGGGGCGGTTTGTTGTCGAGCTTCTGTTGTGCGCGTTCGAGCAGCAACAGCGAACCGCCGAGTTCGGTCACGGCGTCCTTGAGTTTCGGATCGGTGATGGCGTCCAGCGATTGCTCGAACTGGGCGGTCTTTTCTTCAAGGCTGACGGCATGCTTTTCATCGCCGGGCGAACATCCGCCAAGCCACAGGGCGAAGCAAATTCCGGCAGTCGTTATCGGCAATCGCACATCCATTTTCCAGTCGTCCTGTCCACTGTCGCTGGGCTGTCAATGGTTTGGACACTAGCAGAAAAACTTTGACACACACACGCAGGTGGCGGATTTCCGGGCGGTTTCTGGCTGTCATGGGCGGCTGGTATACTCGCCGCCGATTTCAACCCTTCTTGTGTGAGAGTCAATGGAACGCTTTATCGAAAATGCAATGTACGCCACGCGCTGGCTGCTGGCGCCGATCTACATCGGGCTGTCCCTCGGGCTGCTGGCGCTGGCATTGAAATTCTTCCAGGAAGTGTTTCATGTCATTCCCAACGTTTTCTCCATGGCCGAGTCCGAGCTGATTCTGGTGCTGCTGTCGTTGATCGACATGGCGCTGGTCGGCGGCTTGCTGGTGATGGTGATGATTTCCGGCTACGAGAACTTCGTGTCCGAACTGAACATCGATGAAGGCAAAGAGAAGCTCAGCTGGCTGGGCACCATGGACTCCTCGTCGCTGAAGATGAAAGTGGCGGCGTCGATCGTGGCAATCTCCTCGATCCACCTGCTGCGGATCTTCATGGACGCCAAGAACGTCGATCCCGAGCACCTGATGTGGTACGTGATCATCCACATGACCTTCGTGGTCTCGGCGTTTGCCATGGGTTACCTGGACAAGCTCACCAAGCACTGATGAGCTGACGATTGCTGTAACAAAACCGCCCGTTTGTTGCGAAACAGACGGGCGGTGTCGTTTGTGGCTTGTGCTTTGTGGCGCCGAGGCATATCCCTGTAGGTCTCAAGGCTCGCCACCGCATGAGGTGCGTTCATGAACCTGCAAGAGTTGAATGCGTTTGCCGTCGCCAGAAAGGTCGACGAACTGAATCTGATCTCCATGGAAGGCGGAATCTATCTGCTCGAAGCCCGGATGCATGGCGCGGCGTACCCGCTGAGCGATGCACAGGGGAAAATGCTGACGCTGCGTTCGGTCGAGCATGCCCGGGATGTGCTGCATGACTTGCCGGTGCTGCCGTTCAACCTGGTGCACACCTCGGTGCACGATGAAATGTGCGGTCTTGGCGCCAGTGCCGAAGAAAGCCTGAAGGTGCCGCTGGCCTGGCGATCCGCGCTGTAGGCCCTGGGGCCTGATCAATGCCGGAACATCTGTGCTAGTCTGCTCGCCCTTTTGGTTCCGGGCGCGCCGGGACGCGCTGTGTACGCACGGCATGTCCTGAGGCCGTCCGCACAGCGGAGCAGTGTCATGTCCGAAGTAAATCTGTCCACCGACGAAACCCGCGTCAGCTACGGCATCGGCCGTCAACTGGGTGACCAGCTGCGCGACAACCCGCCACCGGGTGTCAGCCTGGACGCCATCCTGGCCGGTCTGACTGACGCCTTCGCCGGCAAGCCAAGCCGCGTGGGTCAGGAAGAGCTGTCCGCCAGCTTCAAAGTGATCCGCGAGATCATGCAAGCCGAAGCCGCTGCCAAGGCTGAAGCCGCCGCTGGTGAAGGCCGTGCGTTCCTGGCTGAAAACGCCAAGAAAGACGGCATCACCACGCTGGCTTCCGGTCTGCAATTCGAAGTGCTGACTCAGGGTGAAGGCGCCAAGCCATCCCGTGAAGACACCGTGCGTACTCACTACCACGGCACGCTGATCGACGGCACTGTATTCGACAGCTCCTACGAGCGTGGCCAGCCGGCTGAATTCCCGGTGGGTGGCGTTATCGCTGGCTGGACCGAAGCCCTGCAACTGATGAATGCCGGCAGCAAATGGCGTCTGTACGTGCCGAGCGAACTGGCTTACGGCGCTCAAGGCGTTGGCAGCATCCCGCCGCACAGCGTTCTGGTGTTCGACGTCGAGCTGCTCGACGTTCTGTAACCCCCGTTACCCTGCACAAGCGTGGCTTGTGCAGGGTTTCTTCGCCGTTCTCATACTTCGATCTTGTTGTGCAGTTCACTGGTCGGGCGCAAGGCCCGGGCATAGCAGAACAGGAACAGATTGCGCACCAGCTCCTTGAGCACCAATGGCTCGCTGGAACTCAGGCCGTTGACGTCCAGATCCCCTTGATCCTGCAATTCGTGCAGGGCTTCTTCTTCCAGTACGGCGCAGACCTCACCGGTTTCCCTATGCAGGATCCTGAGGTACGGGTGCGGGCGATCCAGCCAGGCGTCGATCAAATAAGTCATGGGTCTCATCTCCATTGAAAGGTTTCAATGAGAATAATTCTTATTCGTCAAATAGCAAGTGCCTATTGGCGGTTTGTGATTTTTTGCGGGTAAAGATTGCGTAAGGTCAAAACGGCTGGCGTTTGGCTATTGCGAGGATTTGTTGGGGATCGTGGGGGAGGGTGAAGCTCCATCCCACGGCGGGCGCGGGATGGAAGACAGCAAACTCAGACTTTTCTGACAAACTCGGATTTGAGTTTCATCGGGCCGATGCCGTCGATCTTGCAGTCGATGTCGTGATCGCCATCGCACAGGCGGATGTTCTTGACCTTGGTGCCGACCTTGACCACCAGGGAGGTGCCCTTGACCTTCAGGTCCTTGATCACGGTGATGGTGTCGCCGTCCTGCAGGACGTTACCGACCGAATCTTTCTTCACGGCATCATCGGACGCCACTTCGGCTTCACCGCCGGCAGACCACTCGTGGGCGCACTCCGGGCACACCAGCTGGGTGCCGTCTTCGTAGGTGTATTCGGAATTGCATTTCGGGCAGGGTGGCAACGTGCTCACTAAGGCTCCTTGGAGAGGGGATCGCTAAAAGTCGCACATTGTATAGGGTTTTAGCCGCCGATGGCAGGCAACAAAAAACCGCAGGCTCCATCGGAGGCTGCGGTTTTTTGATGACGCGATGCTGATCAGTGCGTGCGGGCGACCGCGAACTCGCTCAGTTCAACCAGTGCATCGCGGTATTCGCTGGCCGGCAGCGCGTCGAGGCACTTGATCGCACGGGCCACGTAATCGCGGGCCAGTTGCGCGGTGTATTCCAGCGAACCGGACGCTTCCACGGCGATGCGGATGCTTTCCAGGTCTTCGATCCCACCTTTCTGGATCGCCTGGCGTACCAGTGCGGCTTGCTCTGGCGTGCCTTCGCGCATGGTGTAGATCAGCGGCAGGGTCGGCTTGCCTTCCGCCAGATCGTCACCGACGTTCTTGCCCAGGGTTTCGGCGTCGCCCTTGTAGTCGAGCAGGTCATCTACCAGCTGGAACGCCACGCCCAGGTGATCGCCGAAGGTGCGCAGGGCTTCGCTCTGCTCGGCGGTGGCACCTGCCAGCGCCGCGGCGCTGTGGGTCGAGGCTTCGAAGAGCATCGCGGTCTTGCCGCGGATGACTTCCATGTAGGTTTCTTCGGTGGTGCTGGCATCGCGAACCTTGGACAGCTGCAGCACTTCGCCTTCGGCGATGATGCGCGTGGCCTGGGACAGGATCTTCATCACCGGCATCGAACCCAGTTCGACCATCATTTCGAACGAGCGCGAGTACAGGAAGTCGCCGACCAGTACGCTCGGGGCGTTGCCCCACATGGCGTTGGCGGTGGAGCGGCCACGGCGCATGCCGGACATGTCGACCACGTCGTCATGCAGCAGGGTGGCGGTGTGCAGGAATTCAATGGTGGCAGCCAGCAGGCGCATGTCGTCGCCTTCGCGACCCAGGGCCTTGCCACACAGCAGCACCAATAAAGGACGCAGGCGTTTGCCGCCGGCCGACGTGATGTAATCGCCGATTTTCGATACCAGCGGCACTCGGGAAGTCAGCTGCTTCTTGATGATGCCGTCGACGGCGCTAAAATCGTCCGCCACCGCGCGGTAGAAAGCTTGGGGTTGCATCAGCGACAGGTGCTCCAGAAGGGTTGCGCGGCATGCTAGGACCCACGTCCGGGCCTGTCAAGGCGCGATGGACGGCCCCTTGCATGACTTCGAAGGCTTGCGTACAATCGCGCACCCTGAACTTCCTGGGCAGCACCTGCCTTACGCAATTGCACTTGGGCCGTTCCAGCCCCATGCAGCCATGCCAGCCAATACCTCTTCTTATAAAGAGCTGGGTGAGCAGGATTATCGGAGAAATACCATGTACGCAGTAATCGTTACCGGCGGTAAGCAATACAAGGTCGCTGAAGGTGAATACCTGAAGATCGAAAAACTGGAAGTCGCTACTGGCGAATCCGTGACTTTTGACCGCGTTCTGTTGGTCGCCAATGGCGACGACGTGAACATCGGCGCACCTGTTGTTGCTGGCGCAACCGTCAAGGCTGAAGTGATCTCCCAAGGTCGTCACGATAAAGTCCGCATCATCAAGTTCCGTCGCCGTAAGCACCACATGAAGCGTATGGGCCACCGCCAGTGGTTCACCGAGATCAAAATCACCGGTATTCAGGCTTAATACAGCCTAATTCCTCACTAGGAGAATTGAACTCATGGCACACAAAAAAGCTGGTGGTAGTACCCGTAACGGTCGCGACTCAGAAGCCAAACGCCTTGGCGTGAAGATGTATGGCGGCCAGGTCATCAAGGCCGGCAACATCATCGTTCGTCAGCGCGGCACCCAATTCCACGCTGGCTACGGCGTTGGCATGGGTAAAGATCACACCCTCTTCGCGAAAATCGAAGGCGTGATCAAGTTTGAAGTAAAAGGCGCCTTCGGTCGTCGTTACGTGAGCGTTGTCGCAGCCTAACTGCGAGAGTGCTGGAGAAGCCCTGTCTTGCGACGGGGCTTTTTCGTTTGTGGGGTGAGTCTCTTGCAAAGCTGTTTGTATGGGCTGCCGGCGTGCGATGCAGGTCGTGGTTTGGGGTCGCTGCGCTCATTTTTGCAAGAGTCTTATGTCTTGATTGTTTTTCGGCTCGTCCGTACGGCGAGAGGCGTTGGTTATGAAGTTTGTTGATGAAGTATCGATCCGCGTAAAAGCTGGCGACGGCGGCAATGGTTGCATGAGTTTCCGTCGGGAAAAATTCATTGAAAATGGTGGCCCGAACGGTGGTGACGGTGGCGACGGCGGTTCCATCTTCATGATGGCCGACGAAAACCTCAACACCTTGGTGGATTACCGTTACACCCGTCACTTCGAGGCTGAGCGCGGTTCCAACGGTGGCAGCACCGACTGCACCGGCAAGAAGGGCGAAGACCTGATCCTGCGCGTGCCGGTTGGCACCACGATCATCGACTCGGCTACCCAGGAAGTCATCGGCGACCTGACCAAATCCGGTCAGAAGCTGATGGTGGTTCAGGGTGGCTGGCACGGTCTGGGCAATACCCGTTTCAAATCCAGTACCAACCGTGCGCCGCGTCAGACGACCCCGGGCAAGCCGGGCGAGCAGCGCGACCTGAAACTGGAAATGAAAGTTCTGGCTGACGTCGGCCTGCTGGGTCTGCCGAATGCCGGTAAAAGTACCTTTATCCGTTCGGTTTCGGCTGCCAAGCCGAAAGTTGCCGATTACCCGTTCACTACGCTGGTGCCAAACCTGGGTGTGGTCAGTGTCGATCGCTGGAAAAGCTTCGTCATCGCCGATATCCCGGGTCTGATCGAAGGCGCTTCCGATGGTGCCGGCCTGGGGATCCGTTTCCTCAAGCACCTGGCGCGTACCCGTCTGTTGCTGCATCTCGTGGACATGGCGCCGCTGGATGAAAGCAGTGCGCCGGACGCTGCTGAAGTGATCGTCAACGAGCTGATCAAGTTCAGCCCGTCCCTGGCGGAGCGTGATCGCTGGCTGGTGCTGAACAAGTGCGACCAGATCCTCGAGGAGGAGCACGAAGAGCGCGTCAAGGAAATCGTTGAGCGCCTGCAATGGGAGGGTCCGGTCTACGTGATTTCGGCCATCGCCAAAGAAGGCACCGAGCGCCTGACGCGCGACATCATGCGTTACCTGGAAGATCGTGCCGATCGTCTGGCCAATGACCCGGCCTACAAGGAAGAACTGGCTGATCTCGATCAGCGCATCGAAGACGAAGCCCGTGCCCAGTTGCAGGCGCTGGATGACAAGCGTGCCCTGCGTCGCAGCGGCGTGAAGTCGGTCCATGACATCGGCGAGGATGATTGGGACGAAGAAGATGTGGATGACGAAGACGGTCCGGAAATCATTTACGTGCGTGACTGATTCGTTGCAGTAAACTTAAGCGCCGCTCAATCGAGCGGCGTTTTAGTATCCGGAAATCGATTGTTGGTCACGAAGAACCACGAATAACGTTACGGGCAGTGTCAGGTCGCGCTGCCCTCAAGCTAAGGTTGAAGATGATGCGGAGCAAGGTGACAGGTGCGCAGCGTTGGGTCGTGAAGATCGGCAGCGCTTTGCTGACGGCGGATGGCAAGGGGCTGGATCGCGCAGCAATGGGTGTCTGGGTCGAGCAGATGGTGGCTCTGCATGAGGCTGGCGTCGAACTGGTGCTGGTGTCCTCCGGGGCAGTAGCGGCGGGCATGAGTCGCCTCGGCTGGACCGCTCGACCCAGTGCGATGCACGAGCTCCAGGCTGCTGCAGCCATCGGTCAGATGGGTCTGGTGCAAGCCTGGGAGTCGAGCTTTGCCGAGCATGGTCGGCACACTGCGCAGATTCTCCTGACTCACGACGACCTGTCCGATCGCAAGCGCTACCTGAACGCCCGCAGCACCTTGCGTGCGCTGGTCGAGCTGAAAGTCATTCCGGTGATCAACGAGAACGACACCGTGGTTACCGATGAAATTCGCTTCGGTGATAACGACACGCTCGCAGCGCTGGTGGCAAACCTGGTCGAGGCTGATCTGCTGGTGATCCTGACGGATCGCGACGGCATGTTTGACGCCGATCCGCGCAATAATCCGGACGCCCAGCTGATCTACGAAGCGCGCGCCGATGATCCGACGCTGGATGCAGTGGCGGGCGGCACTGGCGGTGCGCTGGGTCGTGGCGGCATGCAGACCAAGCTGCGTGCGGCGCGGCTGGCGGCGCGTTCCGGGGCGCACACCATCATTGTTGGCGGGCGTCTGGAGCGTGTGCTTGACCGTCTGAAGGCGGGTGAGCGGATTGGTACGTTGCTGTCGCCCGAGCGCGGCATGCTCGCGGCGCGCAAGCAGTGGCTGGCCGGTCATCTGCAAACCCGCGGCACGCTGGTGCTGGATGATGGCGCGGTTTCCGCTTTGTCCCAAGGCAATAAAAGTTTGCTGCCGGTCGGTGTCAAGCTGGTTCAGGGCAGCTTCCGTCGTGGCGAAATGGTGGTTTGCGTGGCGCCGGACGGGCGTGAGATTGCCCGTGGCCTGGCCAACTACAGCGCGCTGGAAGCACAAAAAATCATCGGTCAGTCGTCGGATGCGATTGTCGGTTTGCTGGGTTACATGGCTGAGCCGGAACTGGTTCACCGTGACAATCTGATTCTGGTGTAAGGAAAACGCGATGCGCATGGCAAAAGGATTGTTGGGCTTGTTGATGGCGCTGCCATTGCTGGCCTCGGCCGAGGAAATCGGTCAGGTGTCGACGGTGTTCAAATTTGTCGGCCCGAACGACCGGATCGTGGTCGAGGCATTCGATGATCCGAAGGTTGAGGGTGTGACCTGCTACCTGTCGCGCGCCAAGACAGGTGGCGTGAAGGGTGGGTTGGGTCTGGCCGAGGATCGTGCCGAGGCGTCCATTGCCTGCCGTCAGGTCGGTCCGATCAACTTCAAGGGTGAGTTGAAGGATGGTGAAGAGGTGTTCAAGGAGCGCACTTCGCTGGTGTTCAAGACCATGCAGGTGGTGCGTTTCCTCGACAAGAAGCGCAACACGCTGGTGTATCTGGTCTACAGCGATCGTCTGATCGAAGGCAGTCCGCAGAATGCGGTGACGGCGATCCCGATTCTGCCGTGGGCGGCGGCTCATTAATCGCGCGTAAACAAAGAGGAGCCGGCTGGCTCCTCTTTTTTTGCCTGTGTTTTGCTGGAGTGGGGGCAAATCGCAGGCAATAAAAAACCGACCCTGAGGTCGGTTTTTTAATGACTACGTCGCTTAGGCAGCTTCTTTCAGTGCCTTGACGTGGCCATTCAGACGGCTCTTATGACGAGCAGCCTTGTTCTTGTGGATGATGCCTTTATCGGCCATGCGGTCGATAACTGGCACAGCCAGAACGTATGCAGCTTGAGCTTTTTCAGCGTCTTTTGCGTCGATGGCTTTAACTACATTCTTGATGTAGGTACGAACCATGGAACGCAGGCTGGCGTTGTGGCTGCGACGCTTCTCAGCCTGTTTTGCACGTTTTTTGGCGGAAGGTGAGTTGGCCACCGTCGAGCTCCTCGAAAGACTTTTTAGGAAATAGCAAACAAAATAGGCCGCGAATCATGCCGATGAGTTGAAGTCTTGTCAAGGGCGCTTGAAACGTTCCGCTAAGTGGTAGGCGTGGTGCGACGGGATATTTCTTTCCGGCGTGTGACCTGTAAACTCGCGAGCTTTGGCTCTGTGCTGTTGCGGCGCGGAGTATCGCACAAGTGGGCGCGTTATTCGCCTGCTGTTTATCGACAGGCACACATTCCTTCAATGAATCTGCTCAAATCGTTGGCCGCCGTCAGCTCTATCACGATGCTTTCCCGGATTCTCGGGTTTGTTCGCGACACGCTCATCGCCCGCACCTTCGGCGCCGGAATGGCGACCGATGCCTTCTTCATCGCCTTCAAACTGCCCAATCTGCTGCGCAGGATTTTCGCCGAGGGGGCGTTTTCCCAGGCTTTTGTGCCGATCCTGGCCGAATACAAAAGCCAGAAGGGCGAAGAGGCGACCCGCACCTTTATTGCTTACGTTTCCGGCCTGCTGACACTCGTACTGGCGCTGGTCACCGCGCTGGGCATGATTGCCGCGCCCTGGGTGATCTGGGCCACGGCGCCGGGTTTCACCGATACGCCGGAGAAATTCCAGCTGACCTCCGACCTGCTGCGAGTGACCTTCCCTTATATATTGCTGATCTCCCTGTCTTCGCTGGCGGGGGCGATCCTCAATACCTGGAACCGTTTCTCGGTGCCGGCGTTCGTGCCGACCCTGCTCAACGTCAGCATGATCGTATTTTCGCTGTTTCTGACACCTTATTTCGATCCACCGGTCATGGCCCTTGGCTGGGCGGTGTTGGTCGGTGGTCTGGCGCAGTTGCTCTATCAACTGCCGCATCTGAAAAAGATCGGCATGTTGGTGCTGCCGCGCCTGAACCTGCGTGATACCGGCGTCTGGCGGGTGATGAAGCAGATGTTGCCGGCGATCATCGGCGTCTCGGTCAGCCAGATTTCACTGATCATCAACACTATCTTCGCCTCGTTCCTGGTAGCCGGCTCGGTATCGTGGATGTATTACGCCGACCGTTTGATGGAATTGCCGTCCGGTGTGCTCGGTGTGGCGCTGGGCACGATCCTGCTGCCGACACTGGCCAAGACCTACGCCAGCAAGGATCGCCACGAATATTCGCGGATTCTCGACTGGGGCCTGCGCCTGTGCTTCGTGCTGGTGCTGCCTTGCGCGCTGGCGCTGGGGATTCTGGCCGAGCCGTTGACCGTTTCGCTGTTCCAGTACGGCCAGTTCAGCGGGTTTGACGCGGAGATGACCCAGCGGGCGCTCATTGCCTATTCTGTCGGTCTGTTGGGGATTATCGTGATCAAAGTTCTGGCACCGGGCTTTTATGCGCAACAGAACATCCGTACCCCGGTAAAAATCGCAATCTTCACCCTGGTCGTTACTCAACTGTTCAACCTGGTGCTGATCGGTCCGCTGGCCCATGCCGGTCTGGCACTGGCGATCAGCGCCGGTGCCTGCCTGAACGCCGGGCTGCTGTTCTATCAACTGCGCAAGCAGCAGATGTATCTACCGCAACCGGGCTGGCTGAAATTCGGTTTCAAGCTGTTGGTCGCGGTGGCAGTGATGTCGGTGGTGCTGTTGATCGGCATGCATTTCATGCCCGCGTGGGATCAGGGCCACATGCTGGAGCGCTTTCTGCGCCTGGGTGCCTTGGTGGTTGCCGGTGTGGTGGCTTATTTCGGCATGTTGCTGCTGCTCGGTTTCCGCCTGCGCGACTTCAATCGCAAGGCGTTGAGCTGAGGTTTCACCCTTGAAAGACGGGCGTGAGCCGGCAGTTTTGTCGGCTCGATCACTTTGGGTTACGGTGTTGCCTGTCGTCGGCCGTCGGGTGTGGTTATAATCGGCCACTTTATGAGCAAGAAGCGCGTTATGCAGCTGGTTCGAGGCCTCCACAATCTGCGCCCCCAGCATCGGGGCTGCGTCGCCACTATTGGCAACTTTGACGGTGTTCACCGTGGTCACCAGGCCATTCTGGCCCGACTGCGTGAGCGTGCGCTTGAGTTGGGCGTGCCCAGCTGCGTGGTGATTTTCGAGCCACAGCCACGGGAATTCTTTGCTCCGGAGACCGCGCCGGCGCGTCTGGCCCGGTTGCGCGACAAGCTGCAATTGCTGGCCGCCGAGGGTGTCGACCGGGTCTTGTGCCTGGCGTTCAACCAGCGCTTGAGCAAGCTCAGCGCCAGTGAATTCGTCGACACCATCCTCGTTGATGGTCTCGGCGTGCAGCATCTGGAAGTCGGCGACGATTTCCGCTTCGGTTGCGACCGCCTCGGCGATTTCGATTTTCTGCTGCAGGCCGGGCAGGTTCACGGTTTTACCGTGGAAGCCGCGCAAACCGTCGAGCTGGACGGGATTCGTGTCAGCAGCACCCAGGTGCGCAACGCGTTGGCCGCCGCCGATTTTGCTCTGGCCGAACGCTTGCTTGGCCGCCCGTACCGGATTGCCGGTCGCGTGCTGCATGGCCAGAAACTGGCCCGCCAGTTGGGTACGCCCACGGCGAACATTCAACTGAAACGCCGTCGCGTGCCGATCACAGGGGTTTACCTGGTCGATGTGGATATCGACGGCAAGACCTGGCCCGGCGTCGCCAATATCGGCGTACGGCCCACGGTGCAAGGTGATGGCAAGGCCCACCTTGAAGTCCATCTTTTAGATTTTGCCGGCGATCTGTATGACCGGCGTCTGACGGTGGTTTTCCACCAGAAGCTGCGTGAAGAGCAGCGTTTCGCCTCCCTGGAGGCATTGAAAACGGCGATCAGCGCGGATGTCGCCGCCGCCCGTGCACTAGCCGCACCTAGCGCCCATCGCTAATGAAGAGCCTTAAATGACCGACTATAAAGCCACGTTAAACCTTCCGGACACCGCCTTCCCAATGAAGGCCGGCCTGCCACAGCGCGAACCGCAGATCCTGCAGCGCTGGGACAGTATTGGCCTGTACGGAAAGTTGCGCGAGATTGGCAAGGATCGTCCGAAGTTCGTCCTGCACGACGGCCCTCCGTACGCCAACGGTACGATCCATATCGGTCACGCACTGAACAAGATTCTCAAGGACATGATCATCCGCTCGAAGACCCTGTCGGGCTTCGATGCGCCGTATGTCCCTGGCTGGGACTGCCATGGCCTGCCGATCGAGCACAAGGTTGAAGTGACCCACGGCAAGAACCTGGGCGCGGACAAGACCCGCGAACTGTGCCGTGCCTATGCCACCGAGCAGATCGAAGGGCAAAAGTCCGAATTCATCCGTCTCGGCGTGCTGGGCGACTTCGCCAACCCGTACAAGACCATGGACTTCAAGAACGAGGCCGGTGAAATCCGCGCCCTCGCCGAAATCGTCAAGGGCGGTTTCGTGTTCAAGGGTCTGAAGCCGGTGAACTGGTGCTTCGATTGCGGATCGGCCCTGGCCGAAGCGGAAGTCGAGTACGAGAACAAGAAATCCTCGACCATCGACGTGGCGTTCCCGATCGCTGACGAAGCCAAACTGGCCGCCGCGTTCGGTCTGCCATCGCTGAGCAAACCTGCCTCGATCGTGATCTGGACCACCACCCCGTGGACCATCCCGGCCAACCAGGCACTCAACGTTCACCCGGAATTCACCTACGCGCTGGTCGACATCGGCGACAAGCTGCTGGTGCTGGCTGAAGAGCTGGTCGAGTCCTGCCTGACCCGTTACGGCGTCGAAGGCACCATTCTGGCCACTGCGCCGGGTTCGGCGCTGGAACTGATCAACTTCCGTCACCCGTTCTACGACCGTCTGTCGCCAGTGTATCTGGCCGACTACGTGGAACTGGGCGCCGGCACCGGCGTGGTTCACTCCGCCCCGGCTTACGGTGTGGACGACTTCGTGACTTGCAAGAAATACGGCATGGTCAACGACGAAATCCTCAACCCGGTACAGAGCAACGGCGTTTACGTGCCGTCGCTGGAGTTCTTCGGCGGTCAGTTCATCTGGAAGGCCAACCCGGCCATCATCGACAAACTGACCGAAGTCGGTGCGCTGATGCACACCACCGTCATCGAACACAGCTACATGCACTGCTGGCGCCACAAGACCCCGCTGATCTACCGCGCCACCGCGCAGTGGTTCATCGGCATGGACAAGGAGCCGGTGTCCGGCGACACCCTGCGCCAGCGCTCGCTCAAAGCCATCGAAGACACCAAGTTCGTACCGGCCTGGGGCCAGGCGCGGCTGCACTCGATGATCGCCAACCGTCCGGACTGGTGCATCTCCCGTCAGCGTAACTGGGGTGTGCCGATCCCGTTCTTCCTGAACAAGGAAAGCGGCGAGCTGCACCCACGCACCGTCGAACTGATGGAAGAGGTCGCCAAGCGCGTTGAAGTCGAAGGCATCGAAGCCTGGTTCAAACTCGACGCTGCCGAACTGCTGGGCGATGAAGCGCCGCAGTACGACAAGATCAGCGACACCCTCGACGTCTGGTTCGACTCGGGCACCACGCACTGGCACGTCCTGCGCGGTTCACACCCGATGGGCCACGAGACCGGCCCGCGTGCCGACCTGTATCTGGAAGGTTCGGACCAGCACCGTGGCTGGTTCCACTCGTCCCTGCTGACCGGTTGCGCCATCGACAACCACGCGCCGTATCGCGAGCTGCTGACCCACGGCTTCACCGTGGACGAGTCCGGTCGCAAGATGTCCAAGTCCCTGGGCAACGTGATCGCGCCGCAGAAAGTCAACGACACCCTGGGCGCCGACATCATGCGTCTGTGGGTCGCTTCGACCGATTACTCGGGCGAAATGGCCGTGTCCGAGCAGATCCTGCAGCGCAGCGCGGACGCCTATCGTCGTATTCGTAACACCGCGCGTTTCCTGCTTTCCAACCTGACCGGTTTCAACCCGGCCACTGACCTGCTGCCGGCCGAAGACATGCTGGCGCTGGATCGCTGGGCGGTGGACCGTACCCTGCTGCTGCAGCGCGAGCTGCAAGAGCACTACGGCGAATACCGTTTCTGGAACGTCTACTCGAAGATCCACAACTTCTGCGTGCAGGAGCTGGGTGGTTTCTATCTGGACATCATCAAGGACCGCCAGTACACCACCGGCGCCGACAGCAAGGCCCGTCGTTCTTGCCAGACCGCGCTGTTCCACATCTCCGAAGCGCTGGTGCGCTGGATCGCGCCGATCCTGGCGTTCACCGCCGACGAGCTGTGGCAATACCTGCCGGGCGAGCGCAACGAGTCGGTGATGCTCAACACCTGGTACGAAGGCCTGACCGAGCTGCCGGAAGGCTTCGAGCTGGGTCGCGAGTACTGGGATCGCATCATGGAAGTGAAGGTGGCGGTCAACAAAGAGATGGAAATCCAGCGCGCGGCCAAGGCCGTCGGTGGCAACCTGCAAGCCGAAGTGACGCTGTTCGCCGAAGACGCGCTGACCGCCGACCTGGCCAAGCTGAGCAATGAGCTGCGCTTCGTCCTGATCACCTCGACGGCCACTGTTGCGCCGTTCGTGCAGGCTCCGGCCGATGCTGTGGCCACCGAAGTCAGCGGCCTGAAGCTGAAGATCGTCAAATCCGCCTTCCCGAAATGCGCCCGATGCTGGCACTGCCGTGAAGATGTCGGCGTGAACCCGGAGCATCCGGAAATCTGCGGCCGTTGCGTGGACAACATCGATGGCGCCGGCGAGGTTCGTCACTATGCCTAATGCCGTTGGCCGTTTCGGACGGCTGAGCTGGCTCTGGTTGAGCTTGCTGGTTCTGGTCATCGACCAGGCCAGCAAGTTTTACTTCGAAGGCAAGCTCGAGATGTTCCAGCAGATCGTGATCATCCCTGATTACTTCAGCTGGACACTGGCCTACAACACCGGCGCTGCGTTCAGCTTTCTGGCTGACAGCTCCGGCTGGCAGCGCTGGTTGTTTGCCCTGATCGCGGTGGTGGTCAGTGCGGTGCTGGTGGTCTGGCTCAAGCGCCTGGGCCGCAACGAAACCTGGCTGGCCATTGCGCTGGCGCTGGTGCTGGGCGGCGCACTGGGCAACCTGTATGACCGCATTGCCCTGGGCCATGTGATCGACTTCATTCTGGTGCATTGGCAGAACCGCTGGTACTTCCCGGCGTTCAACTTCGCCGACAGCGCGATTACCGTTGGCGCGGTGATGCTGGCACTGGACATGTTCAAAAGTAAAAAAACCGGAGAAGCCGTTCATGACTGAACAGGTATTGGCTGAGCAACGCATCGGCCAGAACACGGAAGTCACTTTGCACTTTGCATTGCGCCTGGAGAACGGCGACACGGTCGACAGCACCTTCGACAAGGCTCCGGCGACCTTCAAGGTCGGCGATGGCAACCTGCTGCCGGGCTTCGAGGCGGCGCTGTTCGGTTTCAAGGCCGGCGACAAGCGTACGCTGACCGTCGAGCCGGAAAACGCCTTCGGCCAGCCGAACCCGCAAAACGTACAGATCATCCCGCGTTCGCAGTTCGTGGACATGGAGCTGTCGCCGGGGCTGCTGGTGATCTTCAACGATGCGGCCAATACTGAGCTGCCGGGTGTGGTGAAAGAGTTCGACGACGCGCAAGTGACCGTTGACTTCAATCATCCGCTGGCTGGCAAGACGCTGACCTTTGAAGTCGAGATCATCAACGTCAAAGCGCTCTGAGTCACACAGCAGAATCCCTGTGGGAGCCGGCTTGCTCGCGAATGCTGACTGACATTCAACATAAACGTTGTCTGAAACACCGCTTTCGCGAGCAAATCGAATCGTCGCTACCCCATTAGCTTTTCAACGTTTTCGCTATTTCTTGCGCGCAAGACACGAGGCACAGCATGCAAATCAAACTCGCCAACCCCCGTGGCTTCTGCGCCGGCGTGGACCGGGCGATCGAAATCGTCAACCGCGCCCTTGAGGTTTTCGGGCCGCCGATCTATGTGCGTCATGAAGTGGTGCACAACAAGTTTGTGGTCGAGGACCTGCGCAGTCGTGGCGCGATCTTCGTCGAGGAGCTGGATCAGGTACCGGACGACGTCATCGTGATCTTCAGTGCCCACGGCGTCTCGCAAGCCGTGCGTAGCGAAGCCGCCGGCCGTGGCCTGAAAGTGTTCGACGCCACCTGTCCGCTGGTGACCAAGGTGCACATCGAAGTCGCGAAATACAGCCGCGACGGCCGTGAATGCATCCTGATCGGCCACGCCGGTCACCCGGAAGTCGAAGGCACCATGGGCCAGTACGACGCCAGCAATGGCGGCGCGATCTACCTCGTTGAAGACGAGAAGGATGTCGCCGAATTGCAGGTGCGCAATCCCGAAAAACTCGCCTTTGTCACCCAGACCACGCTGTCCATGGATGACACCAGCCGAGTGATCGACGCATTGCGTACGCGTTTCCCTGCCATTGGCGGGCCGCGCAAGGACGATATCTGCTACGCCACTCAAAACCGTCAGGATGCTGTCAAGCAACTGGCGGACGAATGCGACGTGGTGTTGGTCGTGGGCAGCCCGAACAGCTCCAACTCCAACCGCCTGCGTGAGCTGGCCGAACGCATGGCCACTCCGGCCTATCTGATCGATGGCGCCGAAGACCTGCAAAAGAGCTGGTTCGACGGTGTCGAGCGCATCGGCATCACCGCCGGCGCCTCTGCCCCGGAAGTCCTGGTGCGTGGCGTGATCCAGCAGTTGCAGGCCTGGGGCGCCACCGGTGCCGACGAGCTGGCCGGGCGTGAGGAGAACATCACGTTCTCGATGCCTAAAGAGCTGCGCGTTCGCTCGATCTGATCGCTTTATCCTTTCGGCACAGCGCCTGTTCGGCCTTTTGGCTGGTCAGGCGAACGCGACCGGTTGCCGCCAGCACCACCTGGAGCTGGCTGACCGGCTCGCGAGCCGAGCACAGGTGCAATGTCCCCGCCTGAAACTTCCGGTCCGGCACCAGTGGCTGGCCCAGGCTACTGAAACGTATGTACCGGCTCACCAGCCAGTTGCCGACAATCGGTATCTTTCCATCACTCGCCTGCTCTATCAGCAATGGATTATCGGCGTCTTCGGCCCCTTTTCCGCTGATATCCAGAATGATCCGCCAGCCCTGGCCCCAATCACCGTTGATGCCGTGAATCACCACACTCTGATTGCGCGTGATGGCCATTGTCCGGGCATTACGGATGCCGTCGAGCAAAGACTGTGCGGCCTGCTGGCGCCGGTTTGACTCGGTGAAGTCCGCCAGCGCCGGACCGACCAGCGACAGAACAATTGCGCCGATCGCCAGTCCCATAAGCAGTTCGACCAGACTGAAACCCTGTTGCGGCATGTGCGCGTCCTCCCTGGATTGTGCACAGCGACGCAGTCCGTGCGCCGTTCGCAGTAAATCAACCGGCGCATGCCGGTCGAATGTTCTAGGTTTGTACAGGTATAGCCGACGGCAACGGAGGGCATCGATGGATCATCGTACAAAAGGTTTCACGCTGATCGAGCTGCTGGTGGCGCTCGCGGTGTTTGTAATCCTGATCACGATGGCGGTGCCGGCGTTCACCCGTTCGGTGCAGGGCAGCAAGGCCGACACCGAAGTCGGCGACCTGCAACGGGCCCTCAATTACGCGAGGCTCGAGGCGATCAACCGGGGTACCACCACCCGCTTGCGACCGAGTGCCGGCGGCAACGTCTGGGCCGGCGAGCTGGCGGTCTACGACAGTACTGGCACTTCGGCCAATGTATTGCGGGTTGTTCCAGCGATGAGCAGCGGCGCGACTCTGACGCTACCCTCTGGAGTGACCGCGCTGGATTTCAACAATCTGGGCGGGCTGGCGGCGCCGTCCACGGCAGTCGTCATCAGTTACGTGCTGGGAACGCAAAGCAGGACGCTGAACGTGTGTCTGAACGGAAGAATTCAATTGGGTGGAAGTTGCGGATGAGGGCAGGGAGCAAGCACGCACAGGAGGGCATGACGCTGATCGAAGTGCTGGTCGCGTTGTTGATTCTGACGGTCGGTTTGCTGGGCGCGGCAGCGGTTCAGCTCAATGCGCTGAAGTACACCGACAGCTCGCGGATGACCAGCCAGGCGAGTTTCATCGCCTACGACATGATGGACCGGATCCGCGCCAACTCGGGCGCCGACTACACCGTCACACCCCCCACCACGGGCAACCTGAGTGTCGCCCGGGATCAGGATCTCTACGACTTCACCACCAACATCGTCAATTTCGGCGGCCCGACCGCCACCGGCAGCATCACCCTCAATCAACGTGTGTACACCATCACCATCACCTGGAATGACGCGCGCGCCGCCAATACGTCCAGTGCGCCCCGCAGCTTTGTCCTGACCAGTCGCGCCGCGGTAGATCCGGTGGGCGCGCCATGAAACGTCATAATCTGGGTTTCGGTCTGATCGAAATGCTGGTGGCCCTGGCGCTGGGGCTGATCGTGGTGCTCGGCGTGGTGCAGATCTTTCTGGCGGCGAAAAACACCTACGTCAGCCAGAACAGCGCGGCCGCCATGCAGGAAGATGCGCGGTTCGTGCTGAGCAAGATGATTCAGGAACTGCGCATGGTGGGCATGTTCGGTTGCCTGGGCACGATTACCGATTCCAGCTCGGCGGGGGATTTCACGGCGGCTCAGATCGCGCCGATCAGCTGGGACAACGCCAATCTCAAGCTGACCCTGGTCACGGCTGATGTCGGCAGTGCAGGCGGGACGCCGACCTGGACCGTGGTGTCCGATTGCCGCAACAGCGCCACCGCTTATACCGGCGCACGGGCTGCGGCGACGGGGCAGATCGCGTTTCCGATCCGTCGGTTGATCTACAGCTTCAGCAACAACCAGATTCTGATGGGCACCGGCAGCGGTAATCCGGCCCAGCAAGTGCTGGTGAATAACGTCGGTGCGTTCACTGTGATGTTCGGTCTGGCGAGTTCCGCAACCGATGTCGCGGCATCCACCTACAGTGCCAACCCCGGTGATCCGGCGCGGATCCGCAGCGTGCGCCTGAGCCTGACCCTCACTGATCCGAACAATCGGGTCCGCAATCAAACCTTCAACGTGGTTGCCGCCTTGCGCAACCGCTTGCAGTGAGGGGCGAGCGATGAACGTTTCTCTCCATCGGCGACGGTCCCAGGACGGCATGGTGTTGCTGGTCAGCCTGGTGTTTCTGCTGCTCCTGACGGTGATCGGCCTGTCATCGATGCAGAGTGCCAACCTGCAGGAAAAAATGGCCGGCAGCGTAAGCCTGCGCAATCAATCGTTCCAGACTGCCGAGGCGGCGCTGCGCATCGGCGAAAGTGCGGTGCAACTGGACGGCTACACGCTGGCAGTGTGCGCCAGCACCACCCAATGTGCGCCACCGGCGGAATCCTCGGTGGTCAGTGCGGCGGGGCTCAACTCCACGTCGGGCGTGACCTGGATCGCCGCCGGCAGCGGGTTTTACGGAGTACAGAACATCGGCACGACCCTGACGGCGGTAAACGTGCCGAGCAACACTTCGGCGACCTTGTACCGGGTCACGGCCGTCGGCATCGCCGGCACTTCGCGCAGTGTGGTGGAGAGTGTCTATGCGAAGTACTGAGCGACGCTTCAAATGGCTGTCGCTGTTGCTCGGCATGCTGACCGGGCTTTATCTGACTGCACCGGCGTATGCCTTTACACCGTCCGATTCGCCGCTGTTGAGCGCGGCGGCTGTGCCGCCGAACGTGATGTTGATGATCGACGACTCGGGCAGCATGAACAGCATCATCTATGCGACGGGTTTTGATCCGACCGTGGATCGCACGGCAGCCCGGCAGTGCAACGCGGTCATCGGCCTGTGCCTGAGCTCAACTGCCATCACCGGCGATACGATCTTCCTGTCGAGCCTGCCGACCTCCGGCTGCTCCGGCGGCGCCTATGCCTTCTACAACAACAGCCTGACGCCACTCTGCCTGAAATTGCCGGATCCGGTAGGCAGCGGCAACACCCGCTATTCGGCCGATTACATTTCCTATGTGGTCGGGCTGGCGATCAGCAACGGCACGCGCGACTTCACCACCGGGGCGATTCCCAACGATTACCGGATCAACGTGGCGCGCAATGTTTCCACTGCACTGGTCACCAGCAACCGCAACCTGCGCATGGGGCTGGCGACCTTCAACCCGGCCACCAGCAACAACCCCGGCAATGGAGGTTTCATTGCGCGCTCCATCAGCGACCTGTCACCGGTCAGCGGTAGCGTGACCCAGGCTCAGGCTGACACCAACTACAACGCACTGATTTCCTCGATCAACGGCCTGAACGCGGTGGCCAACACGCCTCTGGCCGAGACCTATTACGAAATCACCCGCTACATGCGCGGGATGGCGCCGTACTACAACAGCACGCCGAGCACTTACACCAGCCCGATCCAGTACCGCTGCCAGAAAAACTACGGGGTGGTTATCACCGACGGCCTGCCGACTTACGACCGCACCTTTCCGAGCAACGACCCGCTCGGCGGCAGTCGCCTGCCGAACTGGGACGGCATCAACAATGACGGGAACAATCTGAACGGGGACGGGGAGGGCGATACGCTGTATCTGGACGATATCGCCAAGTTCGCCTTCGACATCGATATGCGTTTCTCCGGAACCGACGCGGCGGGCAAGAGCTGGAATGCGGTGGATTTTCCCCGGCAGTACATGAATACCTACACCGTGGGTTTTACCGCTTCCAACGACATGCTCTCGGACGCCGCCGATTACGGACAGGGCCGCTACTACCAGGCGACCGACAGCGCCGGTTTGAATGCCGCATTGTCTTCGGCGTTGAGTGATATCACCTCCAAGGCGGGTTCCGGCGGTGCGGGTGTGACCAGCGGCACCACGCTGACCAGTAGCAGCAGTTTTTACCAGACCACCTATGACCCGAAGGATTGGCGCGGCACGATCAAGTCGTTTGGCTTTACCTCCGCCGGGGCGGTCAATACCTCGGCCGTGCAGTGGACCACCGATACCGCCATCGTGCCTGGCGCCACCGCGCCGACCTACCAGTCGTGGAATTCCCTGAGCAACACGGCGATAACGCTGGCCTATGGCAACTTCTCCCCGGCCCAGCAGACTGTTCTCAGTCAGGGTTTGCCCACCGGCATCAGCGGTATCGACCTGGTCGAATGGAGCAAGGGCACCAACAAGACCGGGCTCAAAGTGCGCAGTGTGTTGCTTGGGGACATCATCAACTCGCCACTTGTACTGGCTTCGCCCACGGAAAAAACCGCTTCCGATCTGGCCGGCGACACCACCTACAGCACCTATCTGACCACCAAGGCTGCGAACATGAACGCCAGCCTGGTGGTGAACGCTAACGACGGTTTTGTCAGCGTCATCAACTCGGCCAACGGTACCCGGCGCTATGCCTACATGCCGTCCAGCGTATTGCCCTCGTTGCGTCTGATTGCCGATCCGAACTACGTCAACGGCGTCAGCCACAAGTTTCTGGTGGATGGTCAGCTCGGTGTATTCGATGCCCAATTCGGCACGGTCTGGAAAACCCTGGCCATAGGCGGTACGGGTGCCGGTGGCAAGACTTTCTACGGGCTTCAGCTGTTCGACGCCTCGGCGGGCAACGTGATCCGCGCCTTGTGGGAGGTCAGCGCGCCGGCAGCCGCCAGCACTTCCAACGCTTTCAATGATCTGGGTTACGCCTATGCCCGTCCGGAAGTGGCACGCTTGGCCGATGGTCGCTGGGCGGCGTTCATTGCCAACGGTTACGGCAGCAACTCCGGGGTGGCGGCGCTGTATGTGCTGGATGTTCGCGATGGTTCGCTGATCAGGAAAATCGTCATCGACAGTACGGAAACCAACAATGGCTTGTCCTCGGTGAAGCTGCGGGTCAATTCGCAGAACGTGGTGCAAGCCGCGTATGGCGGTGACTTGAAGGGACGGTTGTGGAAGTTCGACCTGAGCGCCACTGCTTCCGACAGTTGGGGCGTGGCGTTTTCCGGCAAGCCGCTGTTCACCACGGCCGGCGGGGCAACTCAGCCGATCACCGCGCAGCCGTTGCTGGCGGACAACGCTCTGGGCGGCAAACAGATTTTCGTCGGCACCGGTAAATTCAACGAAACCGCCGACAAGACCAACAAGGATTTGCAGGCGTTCTATTCGGTGTGGGATGCCGATGGCGGATCGGGCCAGATCACGGTCAGCAGTTTGCAGGCTCAGGCGATTACCGGCGTGTTCTCCGGCAGTTCCGGGCAGTTTGTCACCACCAGCCAGAACGACACGACTTATCCGGCGGAGAAGGGCTGGTACCTGCCACTGGTGTACAACAACGCATTGACCGGCGAACGGGTGATCAATCAGGCCAGTCTGGTGCTTGGGCGTATTGTGTTCACCACGGCCAGTGTCGATACCACTGACCCGTGTTCCAGTTTCGGTACCGGCAAACTGATCGAACTCGATGCGTTCAGCGGTAAGATGCTCAACTACGCCGTGCTCGACACCAACGCCGATGGCGTGGTCGACAGCAACGACACGATCTCCAGTGGCGTGGTGTTCACCGGCGGTATCCCGACCCTGAACGCCATCGTCAACGGTGCAACACGCAAGATCGAGACCGACTCCAGTGGCGGCATCACCACCCTGGTGGAAAAGGGCGGCGGCGGCAGCCGTCGCATAATGTGGCGACAAATACAGTAAGTGAGAGTTCGAGGCATGCGCAGATCCAACCGAGGTTTCACCCTGATCGAAATCATGATCGTGATTGCGATCATCGGTATCGTCATCACCATCGGCTATCCGAGCCTCACCGAATATGTGAAGAAGGGCCGCCGCGCCGACGTGGTCAGCAACTTGTCGGAACAGGCACAGATCCTCGAGCGCTTCTATTCGAAGAACAACGTCTACACCGGTGTCACCGGGTTGAGCACCGGCAACGATTTCTACACCATCACGCCGACGATCACCGATCAGACCTTCCTGCTGACGGCGACCCGCAAGACCGGCACGGCGATGGCCACTGACAAGTGCGGGGATTTCACCCTCACCAACACTGGCGTCAGAAGCATGAACAACGCGACCACCGGGCTGACCACCAAGGATTGCTGGGGCCGCTGAGCCGCATTATTTCGGGCGCCTTTTGCGCCCACTGTCTTTTTTACGGTTGGATCAAACATGACCAGGCAACAGCAAGTGGTGATTGTCGGTGGCGGGGTGATTGGCCTGCTCACTGCGTACAACCTCGCCTCCGAGGTCGGCAGCGTGGTGCTGCTGGATCGTTCGAACGTCGGCCAGGAATCGTCCTGGGCCGGCGGCGGTATCGTGTCTCCGCTGTACCCGTGGCGCTACAGCCCGGCCGTCACCGCACTGGCGCACTGGTCGCAGGATTTTTATCCACAGCTGGGCGAGCGACTTTTTGCCGATACCGGGGTCGATCCCGAAGTGCACACCACCGGCCTGTACTGGCTGGATCTGGATGACGAAGCCGAAGCGTTGGCGTGGGCTGCGCGGGAAAACCGCCCGTTGCGGGCTGTGGATATCTCGGCGGCGCATGATGCGGTGCCGGTGCTCGGTGGTGGTTTTTCCCGGGCGATCTATATGGCCGATGTGGCCAACGTGCGCAATCCACGACTGGTGAAGTCTTTGAAAGCGGCGTTGCAGGCGCTGCCGAATGTAACGATTCACGAGCAGTGCGAAGTCAGCGGGTTTGTCCGTGAAGGCGAACGGGTGGTGGGCGTGCAGACTTCCACCGGTGTGATCGCTGGCGATCAGATCGTGTTGACGGCGGGCGCGTGGAGCGGCGAATTGCTCAAGACTCTGAATCTTTCGCTGCCAGTGGAGCCGGTCAAGGGCCAGATGATTCTCTACAAGTGTGCGGCGGATTTCCTGCCGAGCATGGTGCTGGCCAAGGGGCGCTACGCGATTCCGCGCCGTGACGGACACATTCTGATCGGCAGCACGCTGGAGCACGAAGGCTTCGACAAGACCCCGACTGACAACGCGCTGGAAAGCCTAAAGGTATCGGCAGTCGAGTTGTTGCCGGCGCTGGTGGAGGCTGAAGTGGTGGGGCATTGGGCCGGGCTGCGACCGGGTTCACCCGAAGGGATTCCATACATTGGCCGGGTTCCGGGGTTTGACGGTCTGTGGCTGAACTGCGGGCATTACCGCAATGGGCTGGTGCTGGCGCCGGCGTCCTGTCAGTTGTTTGCCGACGTAATGCTGGGCCGTGCGCCGATCATTGATCCAGCGCCGTATGCACCGGCCGGACGGATCTAGTCGGTTTTTCTTCCGGCGACTGATAATCGCCTTCGCGGGCAAACCCGCTCCCACACCTGTGGGAGCGGGCTTCAGTCCAGGCCCAGCTTCTTGAGCCTGTAGCGCATCGACCGAAACGACAGACTCAACCGCTGCGCCGCCGCCGTGCGATTCCAGCGGGTTTCCTCCAGCGCCTGCAAAATCAGTTTGCGCTCTACGCTCTCAAGATAGTCTTCGAGGTTGTCGATCTGGGTGAGATCGGCAATACCGCCTTCGGCGGTGCCGTTGCCTTCGATCAGACGTAGATCTTCGGCCTCGATCATGCGGTTTTCACACAGGGTGTGCGCCCGCTCAAGCACGTTCTCCAGTTCCCTCACGTTGCCAGGGAAACGGTAGTTTTTCAGCGCTTCAAGGGCATGAGGATGGAGCCGTGCCGCCGGTTGCCCGGTGCCACTGGCCAGGCGCTTGAGCATATGGCCGGCCAGCGCTTCGATGTCCTCGCGACGCTCGCGCAGAGACGGTACACGCAACTCGATCACGTTCAGCCGGTAATACAGGTCCTGACGAAAACGCTCGGCAGCCACTTCCGCGTCGAGGTCCTTGTGCGTCGCACAGAGGATGCGCACATCGACCACGGTTTCCTGCTGGCCGCCGACGCTGCGCACGGCTTTTTCCTGGATCGCCCGCAGCAGCTTGACCTGCATCGGCAGCGGCAGATCCGCCACTTCATCGAGAAACAGCGTGCCGCCATGGGCCGCCTGGAACAGCCCCGGTTTATCCTCCACTGCGCCGCTGAAACTGCCTTTGCGATGGCCGAAAAATTCGCTTTCCATCAACTCTGAAGGAATCGCCCCACAGTTCACCGGCACAAACGGCTGGCTGGCGCGCGGGCCCTGTTCATGAATCAGACGGGCCACCAGCTCCTTGCCGCTGCCGGACTCGCCGCTGATATAGACCGGTGCCTGGCTGCGGGCCAGTTTGTCGATCTGTTTGCGCAAGTTGCGCATCGGCGGTGAGTCGCCAAGCAACCGCCGGTCGATCGAAGTGCAGACATTGCCCGGCGCCGGCATGCGCAACGCCGAGCCGACCAGCTCGCGCAGGCGCGTCAGGTCCACCGGTTTGGTCAGGAAGTCGAAGGCCCCGGCCTTCAGAGCGTTGATCGCCGTTTCCAGGCTGCCGTAGGCGGTGATCATCGCGACCGGCAGTTGTGGATAACGTTGCTGAATGTGCTGCACCAGCTCCAGGCCGGTGCCGTCGGGCAGGCGCATGTCGGTCAGGCACAGAGCGAAGGTTTCGCGATGCAGCAGCGCCTGAGCTTCTGCGAGATTGCGTGCGCTGAAGGTGTCGAGTTTCATCCGTCCCAGGGTGATTTCCAGGAGTTCGCGGATATCCGGCTCGTCGTCGACGATGAGGATTTTTTGCCGTGGGCTCGTGTTCAACTTTGTTTCCGTCCGTGAGCAAAGGTGATGCGAAAGCAGCCGCCGCCTTGGCGTGATTTGAAGTCTAGGCGCGCTTGATTGCTTTCGCACAGCTCACGGGACAGATAAAGCCCAAGGCCGGTGCCCTGGCTGCTGGTGGTAAAAAACGGTTCGAACAGGTGAGCCTGCTGATCCAGCGGCACGCCAGGGCCATTGTCCTGCACCTCGAGCACGGCCAGCGTGCTTTCGGGGTCGATCAGCAGCGTCAGCCAGACCTCGGCCGGATCGTGCAAAAGGGCGCTATGGCGCCAGCCGTTGCGTAACAGATTGTCGAGAATCTGTGTGAGCTGGCCAGGATCCATCAGCGTGCGAAAGTCCCCCGGACCGATGTGCAGGTGAATGTGCTGGCGCTCGCCGGCCTGTTCGCGGCTCTCGTTGACGAACTGCTCCAGCCACGGCTTGAGATCCAGCCGTTGCGGTGCGCTCTGCTGGCGGCGGGACAGTTGCAGGACGTTTTCGATGACTCGGTTCATGCGTTGGGAGTGGTCTTGAATGATCTGCGTCAGACGCCGATCCGCGCCGTCGAGTTCCTCGGACTCCCGCAACAGCTGCGCGGCATGACTGATGGCCCCCAGCGGATTGCGGATTTCATGGGCGATACCGGCGGTCAGCCGGCCCAGCGCGGCGAGTTTCAATTGCTGGGCCTGCTGGGCGATCTGTGCGAGGTCTTCGAGAAATACCAGGGTCTGGCGGTTCGGACTCTGTTCCAGGGCAATGAAGCTCGGTTGCAGCTCCACACCGTTGCCGCCGATCTTCAGGCTTTGCGGGCGCAGCGTCGGGTTGTTCAGCCACAGTTGCAGGCGCTCGACCAATGCGCTCGAGTGCTCGTCGATCAACTCGCCTTCAAGGTGTGTCTGGCCCAGCAGGGTCTTGGCGCTGTGGTTGGCCAGTTGCACCCGGCGCTGTTCGTCGAGCACCAGAATGCCGGTGCGCATGCGTTGCAGGATCAGCGCGTTGAGGGTTTCGAGCCCAACGACTTCGCTGGCGCGCTGCTCGGCCAGGTTCTCGCTGACCTCCAGACGGCGCATCAATCCTTGCACCAGCAATGACGCTGCGAAGCACAGGGCGCCGAGTGTGCCGGCCTGGAGATAATCGTTGGCGCTCAGGGGATGGCTGAAACTCAGCAGAAAGCTGAGCCCGACGATGCCGAGGGTGGCGATGGCGGCGATCAGCAAACCGATACGTCGTCGCAGCAAGGTGTTGCTGATGGCCACCGAGACGATCAGCAGGTTGCCGATCGCGCTGGCCACGCCGCCGGCCGCATAGAACACGCCACACAGCAGCAGGATGTCGACCAGTGCCAGGCCGAACAACTGGGCGGGGCGGCGGATGTTCTCGAGGAACACCACCAGCAGGATGTTCAGCACCAGGTACAACCAGCTGCCATTGCGCAGCCACTCGTCGTTGGTCGAGTTCAGCAGGCGGTTGTCCATGTTGCTGGAGATCAGCAACACCAGGGTGATGCCGACACTCAAACGGTACAGATGATAGAGGCGCAGCAGTCGCTGGGCCTGTTTGCTGTCGGCGTTGTCGGCCTCAGCGCTCACTGGAGCCTGGGCCTTGCTCAAGGTGAGCCTGGCTGCAATACCACTGTTGTTGAAGATTCAGCGCGCGGTCGCGGGGCAGGTGCACGCCGCAATGGGCGCAACGCACCATCGGCGCGGCATCCTGTTCGCGAGGTGATCGGGCGGACGAGGCGGGGGAATTGAATTTGCGCCACAACCAGACAGCGGCGGCGATCAAGGCAATCCAGAACAGTAAACGAAGCATGATGGGCGGCTTTTCGGCTAATGATTCGGCAGTTTAGCCAAGGACCCGACGAGCGCACAGCCCAATCACACGCCGCAATAAAAAGGGAGATCCGAAGATCTCCCTTTTTGGCATCACCGACGTGATCAGTCGAACAGACCGAAGGTCAGGTAGCTGAAGATGGAACGATCGCTGTCGCTCGACTCCGGTTCCGGCTCTTCGATCACGTCGCCGTTTTCGTCTTTCGGCTTGAGCTCGTTCGGGATCGCGTCTTTCGCATCCTGGAACTGTTTCTGCACGTCCTGGTTGGCGCGGGTTTCTCCCGGCGGCAGCGGCGGACGGGATTCGATCAGGCCCAGCGTGGCCTTGCTCAGGAACGAGCGGTTGTCTGCTTCGGCAACGCGAGGTACGAACTGGCCGTCCTGCAGGCTCGGATGGTTCGGGTAGTTGAGCTTCAGGGTTTCCAGGCTGGTGGCCGCCAGTTCGTCCAGATGCAGACGCTGATAGGCTTCGGTCATCACCGCCAGGCCGTCACCGACCGATGGGGTTTCCTGGAAGTTTTCCACTACATAACGACCACGGTTGGCAGCGGCGACATAAGCCTGACGGGTCAGGTAGTAGTCGGCCACATGGATTTCGTAGGCGGCCAGCAGGTTGCGCAGGTAGATCATGCGCTGCTTGGCGTCCGGCGCGTAGCGGCTGTTCGGGTAGCGGCTGGTCAGCTGGGCGAACTCGTTGTAGGAGTCACGAGCGGCACCCGGGTCACGCTTGGTCATGTCCAGCGGCAGGAAGCGCGCCAGCAGGCCGACGTCCTGGTCGAACGAAGTCAGGCCCTTCAGGTAGTAGGCGTAATCCACGTTCGGGTGCTGCGGATGCAGACGAATGAAACGCTCGGCAGCGGACTTTGCAGCTTCCGGCTCGGCGTTCTTGTAGTTGGCGTAGATCAGCTCCAACTGCGCCTGATCGGCATAGCGACCGAACGGATAACGCGACTCCAGGGCCTTCAGCTTGGCTGTGGCGCTGGTGTAGCTGTTGTTATCCAGGTCCTGTTGAGCCTGCTGGTACAGCTCGGCTTCACTCAGGTTTTCGTCTACGACTTCCTTCGATGAGCAAGCAGCGGTCAATGCGAGGATGGCGATCAGCAGCAGGTGTTTCACTTGCATGGCGGCTTGCGTCCCTATGACGGCCGCTGTCTTGGGCGGGGCCGTCCTGTTATGATGAGCGCCCCGTTGAAAAGCCCCGGGGCAAAAGACGCCGTATTTAACCACAAGCGCGCAGCCGAAACCAAAGGCTGTAGCCGACGCCCAGTCCGAGCATGTCCGATAAAATTGAACTTCGCGCAGAGGTGCCGTCCGAATTGGGCGGCCAACGCCTCGATCAAGTCGCCGCCCAACTCTTCGCCGAGCACTCGCGCTCGCGCCTTTCCGCCTGGATCAAAGAAGGTCGCCTGACTGTGGACGGGGCGGTCATCCGCCCGCGCGACATCGTTCATGGCGGTGCCATCCTTGAGCTGACTGCCGAGCAGGAGGCCCAGGGTGAATGGGTCGCCCAGGACATCGAACTCGACATCGTCTATGAAGACGACGACATTCTGGTGATCAACAAGCCTGCCGGCCTGGTGGTGCACCCGGCCGCCGGTCACGCTGATGGCACCTTGCTCAACGCCTTGCTGCACCACGTGCCGGACATCATCAATGTCCCGCGCGCCGGTATCGTGCATCGTCTGGACAAGGACACCACCGGTCTGATGGTGGTGGCCAAGACCATTCAGGCGCAGACCAAACTGGTCGCCCAGCTGCAAAGCCGCAGCGTCAGCCGGATCTACGAGTGCATCGTGATCGGCGTGGTCACCGCCGGCGGCAAGATCAACGCCCCGATCGGCCGCCACGGCCAGCAGCGTCAGCGCATGGCGGTGATGGAAGGTGGCAAGCCTGCCGTCAGCCACTACCGCGTGCTGGAGCGCTTCCGTTCCCACACCCATGTACGGGTGAAGCTGGAAACCGGTCGCACTCACCAGATTCGCGTACATATGGCACACATTAACTTCCCGCTGGTCGGCGATCCGGCGTACGGCGGTCGTTTCCGCATTCCGCCGGCCGCGAGCCAGACCATGGTCGAATCCCTAAAGCACTTCCCGCGTCAGGCCCTGCACGCGCGGTTCCTCGAGCTGGATCACCCGACCACCGGTGAACGCATGAGCTGGGAATCGCCGCTTCCGGAAGATCTGGTGTGGTTGCTGACCCTGCTCAAGCAGGATCGCGAGGCATTCGTCGGATGAACTGGCTGACGCCGGACTGGCCTGCGCCGGCCAGCGTCAAGGCCTGTGTCACCACCCGCGAGGGCGGCGTCAGCGAGGCGCCGTTCGACAGCCTCAACCTGGGCGATCACGTCGATGACCGCCCGGAGGCCGTCGCCGAAAACCGTCGGCGCCTGACCGAACACTTCTCCATAAAGCCTGCCTGGTTGCAGCAAGTGCACGGGATTGCCGTGGCGCATGCGGATCCGTCCGTGGTGGCAACGGCGGATGCCAGCTGGACCGCAACACCCGGCATCGCTTGTGCAGCGATGACTGCCGATTGCCTGCCGGCGCTTTTCTGCAATCGTGCCGGTACTCGCGTGGCGGCGGCGCACGCGGGCTGGCGTGGTTTGGCGGCTGGCGTGCTGGAAGCCACACTGGACAGTCTGGATGTTGCCGCTGAGGACATTCTGGTCTGGCTCGGCCCGGCCATCGGCCCGCAAGCCTTCGAAGTCGGCCCGGAAGTCCGGGAAGTCTTCATCAATCAATTGCCTGAAGCCGAAACAGCCTTTGTCCCGAGCCACAACGCCGGCAAGTTCATGGCTGACATCTATAAGCTGGCGCGGCTGCGTCTGGCGGTTCGCGGTGTCACTGCTGTTTATGGCGGCGGTTTCTGTACCGTGACCGATCCGCGCTTCTTCTCTTATCGCCGTGCATCGCGCACTGGTCGCTTCGCCTCCCTCGTTTGGCTCGAGTCGCCCGACGCCCGCTAAGCTTGTCTGATCTGCATCAACTCCCTGGCGCTTGAATCTTCCAGAATCGACCGCATCTATAGCGGTATCTGGCAGGTTTCTTTATTCAGGATGGTTTTTTAGGTCCGGCCTGCTCAAAAGGAAGGTGACCCATGCGTATAGACCGTTTAACCAGCAAGTTACAGTTGGCGTTGTCCGATGCCCAATCCCTGGCTGTCGGCCACGATCATCCGGCCATTGAGCCGACACATTTGATGCAAGCAATGCTGGAACAGCAGGGTGGTTCGATCAAACCCCTGTTGATGCAGGTGGGCTTCGACGTCAACAGCTTGCGTAAAGAGCTGACCAAAGAGCTTGATCAATTACCGAAAATCCAGAATCCGACCGGCGACGTCAACATGTCGCAAGACTTGGCGCGCCTGCTCAACCAGGCCGATCGCCTGGCTCAGCAGAAGGGCGACCAGTTCATTTCCAGCGAGCTGGTGCTGCTCGCCGCGATGGACGAGAACAGCAAGCTCGGCAAGTTGCTGCTCGGCCAGGGCGTGAGCAAAAAAGCGCTGGAGAATGCAATCAACAACCTGCGCGGTGGCGAAGCGGTCAATGACGCCAACCACGAAGAGTCGCGTCAGGCGCTGGACAAGTACACCGTCGACCTGACCAAGCGCGCCGAGGAAGGCAAGCTTGACCCGGTGATCGGCCGTGACGACGAGATCCGCCGCACCATTCAGGTTCTGCAACGCCGCACCAAGAACAACCCGGTGCTGATCGGCGAACCTGGCGTGGGTAAAACCGCGATTGCCGAAGGTCTGGCCCAGCGCATCATCAACGGCGAAGTGCCGGATGGTCTGCGCGGCAAGCGTCTGCTGTCCCTGGATATGGGTGCGCTGATTGCCGGTGCCAAGTATCGCGGCGAGTTTGAAGAACGCCTGAAAGCGCTGCTCAACGAGCTGTCGAAGCAGGAAGGGCAGATCATTCTGTTCATCGACGAACTGCACACCATGGTCGGCGCCGGCAAGGGCGAAGGCTCGATGGATGCCGGCAATATGCTCAAACCGGCCCTGGCCCGTGGCGAGCTGCATTGCGTCGGCGCGACCACGCTCAACGAGTACCGCCAATATATAGAGAAGGACGCAGCCCTCGAACGACGCTTCCAGAAAGTGCTGGTGGACGAGCCGAGCGAAGAAGACACCATCGCGATCCTGCGTGGCCTTAAGGAGCGTTACGAGGTTCACCACAAAGTGGCGATCACCGACGGTGCGATCATTGCTGCAGCCAGGCTCAGCCATCGCTACATCACTGACCGGCAGTTGCCGGACAAGGCGATCGACCTGATCGACGAAGCGGCCAGCCGCATCCGCATGGAGATCGACTCCAAGCCGGAAGTGCTGGATCGTCTGGAGCGGCGCCTGATTCAGCTGAAGGTGGAATCCCAGGCCCTGAAGAAAGAAAGCGACGACGCGGCGAAGAAACGTCTGGAGAAACTTCAGGAAGAAATCGATCGCCACGAGCGTGAGTACTCGGATCTGGAAGAAATCTGGAACTCGGAAAAAGCCGAGGTACAAGGTTCTGCACAGATTCAGCAGAAGATCGAACAGGCCCGTCAGGAACTGGAAGCCGCGCGCCGCAAAGGCGACCTGAACCGCATGGCGGAGTTGCAGTACGGGGTGATCCCGGATCTGGAACGCAGCCTGCAGATGGTCGACCAGCACGGCAAGAGCGAGAACCAGTTGCTGCGCAGCAAGGTGACCGAAGAGGAAATCGCCGAAGTCGTTTCGAAGTGGACCGGTATTCCCGTGTCGAAAATGCTTGAAGGCGAGCGCGACAAGCTGATGAAGATGGAAAGCCTGTTGCACCAACGCGTGATCGGCCAGGACGAAGCGGTGGTCGCGGTGGCCAACGCGGTGCGGCGTTCCCGTGCCGGGTTGTCCGACCCGAACCGCCCGAGCGGCTCGTTCATGTTCCTCGGCCCGACCGGTGTCGGTAAAACCGAGCTGTGCAAGGCGCTGGCCGAATTCCTCTTCGACACTGAAGAGGCGATGGTACGGATCGACATGTCCGAGTTCATGGAGAAACATTCCGTGGCGCGGCTGATCGGTGCACCACCGGGCTACGTCGGTTACGAAGAGGGCGGTTATCTGACCGAAGCGGTACGGCGCAAGCCTTACTCGGTGATCCTGCTGGACGAAGTCGAGAAGGCGCACCCGGATGTGTTCAACATCCTGCTGCAAGTGCTGGAGGATGGTCGTCTGACCGACAGTCACGGTCGTACGGTGGATTTCCGCAATACCGTGATCGTCATGACCTCCAACCTCGGTTCGATGCAGATTCAGGAACTGGTCGGCGATCGTGAAGCACAACGGGCAGCAGTGATGGATGCGATTTCCACCCACTTCCGTCCGGAGTTCATCAACCGGGTCGACGAAGTGGTGATCTTCGAGCCATTGGCGCGGGATCAGATCGCGGGCATTACCGAGATTCAGCTGGGCCGTCTGCGCAGTCGTTTGGCCGAGCGCGAGCTGAAGCTGGAGCTGAGCCCGGAAGCGATGGACAAGCTGATTGCGGTCGGTTACGACCCGGTCTATGGCGCACGGCCGCTGAAGCGGGCGATCCAGCGCTGGATCGAGAACCCGTTGGCGCAGTTGATTCTGTCGGGACGCTTCATGCCAGGGGAGACCGCGACCGGCGTCGTGGAGAACGACGAGATCACGTTCAACTGACACCTGCCGGTGGTGAAGTAAGTAAGGCCTCGCACTGCGAGGCCTTTTTTTTCGCCAGGCTGTTGAACTCAAAGGAAAAGGCTTGTAAAGTGCGCCCCGCAGTCAGTCACCAACACGGTTTCAGCTCACTGGGCAGAAATCTGAAATAAGTTGCAAATCATTAACTTGAAAGCAATTTAGGGGGTTGACAGAGGTGTTCTAGGTTGTAGAATAGCGCGCCTCAGACACACGAACGCAGCGATGCGAAAACGATGTCGAGAAGCTGCAAGTTTCATCGTTGTAAATTGAAATATGTAGTTCCGTGATAGCTCAGTCGGTAGAGCAAATGACTGTTAATCATTGGGTCCCAGGTTCGAGTCCTGGTCACGGAGCCAATTTCAAACCGGGGTATAGCGCAGTCCGGTAGCGCGCCTGCTTTGGGAGCAGGATGTCAGGAGTTCGAATCCCCTTACCCCGACCATTTTTGGGTCGTTAGCTCAGTTGGTAGAGCAGTTGGCTTTTAACCAATTGGTCGTAGGTTCGAATCCCACACGACCCACCATTTTTGAAACCAGTTTGCGCTGGGATCGAATCTTAAGATCAGAGGCCAAAAGCGCTGATCGAAGAAGGCGATCTTTGAAAGGTCGCCTTTTTTTTACCGGGGTATAGCGCAGTCCGGTAGCGCGCCTGCTTTGGGAGCAGGATGTCGGGAGTTCGAATCCCCCTACCCCGACCATATTGAAAATCCTCGTATCGAAAGATACGGGGATTTTTTTTGGCCTCCGGAAATGTTTCATTCAAGTCATCGTACAACTTGCCGATAGCCCGCTAACTGAAGGGGGCTGCCATTGATCGTCCCTTGAATCCGGCCAATACAAGAAAAAGGGCGTTCGTCATGTTGCTTCGTCAGTTGAATATTGCTCCCCGTGCCGCCCTGGGCTTTGCCCTGATCGCGGTGCTGGTGGCGTTGCTCGGGGTGTTTGCGCTGGGGCAGATGTCGAGCATCCGCGACAGCGAAGTGGCAGTGGAGACGCAGTGGCTGCCGAGCATTCGTGGGGGCGACGAGATTCGCGAGATCATGTTGCGCATTCGCACCATTTCCCTGCGCATGGCGCTGGATCAGGATCCGGCCAACATCGCCACGTACCGCAGCCAGATGGATACCCGCGACAAGGAACTGAGCGAGAAAATCGCCGCTTACGACCGACTGGTGACTACTCCGGAAGGCCAGCAGTTATACGATCAGTTCAAGAAAACCTTCGCCGCTTACCGCACCGGGATCGCCCAGTCGTTCACGCTGGCCGAGCAAGGCAAGCGCGATGAGCTGACCAAGTTGCTGCTGGTCGACATGAAAACCGTGGTCGACGGCTCCGGCAAACAACTTAATGACCTGGCAGACCTGTTCACCCGGCAGGTCGCTGCCGAAAGCCAGAATTCTGCCGCCCACTACGAAACCTCGCGCACCATCGTGAGCTTATTCATCGCTCTGGCGGCATTGGCCACCGTCGCCCTGGCCATGTTGCTCACCCGCAGTATCGTTCGCCCCCTGAGCTCCGCTGTCGACGCTGCTGAACACGTCGCCAGAGGCGATCTGACCCGTCCGATCGAAACCCACGGTAACGATGAAGTCAGCCGTCTGCTCAAGGCGTTGGCGACCATGCAGCAGAACCTGCGCGAAACCCTGCAGGGCATCAGCGGTTCGGCCACGCAATTGGCGACAGCTTCCGACGAACTGAGCGCGGTCACCCATGACAGCACGCAAGGGTTGCAACAGCAGAACAACGAAATCGAACAGGCCGCCACCGCCGTCAACGAGATGACCACGGCGGTCGAGGAAGTTGCCCGCAATGCGGTGTCGACCTCCGACGCCACCCGTCAGTCCAGCGAATCGGCGCAGTTGGGTCAGGAGCGGGTCAGTGAAACTGCTGGCGCCATCAACGCCTTGGCCAGCGAAGTCGAACACACTGGCGAGCTGGTGCAATCACTGGCCAATCAGTCTCAGGACATCGGCAAAGTGCTGGACGTGATCCGGGCGATCGCCGAACAGACCAACCTGCTGGCGCTCAACGCCGCCATCGAAGCAGCGCGGGCCGGGGAGAGCGGGCGCGGGTTTGCGGTGGTCGCCGACGAAGTCCGGGCGCTGGCTTATCGCACTCAGCAATCGACCCAGGAAATCGAGCAGATGGTGCAGGGCATGCGCAATGGCTCGAGCCTGGCGCTGGAGTCAATGCAGGCCAGTGCCTCGCGCGCTGCCACCACGCTGGTGCTGGCCGAGCGGGCCGGTCAAGCGTTGCAGACGATCACCGCGTCGGTACACGAAATCCACGAGCGCAATCTGGTGATCGCCAGCGCCGCTGAAGAACAGGCGCAGGTGGCGCGGGAAGTGGACCGCAATCTGGTGAACATTCGCGATCTGTCGGTGCGTTCGGCGGCTGGCGCCGATCAAACCAACGCGTCGAGCCATGAGCTGTCGCAACTGGCCAATGCGTTGCAGGGCATGGTGCGACGCTTCCAGTTGTAATCATGCAGGTGTGAAAAAGCCGCGCTTCTCGTCAGAGAAAGCGCGGCTTTGATTTGTCGGGCGCTTGAAAAATCAGGCGCCGTCCTGGTCTTTCAGATGTTCGAACAGACCTTTCGGCATTTTCTTGCCATTGGCTTCGAAGTTGGCTTTGACGTTGTTGTACGCCTCTTGCTCGTCGATGAAGCCGTCGTGGTTGGTGTCGATCTTGTCGAAGTCGGACTTCGGCGCGACTTTCAGGAACTCGGCGCGCGAAACCTTGCCGTCGCCATCGGTGTCGGTCTTGGCCATCGACGCATCGCCGCATTTGCCTTCACCGCATTTGCCTTCCGGGGTTTTCACCGAGGTCTCGGCCGAGGCGACCATGTAGCCCTGAGCCAGCGGTTGCGCAGCGAACACCGAGCCGGACAGCATCAGGCCGCCGGCCAGTACGGCACCGACCAGGCCAAGGGAGTTTTTGCCGATTTTCGAAGTACGGGACATTGCATTCTCCTTCGGTTGCACAGCGCAACCACACGTTAAGGGCGATCAAGCCGGAGCAGGTGTGCTCGGGTGTGGCCATTAGGCGATGGCGGTGTATCGCGTCTGTGTCGAGGAGCGGGGCGTTTGTAAGCGAAGGTGGGGAAAGCGGGGGCAGATACAGTAAAAGACAAAACACCGCGGGAGCGAGTCAGCCCCCGCGGTGTTTTTACATCAGTGCAGCTTCAGGCGCGGCTCGGTGCCGCGTCCGATCTTGCTGCCCAGCATCAGCATCGCCGTGCGGAACGGCCCGTACAGCGCCATCTGGTGCATGCGGTACAGCGACACGTAAAACATCCGCGCCAGCCAGCCTTCGAGCATTACGCTGCCGGTCAGGTTGCCCATCAAGTTACCCACAGCCGAAAAACGCGACAGTGAAATCAGCGAGCCGTAGTCGGTGTACTTATACTCCGGCAGGGTCTTGCCTTCGATGCGCAGTTTCAGCGATTTGGCCAACAGCGACGCCTGTTGATGCGCAGCCTGGGCCCGTGGCGGAACGTTGCGATCCGAGCCTGGTTGCGGACAGGCGGCGCAGTCACCGAAGGCGAAAATGTTTTCGTCACGGGTGGTTTGCAGTGTCGGCAGCACTTGCAGCTGATTGATGCGGTTGGTTTCCAGGCCGTCGATGTCCTTGAGGAAACCCGGTGCGCGGATCCCGGCGGCCCAGACTTTCAGACTGGCCTTGATCTCGTTGCCATCGGCGGTGATCAGGCTGTCGGCGGTGACCTGACTGACCGACGCGTTGGTCATCACGTTGACCCCGAGTTTCTCCAGAGTCTTGTGTACCGGCCCGCTGATGCGCTCAGGCAGGGCTGGCAGCACCCGTGGCCCGGCTTCGATCAGGGTGATGTGCATGTTTTCCGGTTTGATTCGGTCCAGACCGTAAGCCGCCAGTTCATGGGCAGCGTTGTGCAGTTCGGCCGCCAGTTCGACGCCCGTGGCGCCCGCGCCGACGATGGCCACGCTGATCTGCTGGACCGTATCGGTCTGCCCGGCGTGGGCACGCAGATAGTGATTGAGCAGTTGCTGATGGAAACGCTCGGCCTGTTTGCGGGTGTCGAGGAACAGGCAGTGCTGCGCAGCGCCCTGGGTGCCGAAATCGTTGGTGGTGCTGCCGACCGAAATCACCAGCGAGTCATACGGCACTTCCCGCGCCGGTACCAGTTCCACGCCGTTTTCGTCGTACGTGGCAGCGAGCTGGATCTTCTTCAGCTCACGGTCAAGCCCGCTCATGCGCCCCAGCTGGAACTCGAAGTGGTTCCATTTGGCCTGGGCGACATAGTTGAGTTCGTCTTCGGAAGAGTTCAGCGATCCGGCGGCCACTTCGTGCAGCAGCGGTTTCCAGATGTGCGTGAGGTTCGCGTCGACCAGCATGATGCTGGCAGTGCCGCGTTTGCCCAGAGTCTTACCCAGACGGGTAGCCAACTCCAGACCGCCGGCGCCGCCGCCGACAATGACAATACGATGGGACATGGGGATAGCTCGCAAGGTTTTTAAAGGAAATCGGTGCGGTTACCCGAGCGAGCGCGATGCTGCTCATAGCGTCAGGTAACTGATAAATCGGCTCAACAGGCCCAGACCAATGGTCACTGCCAGCACCAGCACCAGGAGCATCCATGGCCGGAATGGCCGGCGCTCGACACGGTGTTGGGACAACTGCAGGTACTCTTCGACATGCTTCTGGTCTTCGGGGTTCAGGCGGCTGGTCATAAAGGCCTCGTCAGGTAGACGTTACTGAATGAGAACACGCTACAGCGGTTTTCAACCGGGATTGAACGCAGCATAGCCACTGTCCGGAACCGGTTCGACAGACACACCGTCCCCGAGGCGAATGATCCCGCTTTGTAACACTCGCGCGGTGATTCCGCCATGCCCGCGCACGGCCTGGAACGTTCCCGGGCCGAGGTTGTTCTGCAGGCGCGCGCACGGCTGGCACCAGCCCGTGGTTTCGAAAATCGCCTGACCGATGCGAAAGCGCCGCCCCTTGAGGCTGAACAGGTTGATCCCGCTTATAACGAGATTGCGCCGCAGATCTTCAGGCATGACCGGCTGTTCGGCCGACCGCCCCATCAAGGCACTGATCACGGCCAGGTGTTCCCACTGAATCAGCGTCACCTGCCGCGCATTTCGCACCCCGGGCCGAGCGTGGTCGCCGGTGAGCCCGGCCTCAAGCCGCGCCTCCACCGCATCGAGTGCGAGCATCGGCCCCCGTGACTCGGGGCGCACGCCAATCCAGCGCACGCAACCGGTCTGCGGGACATCGGCAATCAATTGTTGAAGTGGCGTCACAGGCTGATCCCGACATCGAACACGATGCTGCGCCCCAGGTTACCGCGCAGAAAATCCGGGGCATCGGGGTGGGCGAACAGCACCCGGGCAAACGTCGGCCCGACCAGCGACAGCGAGCGCCAGCCCTGACGCAAATATTCGGTGGGCGGCGGAAAGTGGCTGTTCAGGTCGAGCACTTCGCGTTTGAGGCTGGCGAAGGCAATGATGTCCAGCTCGCCCAGGTCCATGCCGCGTTCCTTGTAGTTGTGCGCTTTCTTGCGCAAGGTCGGCGCCAGTCTCAGCAGAAATTCATTGGCCGGAATCCGCCGCGGCTTGGCTTCACGCCGCACCAGTTGGCTGAGGGAAAACGCACTGCGCCGACGTTGCAGCTCATCGCGCCATTCGTCGTTGAGCCGACGGCCCTCATCGAGGACGAAAAATACCTCGAAGTTGGCGTCGCGAAACAAAACGTCCGGCGGTTCCCCGGCAGGCGCGAACTCGTCGGCGCGATAGGGAATGTTCAAGCCTTGCAGCAGGCGCTGGCAGACCCAACGCTCACGCTCCCATTTGCGGGCATTGGACAGGAAAGCGTTGGCTTGCTCGGCCGCGATGGTCAGCAGGCGTAAATAATCTGAGTCATCCATAGGCCCAAGCTTAGCGTTCAATTGCGACAAGCAGAAAGCGTTCGCGCAGCAAAGTGCATCAGTGGGCAGTCGGTAGGGGCGGTGTAGACTGATGGCTCCGTTTATCAACGTCGAATGAAAGGGGCTGAATGTGAAATTTCGCTGGCTGTTGTTGTTCGCTGTCGTTCCGTTGTGGGCCCATGCGCTGGAAATCGGCGAGCGACTGGCACCCTGGACGTTGCTGGATCAGTACGATCAGCCGTTTACCCTCGATAACCGCACTACGACGCTGTTGGTGGCGCGGGACATGGACGGCGCGAAACTGCTCAAGCAAGCCATGGCCGATCAGCCCAAGGGCTATCTGGAAGCGCGGCATGCGGTGTTTGTCGCCGATATCCAGCGCATGCCGGCGCTGATCGCGAAGATGTTCGCCGTTCCGGCCATGCGTGACTACAGCTATCGAGTGTTGCTTGATCGCGAAAGTCGCGTGGCCTCGCGCTACCCCGGGGCTGAAGGCGCGGTGCTCTGGTTGCAACTCAAGGACGGACGCTTGCTGGCCCGGCATGAATACACCCAGGCGGCTGAACTGCGTGAGGCACTGGAGCAGGCTCGCCCATGATCGGCGCGGAGCTGCTGTCGTCTGCGAGCCTACTGCTGGGATGGCTGATTTACCTGCCGGTGCTGCTCTGGGCGATTGCACGCGCACCGTGGGTCGAGTTGTTCAGTGACAACCGACGTCAGCATTTGCTGTTCGGTACGGTGTTCGCGTTGTTTCTGCTGTGGCTGGTGCGCAGGGATTTCGATACCGGCGTGTCTTACCACTTCATTGGCATGACGGCAGTGACGCTGCTGCTGGACTGGCCGCTGGCAATCGTCGGGGCACTGGTGGCGCAGCTGGGGCTGGTGCTGTTGGGGCGTCAGGATCTGGTGGCCGTCGGGGTCAACGGTGCCTTGCTGATCCTGCTCCCGGTGTTGATTACCGAATGCGTGGCGATCCTGGTCGAGCGCGCCCAGCCGCGCAATCCGTTCGTGTACATCTTTTGTTCCGGCTTTTTCGCCGCCGCGCTGTCGGCGTTGTTCTGTCTGTCGCTGAGCCTGACGCTGCTCTGGTACGACGGCCTGTTTGCGATGCCCGAATGGCTGGAAGACTTCATCGGTTACCTGTGGTTGCTGATTTTTCCCGAAGCCTTCATCAACGGCATGGTGGTCAGCGCGCTGGTGGTGTTCTGCCCGGAATGGCTGGAGACCTTCAACCGCACCCGCTACCTTTCGGCGCCCTGGAAGGACGGCGATCCCAAGTCTTGATCCACATCAAATCCACCCGGTGCGCGGCATTTCATGCTCGGCCAAATTCCTTCAGGAGCAGCGGCATGAGCGTGTACGAGTGGGCGAGGCAGGAAACCCGGCAGAGTCTGGAGATGGCGCAGGAGGTGGGGTTCGATCCGGGCCTGAGCCTGCGCGCCTTGCTCAGTGCGGTGGTGCAGCAGAGCAAGGCGGTGCGTAACGCCGAAGACCTGGCCGACGAGTTGCGTTTTCTGGCGGAAAACCTCGACGACGATCAGGACTATGGCTTCATGCGGCCCTGAACGGGATCAGTGACGCGGGTCGAAATCGCCGGAAAACAGTTCGTCCTCGGCATCCGGGGCCACCGGAATCTTGTGTTCTTCCGACGCCCAGGCGCCGAGGTCGATCAGCTTGCAGCGGTCCGAGCAGAACGGACGGTATTGGTTTTGCGGGGTGAATTCCACGGGCGCGCCGCAAGTCGGGCAGTTGACGGTTGGGATCTGGCTCATGATTGGCCTCCGGATAAAGTCAGGTAAAAGTGATGCAGGCGCTCGACCTCGCTGTGCAGCCAGGCGAGGTCGCGGTCGTTGACCACCACGTCATCGGCACGGCTGACGCGGTCTTCGCGGCTCAATTGGGCCTTGAGGATCGCCTGGACCTGCTGTTCGCTGGTCTGGTCACGCTGCAAGGTCCGTTCGATCTGCAATTGTTGCGGGGCGTCGATGACCAGGATTCGCTGGGTCATCGCGTATTGCCCGGATTCGATCAGCAGCGGCGAGACCAGAATCGCGTAAGGCGATTGTGCCTGCGCCAGATGATGGGCGATTTCTTCGGCGATCAGCGGATGCAGCAGGGCTTCGAGCCAGCGTCGTTGCTCCGGCACTTCAAAAATCAATTTGCGCAGGGCCGCACGATCCAGCGTGCCGTCGGCCTGCAACACCTCCGGGCCGAAGTGCTCGGCGATCTTCGCCAACGCCGGGCGGCCCGGTTCGACCACCCAGCGCGCCGCGTGATCGGCGTCCACCACGTGAACACCAAGATCGATGAAGTGCTGGGCGGCGGCGCTTTTGCCGCTGCCGATGCCACCGGTCAGGCCGAGAATCCAGGGTTTTTCCACAGGGCTATTCATTTCAAACCGACAAACTGCCAATAGAAGCCGGTTATTTGACCACCCCAGAGCAAGGCAATCCAGCCGGCAATTGCCAGATACGGGCCGAAGGGGATCGGGGTCGAGGTTTTCTGGTCGCGCAGTTTGAGCAAAATCACCCCGAGCACGGCGCCCACCAGTGAGGACAGGAGGATGGTCAGCGGCAGAATCTGCCAGCCGCCCCACGCTCCGAGCAGTGCCAGCAACTTGAAATCGCCGTGGCCGATGCCGTCCTTGCCGGTAATCAGCTTGAACAGCCAGAACACCGACCACAGCGCCATATAGCCCAGCACCGCCCCCCAGAGTGCGTCGTGCAGCGATACGAACAGCTCGAAGCTGTTGACGATCAGCCCCAGCCACAGCAGTGGCAGCACCAGTACGTCAGGCAGCAACTGGTGCTCGATATCGATCAGGCTCATGGCCAACAGGCCCCAGGTCAGCACGATCAGCAGGCACGCCGGCCAGCCGAAATCCAGGTGCCAGGCGATGAATGCCGAGAGCAGGCCGCAGGCCAGTTCGGTCAGCGGGTAACGCTTGCTGATCGGTGTGCTGCAACTCGCGCAGCGCCCGCGCAGGAACACGTAACTCAATACAGGAATGTTTTCCCATGCGCGGATCCGGTGGCCGCAATGGGGGCATTGCGAGTGCGGCAGCATCAGATTGTAGGTGGGCAACGACGTTTCACCGGGCAGTCCCAGAACATCGTGAGCCTGCTGGCGCCATTCGCGTTCAAGCATTTTTGGCAGGCGCCAGACCAACACGTTGAGAAAACTGCCGACCACCAGCCCGAGCAGCAAGGCGGTGAAAACAAAGGCCAGCGGATACAGACTGAAGAGTTCGTCGATAGGCATGTCAGATCGCTGAGCCGAGTTGGAAGATCGGCAGGTACATCGCCACCACCAGACCGCCGACGATCACCCCCAGCACCACCATGATGAAGGGCTCCATCAGGCTGGTGAGGTTGTCGACCATATTGTCCACTTCGTCCTCATAGAAACCCGCGACCTTGTCGAGCATCTCGTCCAGTGCGCCGGATTCCTCGCCGATGGCGGTCATCTGCACCGCCATGTTCGGAAAGATGCCGGTGGCGCGCATCGAGAAATTCAGTTGCATGCCGGTGGAAACGTCCTGGCGGATGCGCAGCACGGCGCGCTTGAACACCACGTTGCCGGTGGCCCCGGCCACCGAATCCAGCGCTTCCACCAACGGCACGCCGGCAGCGAAGGTGGTCGACAGGGTCCGGGCGAACCGCGCCACGGCGGACTTGTACATCAGGGTGCCCACCAGCGGCAGCTTGAGAAACCAGGCGTCGCGCCGGTCGCGCAAGGCCTGGGATTTTTTCAGGGCATGGCGGGTGCCGAAAAAACCGGCCACCAGCAAACCGAGAATCGCCCACCACCATTGCTGCATGAATTCGGACAGGCTGATGACCATCAGCGTGAACGCCGGCAGTTCGGCACCGAAGCCGGAGAACACCGACTGAAACTGAGGCACCACCTTGATCAGCAGAATCCCGGTGACCACCGCCGCCACCAGCACTACGGCCGTGGGGTAGGTCATGGCCTTCTTGATCTTGGCCTTGAGGCTTTCGCTCTTTTCCTTGTAGGTCGCAACCCGTTCCAGCAGGGTGTCGAGGGCGCCGGACTGCTCGCCGGCATCCACCAGGTTGCAGTACAACTCGTCGAAATGTTGCGGCTTCCTGCGCAGTGCGGCGGCAAAACTGTTACCGGCGGCGACCTCCTGTTTCACCTCGTCCACCAGTTTGCGCATGGCCGGGTTTTCGAAGCCTTCGCCAATGATGTCGAACGACTGCAACAGTGGTACGCCGGCCTTCATCATGGTCGCCATCTGCCGGGTGAACAGGGCAATGTCCTGGGCCTTGATGCGTTTGCCGAAGCTCAGCAGCGAGGCGGATTTCTTGCGCACCTTGCCGGGGTTGATGCCCTGCTTGCGCAATTGGGCCTTGACCAGTGCGGGGTTCTGGCCGCTCAACTCGCCGGTCACCTTGCTGCCTTTGCGGTCCGTGCCTTCCCAGGCGTAGACGCTGATTTTCGCTGCCTTGACCGCCATGTTCAGTCCTTGGTGACCCGGTTGATTTCTTCAAGGCTGGTAATGCCTTGCATGGCCTTGATCAGGCCCGAGGTGCGCAGGTCGTTGAAGCCGTCCCGGCGCATCTGGGTATCGATTTCCAGTGAGTTGCCTTCGGCCATGATCAGCCGTTGCAGCTCGGGAGTGTTCTTCACCACTTCATAAATCCCCACGCGACCCTTGTACCCGCCGTTGCAGTGATCGCAACCGGAGGGCTCATAGATCGTGAAATGGCCGACGCGTTCCTCGGGGAAGCCTTCCTTGATCAGTGTCTCGCGGGGGATCTCGATGGGTTTCTTGCAATGGCTGCAGAGTTTTCGCGCCAGCCGCTGGGCAATGATCAGGCTCACCGACGTTGCAATGTTGAAGCCGGGAATGCCCATGTTGTGCAGGCGGGTCAGCGTTTCCGCCGCGCTGTTGGTGTGCAGGGTGGACAACACGAGGTGCCCGGTCTGGGCAGCCTTGATCGCAATTTCGGCGGTCTCGAGGTCGCGGATCTCGCCGACCATGATCACGTCCGGGTCCTGGCGCAGGAACGAGCGCAGGGCTTGGGCAAAGTCCATCCCCTGACGTGGATTGACGTTGACCTGGTTGATGCCTTCCATGTTGATCTCCACCGGGTCTTCAGCGGTGGAGATGTTGATGTCGACGGTATTGAGGATATTCAGCCCGGTGTACAGCGAAACGGTCTTGCCCGAACCCGTGGGGCCGGTCACCAGAATCATGCCTTGCGGCTGCTTGAGGGCGGCCATGTACAGGTCTTTCTGCTCCGGCTCGTAGCCGAGGGCATCGATGCCGATCTGGGCGCTGGACGGGTCGAGGATCCGCATCACCACTTTCTCGCCCCAGAGGGTGGGCAGGGTGTTGACCCGGAAATCGATCGATTTGCTCTTCGACAGACGCATCTTGATCCGCCCGTCCTGGGGTTTGCGCCGTTCCGAAATGTCCAGGCTGGCCATGACTTTCAGGCGTGCGGCAATGCGCCCGGCCAGTTGAATCGGCGGCTTGGCCACCTCCCGCAGAATGCCGTCGGTGCGCACCCGCACGCGGTAGTTCTTTTCGTAAGGCTCGAAGTGCAGGTCGGAAGAGCCGCTCTTGATCGCATCGAGCAGCATCTTGTGAACGAAGCGCACCACCGGGGCATCGTCCGCGTCGATTCCGCCGAGCGTGTCCTGCTTGCTGTCGTCGACCGACTCGATGTCCAGCCCGTCGAGATCGACATCGGCCATCTCCTCCAGGCCGGTGGCGTGGGTGTCGAAGAACTTTTCGATAGCGTCGGTGAGCTTGTCGTCCTCGACCAGAATGGCTTCGGTGCTCAGCCCGGTGCTGAACTGAATGTCATTGATCGCCTGATGATTGCTCGGGTCGGAAATCCCCACGAACAGTTTGTTGCCGCGCCGCCAGAGGGGCAGGGCGTGGTGCTGGCGCACCAGTTTTTCACTGACCAGGCCCTTGGGCTGGGTTTCCTTGTCGAGGCAATTGAGGTCGAGAAATGCCATGCCGAAATGCTCCGAGGCAATCTCGGCGACCTGCCAGCTCTTCACCAGTTTGTTCTGCACCAGGTAACTGACCAGCGACAGCCGATTGCGCTGCGCCTGTTGCCAGGCTTGCTGGGCACTCTTTTCCGTGAGCAATTCGGCCTTGACCAGCTGTTTGGCCAGACCGCTCAGAGCGATGTCATTCATGGGGTTTCCACGTGCTTGCCGTTCATGACTTATAGCCTAGTCAAGTGACAGCGCCAAACACGCGGGGTGCAGGTGACAAAAAGTGTCAGATAGTGCGGTTTCGGGTTGTAGGAATCGGCACGTCAGCCGCATGGCGCCCCGTGGGCGGGGGCTGCGAGCGCTTGGCACGGGCTGTGCTGAGTCCTGTTCAGATCATGAGATTCCGACTCATGCATGGAGCGTGTCTATGAAGAAACAACAAGGTTTCACTCTGATCGAGCTGCTGATCGTTGTGGCGATCATCGGGATTCTGGCGACGATTGCCTTGCCGCAGTACTCCAAATATCAGGCGCGGTCGAAGGTAACGGCGGGGCTGGCCGAGATCTCGGCAATGAAAGTGCCGTTCGAAGACATCATTAATCAAGGAACGAACCCCACGCTGGCCGCAGTCAAAGGTGATGCAAGCACTACCACCTCCAACTGTGCACTGACTGCCTCGGGGACGGCTGCTGATGGAGCGGGCACTATCGTTTGTACACTTGCCAATGCCCCGGCACCCGTAGTTGGCAAAACCATCACGCTCACCCGTACTGCTGCCAACGGCTGGTCATGTGCAACGACCGTCGCTCCGGACTATTCACCTAAAGGCTGCACTGCGAGCGGCACCTGATCCGCTTTGTAGTCCGAACGATGCCCCGCTCTGCGGGGCATTTTCGTTTCCTCGACCATTCGGCAAAAGCTTCAATAATTTCAGGGTGTTAGGAACTTTCTGAAAAGCCGCAACTTGCATGCAGATATTTCACCGGTCATGCAATTTGCATGATTTCGAAAAAATTCTTTGTTTTTAACTTGTTGATTTGTAAGGATTTATTCGGATTTTCAAAGTTGGCACAGCGTTCGCAATATCTCCAGTAACCCTGCTGACAAGACAACCAGCAGACTTTCCAGAAAAAACAGGAGTTACTCGTATGAAGAAGTTCGCTATCACTGCCGCTGCTGCTACCGCGCTGACCCTGACCATGGCTTCCGGTGCATTTGCTCAATCGACTCAAACCACTCAGGCGCCGATGACCCTGGCTGCCGGTGAAGTCACCAAAGCGAAAGAAGCTACTTCCGATACCTGGATCACGACGAAAGTAAAAGCGGATCTGGTCACCGAAAAAGGTATTCCAGGCACTGATATCAAAGTTGAAACCAACAAAGGCGTCGTGTCGCTGTCCTCCACGGTTGCCGTGACCGACTCGCAAAAAGAAATGGCCGTTGCCATCGCCAAGAAAATCAAAGGCGTTAAAGCGGTCTCCGCTGACGGCCTGAAAGCCGAGTAAGGCAAGACTTCTCGCCTGGACCGGGAGAAGACGCGACAGGCGGGCCGAGCAATACGTCTGCCGCACTTTAGAGTTCATGCGAACGGCCACACGGATTGTGGCCATTACAGGCCCCGGCATTCATGTCGGGGCCTGTTCTATTTCAGGGGCAGAAAAAGTGGAAGGTCAGTTGCCGCGTTTGCTGTTGATCTGTTTCAGGCGATTGCCTTCAAAGCGCAGGTACTGATACATGCCGTTGCTCGGGCCATAGGTCCATTCCTCGACCTGAAACTCTTCCCGGCGGTTGGCGCTGCGCTTGTAGCCGAGCAGATCGCGACTGACCGGCTCTCCACATTTTTGCAGCACCTCGCTGGCGCGGTCGCCGAGGCTTACAAGCTGGCTGCCGCAGCGCAAGGTATCGGACGCCGCAGCCTGGCTGGCGATCAACGCCAGCCCCAGTGCCGTCAACCATTTGCCGTTCATCACTCGGCATCCAGATGCATTTGTGTCACCACGCGGCCGTCGCTCTCCGCTTCGCCGAGATTGGCGTCGATGAAGTACACGCGGTCGTCGGCCAGTTGGCCCTTGTCCACCAGGTAATCCTTGATGCTGCTGGCCCGGTCCTGACCGAGCTGGCGCAACAGCACGTCGCTGGAACTCCAGAACTTGATCACGTCGGCGCGCATTTTCGCCGTGCGTTCTTCCTTGCCAAGATCCTTCCATTCGGCCGGTGGCTGGGTTTTCAGACGGGTACGGTAGATGCCCTCGAGCAGCGGGCCTTTTTCGTTCTCCGGTACCTGGATCAGCGAAGCCTGAGCCGGCACCTTGTCGCCACGGCGCTGGAGCATCTTGTAGTAGTTGTACTGGTATTCACGTTCCAGACGCTGTTCGGCGAGTAACGGGCCGTCACTGCTTTTCGCAGCGGTGCCTTCGATTTCCAGACGCAGGGCCGGACGCTCTTTCAGCGCTTGCGACAGTTTCACCAGCGCCGCTTCGGCGTCTTTGCTCAGGTCACTGGAACCCGGTGCGAAGGACACGGTGCCGAGGTCTTCCGAGCCGCCACCGCTGACCAGCCCACCGATCAGCTTGAACGGTGCGGCGGCGGCTTTGACGATCAGGTTGCGCAGGGTCTGCCAGACAATCGGCATCACGCTGAATTGCGGATTGTTCAGGTCGCCGGTCACCGGCAGCTCGATGGAAATCTTGCCGTCGACATCCTTGAGCAGCGCGATCGCCAGTTTCAGCGGCAGGCTCACGGCATCCGGGCTGTCGACCTTCTCACCCAGTTGCAGTTGCTCGACCACCACTTTGTTCTCGGCCTTGAGCTGGCCTTTGGTGATCAGGTAATGCAGGTCGAGGTTGAGCCGGCCTTTGCGGATACGGTAGCCGGCGAACTTGCCGGAGTAGGGGGTCAGGGTGGTCAGTTCGACGCGTTTGAAACTGGTGGCGATGTCGAGGCTGGCCATCGGGTCGAACGGATTGACCGCGCCCTTGATGGTTACCGGCGCATAGCGGTCGACCTTGCCCTTGACGTCGACGCTGGCCGGTTTCGCCTGACGGCTGTCGATGGTGCCGATCTGGCCGTTGAGCTGCTGGATTGCGGTGGCAAAGTTCGGGGTCAGGCTGAAGTCGGCGAAGTTGGCCGAGCCGTCATTGATCGCGATGCCACCAATGTGAATGCCCAGAGGTTTGTCATTGCTCGCCGGTTTCGCCGCAGCGGTCTTCGCCCCGGAATCGGCTGGCTGCGGGATCAGCAGGTCGTCGATGTTGGTGGTGCGGTCATCGTTGATCATGAACCGTGCGTACGGCTGGAACAGGTTGATCCTGTCGATCGACAGGCTGTCGCCGTGCTGATAGTTGAGACCTTCGACCACCACTTGCTGCCACTTGAGGAAGTCGCGGGTTTTCAGGGTGTCGAGGGTGTGCAACTGATCGACCTGAGCACGACCGGTAACGCTGAGGGCCAGCGGGTCGGTGCTTTTCAGGTTCACTTTCAGGTCGCTGCCGAGCATGCCGCTGCGCAGTTCGAGGCGAATGAACGGGTTGATGTAGGACTGCGCGACCCGCAGGTCGATGTCCTGGGTTTTCACGTTGAGCTGCGCGGTGACCGGGGCCAGATTGACCACGCCGTCGGCGCTGATCTTGCCTTGCTTGCCCAGCCCGGTGTCGAGCCTGAGGTTGAAGGGCGAGCCATTGAGGCTGTCGAAATTCTGCAGATCGACGTTCAGCGGGGTGACATCCAGAGTCACTTCCGGCTTCGCCGAGCGATCGGCCAGATGCACCTTATAGTCACGCAGTTGCACGTCCTTGAGCAGCACTTGCCACGGTTTGCTCGGCGCGGTCGGCTCGGGTTTCGGCGAGTCGGCGGCCGCTGGAGCGCTTTTCGGTTCTGCCGCAGCTTTGGCGGCGGGTTTCGATGGCTGGCTGGCGAACAGTTTTTGCCAGTCCAGCTGTCCGTCCGCTTCCAGCGCTGCCCAGGTCTCCAGTTTCTGACTGCGGATCTTGCCGACCACCACTTGCTGTTTGGCCAGATCCACGGTGGTGTCGCTGACGTCGAGGCGCTCGAGTTTCGCCAGTTGACGCCCGTCCGGCGCCTTGATGGCGAACGGCGCGATGTTGACCGCCACGTTGCTCAGCAGCAGTTCGGTTTCCTTGGACAGGTTGAGCTTGTAATCGGTGCTCAGGCTGACCACCCCGTTTTCCAGCACCAGTGGCACGGCGTCGCGCACGTAAGGCCAGAACGCTTTCATCTGGCCGTCGGTGATCTTGAGAGTGCCTTCAGAGGCGATCGGAACCAGGCTGAAGTTGCCTTTCCAGTCGATCTGTCCACCGGCCGGTCCGATCGCGACGAGGGTCATGTCGGCGTTGTCTTCGGGCAGGGTGCTGAGGTTTTTCAGTTCGAAATCGAGTTTGTCGTATAGAAATTCGATCGGCTCGCTGGGGCGTGCATCCACGAAATGCAGGTTGCCACCGGCCAACTGGATCCGGTCGATGCGCAGCGGAAATGGTTTGGCGTCCGGATCGGCCGGGGCGGGTTCGCTGGCCGGGAGCTTGAACAGGCCCAGCAGATTGAGCTGGCCGTCCTTGGCGAACAGGATCTCGGTCTTGGATTTTTCCAGTTCGATGTCCGACAGATGCAGGGCTTTGGTCCACAGGCTGTCGAGTTGCAGGTTGGCGTACAGACGTTCGAATCCGACCTGTTCCTTGCCCGGCTCGCCGATCACCAGGCCCCATAGCGTGAGCTCAAGACTGAACGGGTTGAGCTCGATGCGCTGCAGATGCGCGGGCACCGTGGCGTAGTTGGCCAGTTGCTGATTCACCACCCTGAGCGCAATGCCCGGCAAAATCAGGAACCCCAGCAGGCTGTAGAGGGCCAGAGCAGTCAACAGGGCGCCAATCGCGCGAATCAATCCTTTGGGCATGTGCGGCTTCATCTGTCTGAATCGGAGTGCCTTGGAGTATGGCACGCGATTCCGGTTCCGAAGCAAATGCCCATGCTCAGGATTGTTCAGATTTTTCCGTGGGAAATTTCCTTCGCAGCAATCAGAGCTGAAGAATCAGGGTCTTCAGCGGTGGCTGCTGATCCATCGACGGGAAGTCCCGGCCCGGGGTCATCACGCTCCATTCACGCACCGGCCGCCCGGTTTTTTCAGCGCAGCGCAGCACTTGTTCGCGCCAGTCGTCCATGCTGACTTTCGCCAGATTGTTGCAGCAGATCAGCACGCCATGCTCGGCGGTGGTCAGCAGGGCGGGCTTGAGCAGGCTTTGATAATCACGCAGCAGGTCGACGGTGCCGAACGCACTCTTGGCCCACGCGGGCGGGTCGAGGAGCACCAGATCGTACTGGCGCTGTTCCAGGCGTTGATAGCTCGGCAGTTTCTGCCCGCGACGCTGGCTGATCGACAGGCCGGCCAGTTGGCGGATCGCCGGGAAGTAGTCGGACTGGATGAATTCCATGGTCGGCAGGTGCGGGTTGAGCTGACCGTTCTCGCGGCCGACCGCCAGATTGCCCTCGGCGAAATCCAGGTTGCAGACCTCGCGCGCACCGCCGGCCGCTGCGCTGAGACCGACGCCGCAGGTGTAGGCGAACAGGTTGAGCACGCTTTTGCCCTTGGCGTGATCCTTGACCCAGCCGCGGGTGTTGCGCAGGTCGAGGAACAGCAGCGGATCCTGCCCGGCATGGCGTCCGCGCACACGATAGTTCAGGCCCCATTCGTGGCCGACCAGATCGACCAGCGCCGCGTCTTCGGCGCGGTAGACGCTGTCTTCACGGTCGATCCGCGAGTTGCCACGGGAGCGGTCGTTGTAGACCAGCAGCGTTTCCAGTCCCAGGGTCTGGTTGACCATGGCGTGCAGTTGCAGCAGGTCTTCGCGCGCCAGCGTCTGGTGGAAACTTTGCACCATCAGTTGCGGGCCGTAGCGATCGATGGTCAGGCCGCCGGCGCCTTCCTGGCTGCCGTGGAACAGCCGATAGCAGTCGGTGCCCTGGCGGTGCAGCTCGGCGAGCAGATCCTGGCGTTGATCGAGTGCGGCGCGCAGCGCCAGGTTCAAGGAAGACATGCGGGCGCCTTGCTGGAGGGAATCGGGGCGCGGGAGTTTAGCAGTTTGGCAGGCAGTCGAGGGTAGCCATCGCGAGCAGACTCGCTCCCGCAGACGATCAAAAGTCCTGGTGGGAGCAAGCTTGCTCGCGATGCTTTTGCGCCGTTACCGGTTCAAGCGTTTATCGATCAAGCCCTGCACCACGCTCGGATCCGCCAGCGTCGAGGTGTCGCCGAGGCTGTCGAGTTCGTTGCAGGCGATCTTGCGCAGGATCCGCCGCATGATTTTGCCCGAGCGGGTCTTCGGCAGGGCCGGGGCCCACTGGATCAGGTCCGGTTTGGCGAAGCTGCCGATTTCCTTGCTGACGTGGGCCAGCAGTTCTTTCTTCAGTTCATCGGTGGGCTCGGTGCCGTTCATCGGTGTAACGAACGCGTAGATCCCCTGGCCTTTGACGTCGTGGGGATAACCGACCACGGCGGCCTCGGCGATGCTGTCGTGCAGCACCAGCGCACTTTCCACCTCGGCGGTGCCGATGCGATGGCCGGAAACGTTGATTACGTCATCGATGCGCCCGGTGATCCAGTAATCGCCATCCTCGTCGCGGCGGGCGCCGTCGCCGGTGAAGTAGTAACCGGGGTAGGGCTTGAAGTAGGTGTCGACCATGCGCTGCGGATCGCCGTAGACGCTGCGGATCTGCGCCGGCCAGCTCGACTTGATCGCCAATACGCCGCTGCCGGCGCCCTTGATTTCCTTGCCGTGTTCATCGAGCAGCACCGGTTGCACGCCGAACATCGGTTGGGTGGCGCAGCCCGGTTTGATTCGCTGGGCGCTGACCAGCGGGCTGAGCATGATGCCGCCGGTTTCGGTCTGCCACCACGTATCGACGATCGGGCAGCGCTGTTCGCCGACCACGTTGAAATACCATTCCCACGCTTCCGGGTTGATCGGCTCACCGACGCTGCCGAGCAATCTGAGGCTTTCGCGTGACGTTTCCTGCAAGGGGCCGGCGCCTTCACGCATCAACGCCCGCAATGCTGTCGGCGCGGTGTAGAAGATGTTGACCTTGTGTTTGTCGATCACCTGCCAGAATCGCGAAGTGCTCGGGTAACTCGGTACGCCTTCGAAGATCAGCGTGGTTGCGCCGTTGGCCAGCGGGCCGTAGACGATGTAACTGTGGCCGGTGACCCAGCCGACGTCGGCGGTGCACCAGAACACTTCGCCGTCGCGGTAGTCGAGCACGTACTTGAAGGTCATCGCCGCTTGCAACAGGTAACCGCCGGTGGTGTGGAGCACGCCCTTGGGTTTGCCGGTGCTGCCGGAGGTGTAGAGGATGAACAGCGGGTCTTCGGCGTCCATCGGTTCCGGCGGGCAATCGTCGCTGACATCACGCACGGCCTGGTGATACCAGAGGTCGCGGCCTTCGACCCAGTCAACTTTGTTCTGAGTGCGCTCGACCACCACGACGGTGCTGACATTCGGGCAGCTCTGCAGGGCCTTGTCGACGTTCTGTTTCAGCGGCACGAACTTGCCACCGCGCACGCCTTCGTCGGCGGTGATCACGGTGCGGCAGTCGGCATCGAGAATACGGTCGCGCAGGGAGTCCGGGGAGAAACCACCAAACACCACCGAATGAATCGCGCCGATCCGCGCGCAGGCGAGCATGGCGTAGGCCGCTTCGGGGATCATCGGCATGTAGATGCACACTCGGTCGCCTTTCTTCACGCCACGGCTTTTCAGCACGTTGGCCAGGCGGCAGACGTGGTGATGGAGTTTGCTGTAGGTGATTTGCGTCGATTCGGCAGGGTCGTCGCCTTCCCAGAGGATGGCGGTCTGATCGCCGCGCGTTTCCAGATGGCGGTCGATGCAGTTGTAGCTGACGTTCAGCTTGCCGCCGGCAAACCAGGCGGCTTCACCGGTCTTCAGGTCATAGCGCTGGACGGTCTGCCACGGTGTGCTCCAGTCGAGGAAGCGGGTGGCCTGTTCGGCCCAGAAGGTGCCGGGGTGTTCAATGGATTCGCGGTACAGGCGCTGGTAGTCGTCCTGACTCAACTGTGCAGCCCGGCGGACGGCATCGGCTTTGGGGAACGTGCTGATATCGAACATGACGGTTCCTTATTCTTGTTGTGCGACAAGGATAAAGATGCGCCGAGAGTCCAACAGGTTCAAGTCATCCACAAACGACTGTGGGAACGAGCTTGCTCGCGAAGGCGGAATGTCAGTCAACGTGGATGTTGAGTGAATAACCGCAATCGCGAGCAAGCTCGCTCCCACAGGGTGACTGCAGAGCGATCAAATCAGCCGCGGTGACGGCCGCGGAAGTAGTTGATCAGGCCTTGGGTGGATGCATCTTCGGCGGCGGTTTCCTCGCTGCCGACCAGGCGGTTGTAGACGCCTTTGCCCAGTTCCTTGCCCAGCTCCACGCCCCACTGGTCGAAGGCGTTGATGCCCCAGACCACGCTTTGCACGAAGACTTTGTGTTCGTACATCGCCACCAGTGCGCCGAGACGACGCGGGCTGATGCGCTCGACCACCAGGGTGTTGCTCGGACGGTTGCCCGGGATCACCTTGTGCGGCGCGAGTTTCTGCACCTGGTCTTCGCTCATGCCCTTGTCGCGCAGTTCCGCTTCGGCTTCCGGCAGGGTCTTGCCGAGCATCAGTGCCTGGCTCTGCGACAGGCAGTTGGCGTACAGCCACTGATGGTGGTCGGAGACCGGGTTGAAGCTGACGATCGGCACGATGAAGTCGGCCGGAATCAGTTGGGTGCCCTGGTGCAGCAACTGGTGGTAAGCGTGCTGACCGTTGCAGCCGACGCCACCCCAGATCACCGGGCCAGTGTCGGTCGACACGGCGGTGCCGTCCTGACGCACGCTCTTGCCGTTGGATTCCATGTCCAGCTGTTGCAAGTGCTTGGTGATGTTACGCAGGTAGTGGTCGTACGGCAGGATCGCGTGGCTTTGCGCGCCCCAGAAGTTGCCGTACCACACGCCGAGCAGGGCCAGCAGCACCGGCATGTTCTGTTCGAACGGCGCGCTCTGGAAATGCTGGTCCATGGTGTACGCACCGGACAGCAGTTCCTTGAAGTTGGACATGCCGATGGCCAGCGCAATTGGCAGACCGATGGCCGACCACAGCGAGTAACGACCGCCGACCCAGTCCCACATCGGGAAGATGTTTTCTTCGCGGATACCGAAGGCCACGGCTGCCGCGTTGTTGCTCGATACGGCGATGAAGTGGCGATACAGCTCGGCTTCCGAACCACCCTGGGCCAGGTACCAGGCACGGGCGGCCTGGGCGTTTTTCAGGGTTTCGAGGGTGTTGAACGACTTCGACGACACGATGAACAGCGTGGTCTCGGCGCGCAGTTTCTGCGTCAGCTCGTGGAACTCGCTGCCGTCGATGTTCGCCAGATAGTGGCAACGCACGCCTTTCTGGGCGTAGGACAGCAGGGCTTCGGAGACCAGCTCGGGGCCGAGGAACGAGCCACCGATGCCGATATTCACAACGTCAGTGATCGGCTTCTCGGTGTAACCACGCCACAGACCGTCGTGGATGCGGCCCACCAGATCGGTGATCTGGTTCAGCACCTTGTGTACTTCAGGCATCACGTTGACGCCGTTGACCGACAGCTTGTCGCCGACCGGGCGACGCAGGGCGGTGTGCAGCGCCGGGCGGCCTTCGGAGGAATTGACGATTTCGCCGTCGAACAGCGCCTTGATCGCGCCCTTGAGATCGACTTCATTGGCCAGACCCACCAGCAGGTTGCGGGTCTCGGCGTTGATCAGATTCTTCGAATAGTCGAGAAACAGTCCGCAGCTGCTGAGAGTGAACTGATTGAAGCGCTGCGGATCGGCGTTGAAGGCTTCGCGCATGCTGAAATCCTGCATGGCTTGGCGGTGATCTTTCAACGCTTGCCAGGCAGGCAGAGCGGTAACGTCATGAGGAGTGCGGTAGTACGCCATCGCTGCGGTTTTCCTTTTTACTTGAACGGCCTTTTGAACACTGAAAAGACCTCCCCGCCAGGTTTGGGCGAGGGGGCAACTGCGTCGACACGATTACTTTGGCGCAGGGCGAATACAGTAAACCCAGCGCCGCGATCTGTCTTGGCTTTGTCTGACCTGTTTTCGGTACTTTTTTAACATTGATAACAGACGGGGGCCGACGGACGGCAAGTCATGCGAGCAAGTTCCTGCGTTCGCGCGCAGTGGACCGGCGGGCAGTTTGCCCGATGGTCAGGTGCTCAGCAATGCGATCAGGAAGGGGAGTTGGCACGAATGTGGGAGCGAACAGGCGCGCTCCCACATGCTGCTGTTGCAGTGTTCAGGCGGGGGTATCGAGGTTCAGGTGCAGGTTGTCGATCAACCGGGTGGTGCCGAGGAATGCTGCAACCAGAATCACCAGATCACGATCTTCCGCCGTGGCCGGACGCAGGGTCAGGGCGTGGCGGATTTCCAGGTAATCCGGACGCAGGCCGGCGGCTTCCAGTTGCTGGCGTTGCGCCTGAATCAGGGCAGGGAAGTCGCGTTCACCCTGCTTGATAGACTCGGCAATGCTGCTCAGGGTGCGATAGACCACCGGCGCCACGGCGCGTTGCTCTTCACTGAGGAAGCCGTTGCGCGAGGACAGCGCCAGGCCGTCGGCGGCGCGTACGGTCGGCTCGCCGATGATCTGGATCGGCATGTTCAGGTCATGCACGAGTGCGCGGATTACCGCCAGTTGCTGGAAGTCTTTCTGGCCGAAGATCGCCAGGTCCGGCTGGACCATGTTGAACAGCTTGCTGACCACCGTCGCCACGCCTTCGAAGTGCCCCGGACGGCTGGCGCCGCAAAGGCCTTCGGAAAGTTGCGGCACGCTGACTCGGGTCTGACCGGCCATGCCGTCGGGGTACATCTCTTCGACGGTCGGGGCGAACAGCAGATCGCATCCGGCTTCCAGCAGTTTTTCCTGATCCGCCGCCAGGGTGCGCGGGTACTTGTCGAGGTCTTCGCCGGCACCGAACTGCAGCGGGTTGACGAAAATGCTTGCGACCACGAAGTCCACGCGCTGGGTGGCCTTGGTGATCAGGGCAATATGGCCGCTGTGCAGGTTGCCCATGGTCGGCACGAAGCCGATGCGTTTGCCTTCGCTGCGGGCGCGCGCTACGGCGGCGCGCAGTTCACGTACGGTTTTGACGGTGTTCATGCAGAGAATCCGTGTTCGATTCCGGGGAAAGTGGTGGCTTTGACTTCACTGACGTAAGCCTTCAGCGCGGACTGGATGCTGTCCTGACCCTGCATGAAGTTCTTCACGAACTTCGGCACACGGCCGCTGATCGACAGGCCGAGCATGTCGTGCAGTACCAGCACCTGACCGTCGGTGGCGTTGCCGGCACCAATGCCGATCACCGGAATCTTCACCGCCTGGCTGATTTCAGCCGCCAGTTCGCTCGGCACGCATTCGAGCAACAGCATGGCTGCACCGGCCTGCTCCAGGGAGATCGCGTCGGCGCGCATCTGGCGTGCTTGGTTTTCGTTGCGACCTTGCACTTTATAGCCACCAAGAATGTTCACGGCTTGCGGGGTCAGACCCATGTGGGCGCAGACCGGCACACCGCGCTCGGCCAGCAGGCGGATCGAATCCGCCAGCCACAAGGCGCCTTCGACCTTGACCATGTGCGCGCCGGCCTGCATCAGCAGAGCGCTGTTGGCCATGGTTTGCTCGAGGGTGGCGTTGGCCATGAACGGCAGGTCCGCCAGGATCAGTGCATCAGAGTTGCCGCGTTTGACGCTGGCAACGTGGTAGGCCATTTCTGCGGTGGTCACCGGCAGGGTGCTGTCATGACCCTGCAGGACCATGCCGAGGGAGTCGCCCACCAGCAGCACTTCGACACCGGCCTCGTTGCAGGCGTGGGCGAAGGTCGCGTCATAGCAGGTCAGCATGGTGATCTTTTCACCTTTCTGCTTGAGGCTCTGGAGCGTGGTCAGGGTGATGGCTGGCATGTAAGAAATCCTCGTTCAGGCGCTCTGGAAACTACTGCGAGTAACGCGCGTGATTCGTCATCTATTCAGGCGCACGCTCTTTTGTCGTGCTTATAAGGCCTGGATTGCGCCCTTGTATGCCGGGTTGGCGGCAGCGGGACGCCTATAGTCGTGATGAGGCCTCAGGAAGTCAATTGCGTGTGTTACCGCATTGTTACGAGGGGAGTGTTACCTGCGTTACTGATGCGATTCAGCGGGCCGGGCCGGGAGATTCGCGCTTTTTTGTCCTACAAAAACACTTGTGGGAACGAGCTTGCTCGCGAAAGCGGTCAGTCAGCCAATGCAGACATTGACGGTTAGATTGCCTTCGCGAGCAAGCTCGCTCCCACAGGGTGTGGTATCAGTTTGAGGTAATGCGTTCCAGGCCGACGAACGGGCATGATGCGAGAAGATCGGCAAGGGTGCGGCCATCGGCCAGGCGCAGATCCTCGGCAGCCAGTTCGGCCAAGGGATAGAGAACGAACGCGCGCTCCTGCATGTGGTAATGCGGGACTTTCAGGCGCGGCTCGTCGATCAGTCGATCACCGAACAGCAGAATGTCCAGATCCAGTGTGCGCGGGCCCCAGCGTTCCAGGCGTTCGCGGCCTTGATCGTTTTCGATCGCCTGCAAGGCATCGAGCAGATCCAGCGGGGCGAGCGCGCTGTCGAGTGCGGCGACCGCGTTGGTGTAACGCGGTTGGCCCGGCAGCAACGAGTCGCTTTGGTAGAAGGCAGACACGCCGACCAGTTTGGTGTCGGGCAATTGCCCCAGCGCGTCGACCGCGTTGCGCAGTTGTTCGGCCGGGTCAGCCAGGTTGCTGCCCATGCCGATGTAGATGCGTTCCATCGCTTATTCGCCCGTAGCACTCGGTGCGCCGGCGCGTTTGCGCTTGGAACCGCTGCTGCGGCGACGCTTGCGCGGTGCACCACTGGCGTCATCACCCTTACCGCTGAGGTCACGGATCATGTCGCGGCGTTCGCTGTCGTTGGCGTCCTGATAATCGGTCCACCAGTCGCCCAGGCCATCAGTCTGTTCACCGGCGCTCTCACGCAGCAGCAGGAAATCGTAGCCGGCGCGAAAGCGCGGATTGTCCAGCAGCAGGTCGGCGCGTTTGCCGCTGCGGCGTGGCAGGCGTTCCTGCATGTCCCAGATCTCGCGGATCGGCATGGTGAAACGTTTTGGAATCGCGATGCGCTGGCACTGTTCGGCGATCAGTTCGTGAGCGGCTTCCTGCATGGCCGGAATCGGCGGCATGCCACGTTCCTGCAGACGCAACACGCGAGCGGGAAGGGCTGGCCACAACAGGGCGGCGAACAGGAACGCCGGGGTCACCGGTTTGTTCTGCTTGATCCGCAGGTCGGTGTTGGTCAGCGCTTCGCTGATCAGCGTGTGGGTGTATTCCGGGTTGTGTTCCAGCGCATCGGCACTGGCCGGGAACAGCGGCGCGAACAGTTGCAGGTCGACCAACATCTCGAAGGTGATGGCGCCATGACCGGAGAGGAACAGCTTGAGTACTTCCTCGAACAGGCGGGCCGACGGGATCTCGCGCAGCATCGGCGCCAGTTCGCGGATCGGCTGGACGGTGTGCTTCTCGATGCCGAAATTGAGCTTGGCGGCGAAACGCACGGCCCGCAGCATCCGCACCGGGTCTTCCTGATAACGCTGCGTCGGATCGCCGATCAGACGGATCAACTGGTTACGGATGTCGTGCACGCCGTTGGCGTAGTCGAGGATGCGCTCGCTGACCGGATCGTAATACAGGGCATTGATGGTGAAGTCGCGGCGTTGCGCGTCCTCTTCCAGGGTGCCGTAAACGTTGTCACGCAGAATGCGCCCGCTCTCGTTGCGCGAAGACTGGTTGCTGTCTTCGTCGTCTTCGTTTTGCGGGTGATTGGCGCGGAAGGTCGCGACTTCAATGATTTCGCGACCGAAATGGATGTGTACCAACTTGAAGCGGCGACCGATGATTCGCGCATTGCGGAATTCGGCACGCACCTGCTCGGGGGTGGCGCTGGTGGCGACGTCGAAGTCTTTGGGCGTGATGCCCAGCAGCATGTCTCGCACGCAACCGCCAACCAGGTAGGCCTGGTAGCCGGCGCCCTGCAGACGTTCGACGATGTTGACCGCATAACGGCTGAATTGCGCCTTCTGCAGCGAATGTTGGCCGCTGTTGAGGACTTCAGGCGTGCTACGGATGTGTTGCGTACGACGCAGGGGAGTTCGGAATGACTGGAACAGCTTCTTCAGCATGGGATGCACTGTTTGAAGGAATGTTCGGCCATACCAGAGAATGACCGCATGATGGGCCGGGATTCTAGCATTTAGTCGAGGGATGGTGTAGGACGCTGCCGATTTGCGCTGCAAGCCTCAGGCTAGAGGGGGGGAAGATGTATCGGAAGGAAGATTTTCCGTGAAGGAGAAACTACAAGGGGAGCCGAAGCTCCCCAAGAAGTAGTTGCGTGCTCTTTTTATTATTGATTCGGGCTTTTTGTTTTTGTTGAGTGCCCTCGCCATGAAGCTTTTTCTTCATGACCCTCCCAATCGGGAGCCAAGAGCAAACGGATTGCTTTGGTCGCTGTGTTGCAGTGATCTTGCGATCCAACCAGTACAGGCTCTGTCTTAAGACAGTTTTTGTTGTTCTCGGCCTGGTCGTGGGGCTGGCCCCAAATACAACGCCTCTCCAAAAGAATCAGTTAGCTGCGCCTCTCGCCGTCTTGTTTTTATTGTGCGTGAGTCGATTCGTCTTATTTTTATTGTCTTGTGCATTGCTTGTTATTGTTCTTGTACCAAACATATAGCAGGTGCCGTGCCAACTTTTGTGAACCCCAATAAAACAAGGGGTTAGGTCGATATAACCGTTTTCGCAGGGCGAAAAAAAGCCGGGGTTTCGTTACCGATAACCCCGGCTTCTGTTACGTGAAAAGACTGAGGTAACAGTTTTTTCACATCTTCAACGGTAACCCGCACACTCGACAGGTCACGTTCAGCTCTCGCTGGCGACCCCGGTCTTGCGCCGTGGAATGCCCAGACGCTGACGGCGTTCCCACAGGCATTTGCGGCTGACGCCCAGTTTGCGCGCCAGTTCGGTCTCGGTCATGTGGTCCTGATGTTCGAGCACGAAGTGCTGGAAGTAGTCTTCCAGCGACAGGTCTTCGGTCGGCTCGTGGCTGCTGCTGGCGTTACCGGGCGTTTGCGCCGGCAGGCCGATGAATTCGTCGTCCTCCAGATCGCCCAGTTCGATGTCGATGCCCAGCAGGTCGGCAGAGATTTCCGGGCTTTCGCTCAGAATCACCGCGCGCTCAACGGCGTTTTCCAGCTCCCGCACGTTACCCGGCCAGGAATAGTGCCGGATTGCCTGTTCGGCATCGGCGGCAAATTTCAGGTCGGTGCGGTTGATGCGGGCGCTTTGACGAGCGAGGAACGCATTGGCGATTTCGTTGACGTCGGCGCCGCGCTCGCGCAGGGCGGGCAGTTTCAGCGCGATCACGTGGAGGCGGTAGTACAAGTCTTCGCGGAACTGGCCGATTTTCGCCAGACTCTTGAGATCCCGGTGGGTCGCGGCGATCAACCGGACATCGACTTTCTGCGACTGAACCGAGCCCACCCGGCGAATCTCGCCTTCCTGCAGTACGCGCAGCAACCGGGCCTGGGCTTCCAGTGGCAATTCGCCGATCTCGTCGAGGAACAGCGTGCCGCCGTCCGCCGCTTCCACCAGACCGGCGCGACCCGCGCTGGCGCCGGTGAACGCGCCTTTTTCGTGACCGAACAGTTCGGACTCGATCAGGCTTTCCGGAATGGCTGCGCAGTTCACCGAGATCATCGGTGCTTTGGCGCGTTTCGACAGGTTGTGCAGAGCGCGGGCCACCAGTTCTTTACCGGTACCGGACTCGCCCTGGATCAGCACGTTGGAATCGGTTGGCGCGACTTTACGGATCTTGCCGTAAAGGTCCTGCATCGGCGGACATGAGCCGATGATGCCGATCTCGCCGTTGCTGTTGTCAATGGCGGATTTACCGCTGCCATTGGCCGATTTGGCGGGAGCTGCTTCGCCGGCGGCAGGCGCCGACTGGCGATCACGCAGGATGCGCGCGACAGCCTGAAGCATTTCGTCGTGGTCGAAAGGCTTGGCGATGTAATCCACCGCGCCCATTTTCATCGAGTCGACCGCCGAGCGCAGGCTGGCGTAGCTGGTCATGATCAACACCGGCGTGCCCTCGCCGAGCTTGATCAGCTCGGTGCCCGGGGCGCCCGGCAGTCGCAGGTCGCTGACGATCAGATCGAACGTGGGAATACTGAAGCGTTCTTGTGCTTCCTGCACTGAACCGGCTTCGCTGACCTGGTACTGGTTACGTTCCAGCAGGCGGCGCAAGGCGGAGCGGATAATGGTTTCGTCTTCGACGATCAAAATGTGCGGCATTGATTCGATACTCTCGACGGTCTCAGTTCACAGCGGACGTCGCTTCGACATGGCGCGGCAATGTCACCCGGATACGGGTGCCGCGCTGGCTCTGAACATCAGCCGGGCTGTCGATGGTGATTTGTCCATAATGCTCTTCAACGATGGAATAGACCAGTGCAAGGCCCAGACCGGTGCCTTCGCCAGGATCCTTGGTGGTGAAGAAGGGTTCGAACAATCGGTCCATGATGCTCGACGGAATACCGCTGCCTTCGTCTTCGACGATCAGATCGACCGTGTGTTCGCCGGCTTCGCTCTTGACCCGCACTGCACTGCCGGCAGGCGAGGCGTCACGGGCGTTGGAGAGCAGATTGATCAGCACCTGGGCGAGCCGCTGGGGGTCGCCTTCGACCCAGTGATCGGGATCGCACAGGTTGTAGAACTGGACTTCGAAATTGCGCCGGTTCAGGGCCAGCAGGCCGATGGCGTCCTGAGCCACTTCCGCCAGACAGACGGGCTCGTCACTGTGCTGATGACTGCCGGCATGGGCAAAACTCATCAGCGACTGGACGATGCGTGACACGCGTTTGGTCTGTTCGAGGATCTGACCGCTGATTTCCGTCAGCTCACCATCTTCTTCGCGCTCTTCCCGCAGGTTTTGTGCGAGGCAGGCGATGCCGGTGATCGGGTTGCCGATTTCGTGGGCCACACCGGCCGCGAGCCGGCCAATGCTGGCCAGACGCTCGGAGTGCACCAGCTTGTCTTCGAGCATCTGGGTTTCGGTCAGGTCTTCCACCAGCAGCACCAGGCCGCTGTTGCCCGGTGCCAGCGGTTCGTCGATCGCGGCTTTGTGCAGGTTCAGCCAACGGGTCTGGCCGTCGAGGGCCAGATGCTGTTTGTGCAAGTGCTCGTCGGGCAGGTGGATGAAGCCTTGCAGCAGGTCTTTCCACGGATTGGCGATGGTGCTCAGGCGCGAGCCGACCACCCGTTGCGCAGCAATCCCGGTCAATTCTTCCATGGCCTTGTTCCACATCAGGATCTCCTGATCCTTGGCCAGCGAGCAGACGCCCATTGGCAATTCCTGCAGGGTCTGGCGGTGGTAGCGGCGCAGTGCATCGAGTTCGGCGGCCAGACCGGTCAGGCGCGAGTGGTAGTCCTCCAGGCGGCTTTCAATGAAGTGGATGTCTTCGGTGACGTAGTTTTCTCCGCCGGCCTTGTACGGCAGGAAGGTTTCCACCATGTCCTGGGCGACGCTCGGTCCCATCAGGCCGGAGAGGTTGGCTTCGATCCGGTCGCGCAGGCGGCGCAGGGCGTAAGGGCGGCGCTCGTCGAACGGCAGATAAAGGTCGCGCAGGGCCTGTTCGACTTCTTTCTGCGCAGCCTTGGCGCCCAGCGGCTTGGCCAGTTGCGTGGCGAATTCCTGCGGAGAGGCGGCGTGCAATTCGCGGCGCTGCGGACGGCGCACGTTATCCACAGCACAGGCTTCGGCAGCGCTGGCCTCTTCCGGGCTGGCATTGGTGAACAGCGAAATCAGCGTGAACATCAGGACGTTGGCCGCCAGCGAGGCGATGGCCGCCATGTGCCAGCTCGTATCGTCCAGCACGTAGATCATGTTCAGCAGCGGAATATAGAAACCCTGCAGATTACCGACCAGCGGCAACAGCATGGTCACGACCCACACCACAATTCCCGCCAGGAGACCGGCGATAAAGCCGCGGCGATTGGCGGTCGGCCAGTACAGCACCGACAGTACACCCGGCAGGAATTGCAGGGTCGCTACGAAGGCGACGATGCCGAGGTTGGCCAGGTCCTGCTCGGCGCCGAGCATCAGGTAGAAGCAGAAGCCGGCCATGATGATCGCGACGATCAGCGCCCGGCGGGTCCATTTCAGCCAGCGATAGATATTGCCTTCGGCCGGCGGCTGGTAGAGCGGCAGCACCAGATGGTTCAGGGCCATGCCCGACAGGGCCAGCGTGGTGACGATGATCAGGCCGCTGGCCGCCGACAGGCCGCCGACATACGCCAGCAATGCCAGCGATTTGCTGTTGGCGGCGATGCCGATGCCGAGGGTGAAGTATTCCGGATTGGTGGTGGCGCCGAGTTTCAGGCCGGCCCAGAGAATCAGCGGCACCGCCAGGCTCATCAACAGCAGGAACAGCGGCAGGCCCCAGCTCGCGCTGACCAGCGAGCGCGGGTTGAGGTTTTCGGTGAAGGTCATGTGATACATGTGCGGCATCACGATCGCCGAGGCGAAAAACACCAACAGCAACGTGCGCCACGGGCCTTCCTGCAATGGCGTGTGCAGGGCGGCGAGTGCGGTCTGGTTCTGCAACAGCCACAGTTCAAGCTGTTGCGGGCCGTCGAATACGCCGTACAGCGCGTAGAGGCCGACGCCGCCAAGGGCCACCAGTTTGATCACCGATTCGAAAGCAATCGCGAACACGAGTCCTTCGTGCTTTTCACGGGTGGCGATGTGCCGGGAGCCGAAGAAAATCGTGAACAGAATGATCAGCGCACAAAACGCCAGGGCCACGCGATTCTGCACCGGCTCGCCGGTGAGGATGCCGATCGAGTCGGCCACGGCCTGGATCTGCAACGCCAGCAACGGCAAAACACCGATCAGCATGAAAATCGTGGTCAGCGCACCGGCCCAGGTGCTGCGGAAACGGAAGGCGAACAGGTCCGCCAGCGACGACAGTTGATAAGTGCGGGTGATCTTGAGGATCGGATACAGCAGCACCGGCGCCAGCAAAAACGCGCCGGATACCCCGAGATAACTGGACAGGAAGCCGTAGCCGTACTGATAGGCCAGCCCCACCGTGCCATAAAACGCCCACGCACTGGCGTAGACCCCCAGCGACAGGGTGTAGGTCAACGGATGGCGAATGATCGCCCGCGGGATCATGCCTCGTTCACTGATCCACGCCACGCCGAACAGTGCGGCCAGGTAGGCGGCGCTGATCAGCAGCATCTGGGTCAGGCTAAAGCTCATCGGCATCTTTTTGGCTCTGCAGGATGAAGGTCACGACAATCAGGATCAGCCAGAGCAGATAAGGGCGATACCAGGCGCCCGTAGCGTCGATCCACCAGTCCATGATGGCGGGAGAAAACAGGTAGATCCCCACGACCAGAAGCAGGACCAAGCGATAGATGTACATCCCGGCCTCTCTTTTTTATGCGCGTGCCCGAAAACGTGCGGCGATGGTAACGGATGGGCGCGCCACTGCAAGTGTCGTCACAGCAGTTGCGCTTCGGGCAGGGTCAGTGTGCGCGGGATTTTCAAGGCATCCCAGTGGGCGCTGCCCCAGTTCAACAGTTCCTGCGGCGAGGCGTGGGCCAGTTCGGGCCCAGGGTTTTGCCCCAGTGCACGCAGGGCCCGCAGCAACAGCGGTGTGGCCTGATCGGCTTCCAGCGGTGGCGAGCGATAGGACTTGCCGAGCTTGTGGCCGTCCGGCTGAGTAATCAGTGGCAGATGCAGATAGCGCGGTTGGCGCAGGCCCAGCAATTCCTGCAGATAGAGCTGGCGCGGTGTGGAGTCGAGCAGATCGGCACCGCGCACGATGTCGGTGATGCCCTGCCAGGCGTCGTCCAGTACCACCGCCAGTTGATAGGCGTAAAGACCGTCGCGGCGGCGGATCACGAAATCCCCCACGTCGCGGCCCAGATGCTGACGGTATTCGCCCTGCACCCGGTCGATGAAGTGATATTCCAGCTCCGGCACGCGCAGGCGAATCGCCGCGTCTTCCTGACCATGGCCGGCGTTGCGGCACAGTCCCGGGTAAATGCCGTGGTACGGCTCCAGTTGCTTGCGCGAACAGGTGCAGGCGTAGGCCAGGCCGTGATTGAACAGGCTGTCGAGCACTTGAGCGTAGGCCTCGTGCCGATCGCTCTGGCGGACCATTTCGCCGTCCCATTCGAAGCCATAGCTTTCCAGTGCCTTGAGAATCGCCGCTTGCGCGCCCGGCTCTTCGCGGGGCGGATCGAGGTCTTCCATGCGCACCAGCCAGCGGCCGCCCACCGAGCGTGCGTCCAGATAAGAGGCCAGGGCGGCAACCAGCGAACCGAAATGCAGGTGCCCGCTGGGGGTCGGGGCAAAGCGGCCAATGTAGGCGGGGGAGGTGTTGGCAGTCATGAGGGCGATGTTACTTGAGAGTCCAAAAACAGCAGAAACAAAAACGGAGCGTTCGCACGCTCCGTTTTTCGTTCAGGCCGGGATTATTTGCCGACCTGCTTTTCCTTGATTTCCGCCAGATTCTTGCAGTCGACGCACATGTCGGCAGTCGGACGGGCCTCAAGGCGCTTGACCCCGATCTCGATGCCGCAAGAGTCGCACCAGCCGTACTCTTCGTCTTCGATCAGTTGCAGGGTCTTGTCGATCTTCTTGATCAGTTTGCGCTCGCGATCACGGGCGCGCAGCTCGAGGGCGAACTCTTCTTCCTGGCTGGCACGGTCGGCCGGATCAGGAAAGTTGGCCGCTTCGTCTTTCATGTGATCAACAGTGCGGTCGACTTCCTGCATCAAGTCCAGTTTCCACTTGGTCAGGATCTTGGTGAAGTGCGCGCGCATTGGAGCGCCCATGTACTCTTCGCCCGCTTCCGGGACGTAGGGTTCGAAACCGCTGAGTGTCTGACTTGCCTGTTGCTTTGCTTGGGTGGGCATGAAATGGACCGCCTCTACTCTTGTAATCCATTGCGCAGGATTGCTCCATCACCGACACCTGCCGGCCCTGCGGCTGCAAGCGGGCGAACTTACCAGATCAATTCGGCCCGCGCTACTCCCGGATGTCGAGCGCGCGGCCGGTGGGGCTTGCAAATGTTTGCCAAGCCATGTCGGGCAATGTTGCAGACCTGCTCAATCACTGATTTTAGTCAATCCTGGAATGTACGCTCGGGTCGTTACAGTCCAGTGTTCTTGAGGCTGTGACCGCTGCGGGTTCTCGCTCGTTCCGGCAGATGGGTAGAATCGTTTCTTTTCCCTCGTTGAAGGAAGGCCAATGGCTCAGCCCTACAGTGCGCGCAGTCGTGCGATCGAACCGTTCCATGTGATGGCGCTGCTGGCGCGGGCCAATGAATTGCAGGCCGCCGGCCACGACGTGATCCACCTGGAAATCGGCGAACCGGACTTCACCACCGCCGAGCCGATCATCCGCGCCGGGCAACAAGCCCTGACGGCGGGCAAAACCCGCTACACCGCGGCCCGTGGCATTCCCGAGCTGCGCGAGGCGATTTCCGGCTTCTATCAAACGCGCTACGGCCTGAGCATCGATCCTCGCCGGATTCTCATCACGCCCGGCGGTTCCGGCGCGCTGCTGCTGGCCAGCGCGTTGCTGGTGGATCCGGGCAAACACTGGCTGTTGGCCGACCCAGGCTATCCTTGCAACCGGCACTTTCTGCGACTGGTCGAGGGCGCGGCGCAGCTTGTACCGGTGGGCCCGGACGTTCGCTATCAACTGACGCCGGATCTGGTAGCGCGCCACTGGGATCACGACAGCGTCGGTGCGCTGGTCGCCTCGCCAGCCAACCCGACCGGTACGATTCTGACCCGCGATGAACTGGCCGGGTTATCCACAGCCATCAAGGCGCGTCACGGGCATCTGGTGGTGGACGAGATCTACCACGGCCTGACTTATGGCACCGACGCAGCCAGTGTGCTGGAAGTGGACGACAGTGCATTTGTCCTCAACAGTTTCTCCAAGTATTTCGGCATGACCGGATGGCGTCTTGGCTGGCTGGTGGCGCCGGATGCGGCGGTCAGTGAGCTGGAAAAGCTCGCGCAGAACCTCTACATCAGCGCGCCAAGCATGGCCCAGCATGCGGCGCTGGCCTGTTTCGAGCCGGACACCATCGCGATTCTTGAAGAGCGCCGCGCCGAATTCGGCCGTCGTCGCGACTTCCTGCTGCCGGCATTGCGTGAACTGGGTTTCAACATTGCCGTAGAGCCGGAAGGCGCGTTCTATTTGTATGCCGATATCAGCCAGTTCGGCGGCGATGCCTTCGCTTTCTGCCGACATTTTCTTGAAACCGAACATGTAGCGTTTACGCCGGGGCTGGACTTCGGTCGCTATCAGGCCGGTCATCATGTGCGCTTTGCCTACACGCAAAACCTCCCTCGCTTACAGGAAGCGGTGGAACGCATCGCCCGTGGCTTGAAGAGCTGGCAAGGCTGATGCGTTTTCATCCTCCTCTCGAAGAAGGCCGGTTGATCCGTCGTTACAAGCGTTTTCTCGCCGATATCGAAACCGTTGGCGGCGAGTTGCTGACCATTCATTGCCCGAACACCGGCTCGATGCTCAATTGTCAGGTTGAGGGCGGGCAGGTCTGGTTCAGCCGTTCCAGTGATCCGAAGCGCAAGCTGCCCGGCACCTGGGAAGTCGGTGAAACCCCGCAAGGCCGGCTGTTTTGCGTGAATACCGGACGCGCCAATGCACTGATCGAAGAGGCCTTGCAGGCCGGCGTCATCAGTGAATTGAACGGGTTCACCGGGCTCAAGCGCGAAGTGGCGTACGGACAGGAAAAGAGCCGGATCGACTTTCGCCTCGACTACCCGACGGGCCCGGCGTATGTGGAAGTGAAAAGCGTCACCCTCGGGTTCGACGGTACGGCAGTAGCGGCGTTTCCCGATGCGGTGACAGAGCGCGGCGCCAAGCATTTGCGTGAACTGGCGCATCTGGCCCGGGACGGGATTCGTGCGGTGCAGTTGTACTGCGTCAATCTCACCGGTATCGAAGCAGTGCGACCGGCCGAGGAAATCGACTCGGCCTACGCCGCTGCGCTGCGCGAGGCTGTGGCGTGCGGGGTCGAAGTCCTGGCGTACGGCGTGCGTTTGAGCCATGAAGAAATGGTGGTCGACCGGCGCCTGGACGTGCTGCTTGGCGGTTAAACATCGATCCACAGCCCTTGTGCGTCTTCACGGCAGGAGATGGCCGTCAGCGATTGCCCGGCGCACGGTCCGGCGACACATTCTCCGTCCTCGATCAGAAACAGTGCGCCGTGGGTGGCGCACTGGATCAGGCTGTTGCTCGGATCCAGAAACTGGTCGGGGTGCCATTCCAGGCCAACGCCCCGATGCGGGCACCGATTGAGGTAGACATACGCCTGCCCCGCGCGGCGCACGGCAAACAGTTTTTTCCCGTCGATGTCGAAACCGCGGCTGCCGCCCTCAACCAGATCGGCGCCCGCGCAGAGAAACTTCATGACTATCCTCAAGTGTCGGCTCGTGTCCGGATATGTCCAAGCTTGACGTTCAAATGCAAACAATTATCAAATGGCCGCCTTCGCCCGTCGCGAGGTGGCCGCTGCCGAGGATACTTGGCCTGCCGTTACGATGCCCGGGAAAACCTTTCAAGGAAGCTGTTTATGCGCCTGACTACCCGCGTTGCCGTGCTGTGTGTCGGACTTTTGGTCAGCCACCAGGCTGCAGCGGCCGAGTTGCCGCAACGTTGGGTCAGCGCCGGCGGCGCGTTGTCGGAGTGGGTGAGTGCGCTGGGTGGTGAGTCCAGGTTAGTGGGCGTCGACACCACCAGCCAGCATCCGCAATCTCTCAAGTCGCTGCCGAGTATTGGTTACCAGCGCAGTCTGTCGGCCGAAGGCATTCTCAGCCTGCGCCCGGACATCCTGATCGGCACCGAGGAAATGGGCCCGCCGCCAGTGATCTCGCAGGTTCGCAGTGCCAAGGTGCAGGTGGAGTTGTTCTCGGCTCAGCCGGATCTGCCGACGCTGGAGAAAAACGTTACCCATCTGGGGCAGTTGTTGGGCGCCGAAAGCCAGGCCGCCCAGTTGTTGCAAGGTTATCAACAGCAACTCGATGCGCAAAAGACTCGTGTAGCTGAAGCCCAGACCAAGCAGAAAGCGCCGGGCGTGCTGTTGGTGCTCGGCCATGCCGGCGGCAAACCGCTGATCGCCGGCAAGGACACCGCCGCCGACTGGCTGCTGCAACAGGCGGGCGGGCATAACCTTGCGACCCACACCGGTTACAAGCCGTTTTCCGTCGAGTCCCTTGCCAGTCTCGATCCTGAAGTGCTGGTGTTCGCCGACCGTGCGCTGACCGGCGAGGCGGCAAAAGCGGCGCTGTTCAAGGAAAACCCGATCCTCGATTCCAGCCGTGCGGCCAGGACCGGACGGGTGCTGGAGCTGGACCCGACGCTACTGGTAGGCGGGCTCGGGCCGCGTTTGCCGGCTGCACTGAAGACCCTGTCTGACGGTTTCTACCCGACCCAGAGCGGCCAATGACCACGCTGGTCAAACCCCGTGGTTTGTTCATTGGCCTGATCCTGTTGTGTCTGTTGGCGATCTGGCTGTCGCTGGCGTTGGGGCCGGTCAGTCTGCCGTTGTTCGATACCTTGCGCGCTGCACTGCGCCTGATCGGGGTGCCGCTGGCGCCGGACGGTCTGGAACAGGCTGAACTGATTCTCGGGCAGATTCGTCTGCCGCGTACATTGCTCGGATTGGCCGTTGGTGGAGTCCTGGCGCTGTCCGGGGTGGCGATGCAGGGGCTGTTTCGCAATCCGCTGGCTGATCCCGGCTTGGTTGGCGTGTCCAGTGGTGCTGCTCTAGGCGCTGCGGTGGCAATTGTCGGTGGATCGTTTTTTGGTGGGTTGCCCGAATGGTTCGGGCCTTATCTGCTGTCGGTTTGCGCGTTTCTTGGCGGGCTCGGGGTAACGGCGCTGGTTTATAGACTCGGCCGCCGCAACGGGCAGACCAATGTCGCAGCCATGTTGCTGGCGGGGATTGCCCTGACGGCTTTGGCCAGTTCGGCGGTGGGGCTGTTTACCTATCTGGCCGACGACGCGACATTGCGCACGTTGACGTTCTGGAACCTGGGCAGCCTTAACGGCGCGAGCTATGCGCGGTTGTGGCCGCTGCTGATCATCACTGCCGGTGTTGCACTTTGGCTTCCACGTCGGGCGAAGGCGCTCAATGCGTTGCTGCTCGGCGAATCGGAAGCCGGGCATCTGGGGATCGATGTCGAGCGGCTCAAGCGCGAACTGGTGTTCTGCACGGCGCTGGGCGTCGGTGCAGCCGTGGCGGCGGCGGGCATGATCGGTTTTGTCGGATTGGTGGTGCCGCATCTGGTGCGCTTGCTCGCGGGGCCGGATCATCGGGTGTTGCTGCCGGCATCGGTGCTGGCCGGGGCGAGCCTGTTGCTGCTGGCGGATCTGGTGGCGCGGCTGGCGCTGGCGCCGGCGGAGCTGCCGATCGGCATTGTCACCGCGTTCATCGGTGCGCCGTTCTTCCTTTATTTGTTGCTGCGAGGGCGTGCCTGATGCTGCGTGCGCACAATCTGCACATCCGCCGTGGCCGCAAGACCGTTCTGGTCGACGTCAGCCTGCAACTCGAACCGGGCGAGGTGCTTGGTGTGCTGGGCCCCAATGGCGCCGGCAAAAGTACCTTGCTCGGCGCGTTATGCGGTGAGCTGAGTGCACACGACGGGGAAGTGCTGCTGGACGGTGAGGCATTGAGCCATTGGAGCGGCACTCAGCGCGCCCAGCGGCTGGCCGTGTTGCCGCAGGTATCGACCCTGGATTTCGCTTTTCGTGTCGAAGAAGTGGTCGGCATGGGGCGGCTGCCTTATCAGAGCGGACGTTTGCGCGATGCGGAGATCGTCGCTGACGCTTTGCGGGCGGCCGATGCGGGGCATCTGAGCGGCCGCAGTTATCTGGCGCTGTCTGGCGGCGAGCGTCAGCGGGTGCATCTGGCGCGGGTGCTGGCGCAACTGTGGCCGGGGCAGACGGGGCAGACGTTGCTGCTCGACGAGCCGACGTCGATGCTTGATCCGTTACATCAACACACGACGCTGCAGGCGGTGCGCGAATTTGCCGATCGTAGCGCAGCGGTGCTGGTGATCCTGCATGATCTGAATCTGGCGGCGCGCTATTGTGATCGCATCCTGCTGCTGGAGGGCGGGCGCCCGGTGGCGCTGGATACGCCGCAACAGGTGTTGCGTCCGGAATCGCTGAAGGCGGTTTTCGGTCTGGAAGTATTGGTGCAGCCGCACCCGGAGCGCGGGCATCCGCTGATCATCGCCCGTTGATTTCGTCATCGAGGTGAGGGTATGCGCGGGATTTTGCTATTGGCGGTGTTGTGGCTTGCGGGTTGCCAGCATGTTGCGGCGCCGCCGGTCGTGGGCGAGATCCGTGATTTGCGCAGTGGCGAGAGTCTCACGGCGCAGCAATTACTTAAGCAACTCAGCAGGCCGGCGCGGATGATTATCGGCGAACAGCATGACAGCGCCGATCACCATGCCCTTCAATTGTGGTTGCTGCGCAATCTTCAAGAAACGCGCCCCCAAGGCAGTCTCCTGCTGGAAATGTTGACGCCCGATCAACAGTCGCGGGTTGATGAAGTGCGGCATGCCGCAACGCCGCCGGCCGATCTTCCTGCTGCATTGGCCTGGCAGGACGGTTGGGACTGGAATCTCTACGGACCGATTGTGCGATTCGCCCTGACGCAATCCTGGCCGTTGCTGGCGGCCAATCTCGATAACATCGAAATTCGCGCGCTCTATCGTGATCCTCCGGTTTTGAGCGGTGAACGCAGCAACGCCGAGTCGGTGAAAGAGGCGCTATTGGAGCAGATTGGCGATTCTCACTGCGGCTTGCTGCCGTCATCACAAATGCCGGCGATGCTGGCCGTTCAGCAACAACGGGATCGGCGCATGGCCTCGCGTTTGTTGGCGGCGCCCGCGCCTGCCTTGTTATTGGCGGGTGCGTTTCACGCGCGCAAGGATGTGGGCGTGCCGCTGCATGTGCTGGATCTGGGCGCGCCCGAAGCGCCCACGGTGTTGATGCTGGCGGAGCAGGGCAGTCAGGTTACGGCGGCGATGGCTGATTATGTCTGGTACACACCGGCCAGACCGAAACCGGATTATTGCGCCGAAATGCGTAAGCAGTTCAGTAAGCAGTGACTTTTCCACAGGCAAAAAAAGACCCGGTAAAAACCGGGTCAAATAACCGTGATTAGCCTGATGAGGAGATAATCTGAGAGTCCGAACCAAGGGCTTTTCAGAATATCGACTGATCTCGCGACCAGTTGTGATAATCATAGCGATTCTCATTACCAAGTCAACTGCTGTTTTTTCATTTCTGTCGTTTTGTCCCGGCAATGGCGTTGACGCTCTCTGAATATGGGGGGCAGGTCTGGGCTGTGAGCTGTTTGTTGAGCTGGTCGATACGCCGCGCCATGCTTTCGATCAGGCTGTGGGCAATTTTCGGATTGGTGCGGGTCATGCTCAGAAACTGATCGCCGGGAATCAGCATTACAGTGCTCGCCTCCCGGGCAATGACCGTCGCGTTGCGCGGCTCGCCAGTGAACACCGCCATTGCGCCGAATATTTCATCCTTGAGCACGTCACCTACCTTGTGCCCGTTCACAAACGCTTCGGCGTGTCCTTCGATGATTACGAACACATGATCGGCGGTGTCGCCCTGGCGAATCAGGACGTCCCCGGCCTCGACTCGCTTGAAACCATTGGTGCTGCGAAACTCACGTGGCTTGAACTCGGCAACGGCGTGAGCCAACAGTGCCATTTGCCCGAGCAGGTAATGCAGAAACTGCTCCGAGCGCGACGAGTCGCTGTACACATGCTGAAACAAATCGCCTCGGCGAAAAGGCATTAATGTCAGCGGGTTTTCCGCGCACAAGCTGCAATCCGCCCATTCCGGCCCCTGTTGCAGGCCGATCAAATCTCCTTCGTGCCAGTAGAACAAGCCGCGACCACTGAGTCGGCCGGTGATGACACCCTCCGTCAGCAAAAACAACTGGTCGTCCGGCAAGCGCGCCAATAGGTCATCCGTGGCTTCCACTTCCAGGGCCGGCCCACACGATGCAAGGCCTTCCAGCAATTGCGCAGGCAGGCTCTGCAAGCGGTTGATCAATGCGTCGGTCTGTGCCGATTGTTCCCCGAGCAAGTACATGACGGTCGATACCGGTTAGTTCTTGTGGCGAGAGGAAATGGCTTCCAGCTGCCGGTTCAGCGCATCCTTGCGTTCGGCGGGGATGTCATTCCAGTGCACATCCATCAACGCCCCTTCGATCGCGTACAACAACACCTTCGACGCCCGAAACCCGCGAGTGCGCACGGCCCGGTAGGCATCTACCGCGCCGAGGCGGCGCAGATCCGAGGCGCTGTGGATGCCCACGGCATGCAGCCATTGCGCCGACGTCTTGCCAAGATTCTTCAGGTGTTGCAGTTCATCATTCATCAAGCCTCCTTGCGACGGCCGAATGGTGCGTGGGCGAGCTTCTCAGGAGTGTAGCCATCAGTAGGAAAAGCGTGGTTGTTTGGTCGGATTCAACGCAAACGCTTCTAAGAAACGTCAGTTTCTGCTGATGAGTCAGGATGGGGAGGACGAGCGAGAGTTACGAATAGCACGCAGTCCAGCGCAAGGCGGGGGCGCTGGACGAGTTTGGAAGTTCCGAGACTCAGCGAGTGCGATAACGCAGGCGCGTACCGAAATTCATCGACATCAGGATTTCGTCGGCACTCAGCTCCGGCGGGAAGTAAGCACCGGAGATCTGCGCATGAGCCAGGCTCGCACCTTCCAGCGAAGCATTGCGAAAGTCGATGCCGCGCAGGTCGGCGGAACGGAAGTAGGCGTCCCGGAAATCCACGCCATCGGCGTTCAGTTCACGCAGGTCGAGGCCACGAAAATCACCGCCAACCATGTCGATCGGGCCGTCTTTCGGGCGTTCATTGTTGAAACCTGTGATGTCGTCTTTGTGCAGCAAGGCATAAAGCGGGGTGTCGAGAAGTTTCGGCTGGCTCATGTCAAATCACCTGTTGGTTTTATGACGCCAGTATAGTGCCACTATTTGACGGCCGTGAAGCGAGCGAGGGCTTCACGGCCGAAATAGTTTCTTACAGACCTGGCAGGCGCTGGCGGATTTGCGCCACGACGGTGTCCAGAGTGCCGGATTCATTGGTCTGCACGCGTTTGCTGCGCAGGATTTCTTCCGGTGTCAGGGCTTCGCGGTTCGCCTGTTGTGCTTCGATCACGGCGAGGGTGGCGTCGGACGGATCTTTCTTGTCCGCCTGGCGAATCGCCAACCAGCTCTCGATCACTGCCTGTGGAGCGTTGCAGTCGAGGATCAGGAACGGCGCGCCAGTGGCTTCAGCGACCTTGGCGGCGTTGTCGCGTTGTTCGCGCTTGAGGTAAGTGGCGTCGATCACCACCGGGAAACCGGCGTGCAGGATCACTTCGGCGATTTCATGCAGCCGAGCATAAGTCGCAGCGCTGGCATCGGCGCTGTAGATCCCGGCCTGAACATCATTTGCAACCGTTTGCTCGCCGAACAGACGTTTGCGCTCGACATCGGAACGCAGACGGATCGCGCCCAGCGCTTCGACCAGACGCATGGCCACATGGCTTTTGCCGACAGCGGAAACGCCATGGGTGATTGCCATGAAGCGCGAAGGAATGGTGCTGTAGCTTTCCGCCAGGTTGGCATAGTTGCGGTATTGGCGAAGGGTTGTGGCGCGCTGCACCGGAGTCGCATCGGCCGGCATGCTGAACAGTGCGACTTTCGCTCGCACCAGGGCGCGGTAAGCCTTGTAGAAGTTCAGCACTTCCAGGCCTTGGTAGTCGCCGGTCAGTTCCAGGTACTGGCTGACGAAGCGACGGGCCAAGGATTTCAGGCCACGGTCTTCCAGATCCATCGCCAGGAAGCCGGTGTCGGCCCACACGTCGGTGAAGCGGAACGGTTCGTTGAATTCGATGCAGTCGAAGATCACGACCTTGCCGTCGATCAGCGTGGCGTTGCCCAAGTGAATGTCACCGTGGCACTCGCGAGTGAAACCGTCGGCCTTGCGTTGGGCGAACAGCGGTTTCAGACGATCGAAACTGCTTTCAGCCCACGCTTGCAGGGCGTCGAGTTGCAGCAGATCGTTCTTGTCGCTGAGGAACGGCAGGATCTGTTCGAAGTTCTGGCGCACTGGCGCCATCACGCTGTCAGGCGTGCCGGCATCGTGCTCGGCCGGGACTTTCGGCGCGTTGAGGTGGAAGCGGGCGATCTGCTCGGCCATCGCGTCGATGTGCGCGGTGGTCAACTCGCCGTTGGCTTGCAGGGTGCTGAGCAGGCCGGTTTGCGGGAACTGGCGCATTTTCAGCACGTATTCGATGGCCGGACCTTCGCCGCCCAGTTGCGGGGCATCGGCGCTGCCGGTCACTGGAATCACTTCCAGATACAAGTCGTCGGTCAGGCGCTGGTTCAGGCGCAGCTCTTCGCTGCAGAAGTGCTCACGGGAGTCGAGGCTGGTGAAGTCGAGGAAACCGAAATTCACCGGTTTCTTCACTTTATAAGCGTAGGGACCGGTGAGCAGCACCCACGAGATATGGGTTTCGATGACCTGGAACCCTTCGACGGGATGCGGGTAGAGGGCCGGGTTTTGCAGGGCAGCGATCAGGGACTGGCTCACGGACGATCCTTCAGAGACTGGGGGAAATTCAAGGCGCTCATTATGGCCGCTCGCCAGCCCGACGCAAACCTCGGCGCGCTCCTGTTGAGTATGAATAAAGTGCGTATAATCCGCCGCCATGACTCGTACTCGATCCTCCCGTACCCCAAAAAAACCAGCTTCCCGGGGCCTGCGCCCATGGTTGGGCTGGGCCCTTAAACTCAGTCTGGTCGGCCTTGTTGTGCTGGCTGGCTTCGCCGTTTACCTCGATGCCGTGGTGCAGGAGAAGTTCTCCGGCAAGCGCTGGACCATCCCGGCCAAGGTGTACGCGCGTCCGCTCGAGCTGTTCGTCGGACAGAAGCTGAGCAAGGACGATTTCCTGACCGAGCTCGATGCCTTGGGCTATCGCCGCGAAGCCGTCAGCAACGGTCCTGGCGCGGCATCGGTCAATGGCAACACGGTTGATCTGAATACCCGCGGCTTCCAGTTCTATGAAGGCCTCGAGAAACCGCAGTCGGTGCGCGTGCGTTTCTCCGGCGATTACGTGGCCGAACTCTCGGCGACCAACGGTTCGAAGCTCTCCGTGGTGCGCCTGGAGCCGCTGATGATCGGCGGCATCTACCCGAAAAACCTGGAAGACCGGATTCTGATCAAGCTCGATCAGGTGCCGCCGTATCTGCTGGAAACCCTGGTCGCCGTCGAAGACCGGGATTTCTACAGCCACTGGGGCGTGTCGCCGAAATCGATTGCCCGCGCCGTTTGGGTCAACACCTCGGGCGGCAAGATGACTCAGGGCGGCAGTACGCTGACCCAGCAACTGGTCAAGAACTTCTACCTCACCAATGAACGCAGCCTCACCCGCAAGCTCACCGAAGCGATGATGGCGATGCTGCTCGAGCTGCATTACGACAAAAAGGAAATCCTTGAGGCTTACCTCAACGAAGTCTTTGTCGGTCAGGACGGTCAGCGTGCGGTGCACGGTTTCGGTCTGGCCAGCCAGTTTTTCTTCGCCCAGCCCTTGTCCGAGTTGAAGCTGCACCAGGTCGCGCTGTTGGTTGGCATGGTCAAAGGCCCGTCCTATTACAACCCGCGTCGCAACCCGGAACGGGCGCTGGAACGACGCAATCTGGTGCTCGACGTGCTTGAGCAACAGGGCGTCGCTTCCGCCGAACAGGTCGCCGCTGCGAAGAAAATGCCGCTTGGCGTGACCACGCGCGGCAAACTGGCGGACAGTTCTTTCCCGGGCTTCATCGATCTGGTCAAGCGCCAGTTGCGTGAAGACTATCGCGACGAAGACTTGACCGAAGAAGGCCTGCGGATCTTCACCAGTTTCGATCCGATCCTGCAGATGAAAGCTGAAGCGTCGGTCAACGACACCTTCAAGCGTCTGTCCGGTCGCAAGGGTTCCGACGACGTGGAAGCGGCGATGGTCGTGACCAATCCGGAAACCGGTGAAGTCCAGGCCATGATCGGCAGCCGTCAGGCGAGTTTTGCCGGGTTCAACCGGGCACTGGATGCGGTGCGGCCGATCGGCTCGCTGATCAAGCCGGCGGTTTATCTGACGGCGCTGGAGAAACCGAGCCAGTACACGCTCACCAGTTGGCTGTCGGACGACCCGCTTTCAATCAAAGGTGCGGACGGTCAGGTCTGGAAACCGCAGAACTATGACCGTCGCTCCCACGGTACGGTATTCCTGTACCAGGGGCTGGCGCATTCCTACAACCTGTCGACCTCGCGTCTGGGTCTGGCGGTCGGCGTTCCGAATGTCCTCAAAACGCTCGCGCGACTGGGCGTGACCCGCGAGTTTCCGGCGTTCCCGTCGATGCTGCTTGGCGCTGGGGGCATGACCCCGATCGAAGTGGCGACGATGTACCAGACCCTGGCCAACGGTGGCTTCAATACGCCGATGCGCGGGATCCGCAGCGTGCTGACTGCCGAGGGCGAGCCGCTCAAGCGTTATCCGTTCCAGATCGAGCAGCGTTTCGATCCGGCCTCGATCTACCTGATCCAGAACGCCATGCAGCGGGTCATGCGTGAAGGTACCGGCAGTTCGGTTTATAACGTGTTGCCAAGAACCCTGACACTGGCGGGCAAGACCGGCACCAGTAACGATTCGCGCGACAGCTGGTTCGCCGGTTTCAGCCAGGATCTGCTGGCGGTGGTCTGGCTCGGCCGCGACGACAACGGCAAGACCCCGTTCACCGGAGCCACCGGTGCGTTGCAGGTCTGGACCAGCTTCATGCGCAAGGCCGATCCGCTGCCGTTGGACATGCCGCAGCCGGATAACGTGGTGCAGGCCTGGGTTGATTCGCGCACCGGTCAAGGCTCCGATGCCAACTGTCCGGGCGCCGTGCAGATGCCGTATATTCGCGGCAGCGAACCGCCACCCGGCGCCTCCTGCGCGAGCGAAAGCCCGGCATCGGGCGAGTCGGTGATGGATTGGGTCAAGGGCTGGATGAATTAAGCGAAGAGGGTTTCAAGTGAACAAGTGGTTGATTCCAGCGGTGACCGCCGTGGCTTTGCTCAGCGGCTGTTCCACCGTACAGCGTGGTTCGATTCCGGTCGTGGATGCCGGTACCGCCGTGTCCAACAGCGAGCGCATTTCGGCCAATGGCGGTTTCCGTCAAACGACGGTGAAACGTCCTGCACAGGCCCAGACCCAGGCAATTCCGCAAGGCGATACCGGTGTGGTGGTAATGGTGCCGGGCGGCGCAGCGACGTCGACACCGATCAGCACCTCGCCGATCGTTCCGGGCCCGGCGTCTGGCGGTATCACGCCGGGGCCATATAACCCTTCACCGGTCGAGTCGGCGCCGATCAACTCCGGCAGCTACAGCATGCCTTCGACGCCGAGCGGCATTCCTTCAGCCAGCAGCGGCGGCGGTCTGTCTGCCGATGAACAGCTGGACGGCCCGGTACTCGCACTTTTGACCACTGCGCAACAGCAGCAGGCCGGTGGCGACCTCAACGGAGCGTCCTCCAGCCTGGAGCGCGCCCAGCGTGTAGCGCCGCGCGAGCCGCAAGTGCTGTACCGTCTGGCGCAGGTGCGCATGGCCCAGGGCGATGCACCGCAAGCCGAGCAGACCGCACGTCGTGCACTGACCATGGCCAATGGTCGTCCGGACTTGCAGGCCAGCCTGTGGGAATTGATCGCTCAGGCCCGTGAGAAGCAAGGTGATTCCGCCGGCGCCACTCTGGCCCGTCAGAAGGCCAAGGTGTCGCTGTGATGGACAGTCGCTTCTCCAAGGTCGCCGATCAATTGCTGTTGATCGAACGTGAACTGCGCGCCCAGGGCTGGTGGGATGACGTCCAGCCCTCGGTCGAAGCCCTGAGCAGCATCGAGCCGTTTTCGGTCGATACTCTCGAGTTCGAGCAGTGGCTGCAATGGATCTTCCTGCCGCGGATGAAGATGATCCTCGAGCAGAATCTGCCATTGCCCAATGCCTCGGGAATTCAGGAAATGGCCGAGATGGTTTTTGCTCAGCGCAGCGTGCAAGGCAAGGATCGGCAGCTTCAGGTGTTGCTCAAAGAGTTCGACCTGTTGATTACTGCTTCGCGCTGAACCGGGAGCTGCCAGTGGTTACTGGCAGTTTTCCGCAATCTGTTTTTGTGCCTCCGCAATACGTTGCTGGCGCTGGTCGTCGCTCAGTCGCCGCAATTCCCCCTCCACTTCCTCCCTCAAGCGCGGATTGTTCTGCAGTTGCGCGAGGTTCGTGCGCGCCTGTTCGCAAAATGCCCTGAGTTGGTTTTGTTGCTCGGCCACTTGCTGCTTGACCTTGTCATCGATGGCTTTCTGATCGCCCACCGCGCCGCTGCCGGATAACGCCGCCGGTTTTGGTGGAGGTGAGGAGGGTGTCTCCAGGGCCGTGGATGGTTGCCCCTGTGGTGGCTGCTGATCGAAATGGGTAATGCCTTGGGCGTCGACCCATTTGTAGATTTGAGCGGCCATGCACCACGGGCTGGCGCTGATTAGTAGAGTCAGGAGAAGCGTTCGCATGCTGATTCCTTGGCAAAACTGCGCAATTGAAGCTAACAGAGTAGCTGTTTCCAGGTTTTTTCTTGCGTTCTCATGTGCTTACCCACAATTAAGCACATTCACGACTTGACTTGGAGAGGGCGAAACAGAAGAATCCAAAGTCCGCTGTACAGGGACTGCCAGAAGCAGACCCTCTCGGCAGATCATGAGGCGCATATCCGCGTCGACCTGTTACACCCGCAACGCGTTACCTCGCGCTGGGTGGGAAAGGCCCGCAACACTTGGGACGATCCCAATACTTGCTCAGTCAGTGCTGACGTAGTCGGCGACCACCGTCGCTCATGCTCTGCCGAGAAGTAAACCTATTAAGACCCGTTCGCTTTTTTGTGGACGGTATTCTGGCGTTTTAGAGGTGAACAACGTGGAGCTTTTATCTGGCGGTGAGATGCTCGTCCGCTTTTTGCGTGACGAAGGCGTCAAATATATCTACGGGTACCCGGGTGGTGCTCTTCTTCATGTTTACGATGCCCTGTTCAAAGAACCGGAAGTGACCCACATCCTGGTTCGTCACGAACAAGCGGCTACCCATATGGCTGACGGTTACGCCCGTGCCACCGGTAAAGCCGGCGTGGTATTGGTGACTTCCGGTCCAGGCGCCACGAACGCCATCACCGGTATCGCCACCGCCTATATGGACTCGATTCCAATGGTGATCATTTCCGGTCAGGTGCCAAGCACCATGGTCGGCACCGATGCGTTCCAGGAAACCGACATGATCGGTATCTCCCGGCCGATCGTGAAGCACAGCTTCATGATCAAGCACGCTTCGGAAATCCCGGAAGTCATGAAGAAAGCCTTCTATCTGGCGCAATCCGGTCGTCCGGGCCCGGTCGTGGTCGATATTCCGAAAGACATGACCAACCCGGCCGAGAAGTTCGAATACGTCTTCCCGAAGAAAGCCAAACTGCGCTCCTACAGTCCGGCCGTTCGCGGTCATTCCGGGCAAATCCGCAAGGCGGCAGAAATGCTCCTGGCGGCCAAACGTCCCGTGCTGTACTCCGGCGGTGGCGTGATCCTCGGCAACGGCTCCGCGCCGCTGACCGAACTGGCAAAAATGCTTAACCTGCCGGTTACCAACACCTTGATGGGGCTGGGTGCCTACCCTGGCACTGATCGTCAGTTCATCGGCATGCTCGGCATGCACGGTAGCTACACCGCCAACCTGGCGATGCACCATGCCGACGTGATCCTGGCGGTCGGTGCGCGTTTCGATGATCGCGTGATCAACGGCGCGCCGAAGTTCTGCCCGAACGCCAAGATCATTCACATCGACATCGACCCGGCTTCGATTTCCAAGACCATCAAGGCCGACGTGCCGATCGTTGGTCCGGTGGAGAGTGTCCTGACCGAAATGGTCTCGATCCTCAAGGAAATCGGCGAAACCCCGAACAAGGAAGCGGTCGCCAGCTGGTGGAAACAGGTTGACGAGTGGCGTGGTGATCGTGGCCTGTTCCCTTACGACAAGGGCGACGGCAGCAAGATCAAGCCACAGACCGTGATTGAAACCCTGTGCGAAGTGACCAAGGGCGACGCTTTTGTGACCTCCGACGTGGGCCAGCACCAGATGTTTGCTGCGCAGTACTACAAGTTCAACAAGCCGAACCGCTGGATCAACTCCGGTGGCCTGGGCACGATGGGCTTCGGCCTGCCGGCGGCGATGGGTATCGCTCTGAGCTTTCCTGACACCGATGTTGCGTGCGTCACCGGTGAAGGCAGTATCCAGATGAACATCCAGGAACTGTCGACCTGCCTGCAATACGGTTTGCCGGTCAAAATCGTGATCCTGAACAACGGTGTTCTGGGCATGGTTCGTCAGTGGCAGGACATGAGTTACGGCAGCCGTCACTCACACTCCTACATGGAATCCTTGCCTGACTTCGTCAAGCTGGCTGAAGCCTATGGCCACGTCGGCGTGCGCATCACCGAATCGAAAGATTTGAAGTCGAAGATGGAAGAGGCGTTCGCCATGAAAGATCGCCTGGTGGTGATCGACATTTCGGTCGACACCAGCGAGCACGTCTATCCGATGCAGATCAAAGACGGCTCCATGCGCGATATGTGGCTGAGCAAGACGGAGCGTACCTAATCATGCGGCACATTATTTCCTTGCTTCTGGAAAACGAACCTGGTGCTTTGTCTCGCGTAGTCGGCCTGTTCTCGCAGCGCAACTACAACATTGAAAGCCTGACCGTGGCGCCAACCGAAGACCCGACCCTGTCGCGTCTGACACTGACCACCGTCGGCCACGATGAAATCATCGAGCAGATCACCAAAAACCTGAACAAGCTGATCGAAGTGGTCAAGCTGGTGGACCTGTCGGAAAGCGCTCACATCGAACGCGAACTGATGCTGGTCAAGGTCAAGGCCACTGGCGCCCAGCGCGCCGAGATCAAACGCACCACCGATATTTACCGTGGACAGATCGTCGACGTCAGCGCCAGCGTTTATACCGTTCAACTGACCGGTACCAGCGACAAGCTCGACAGCTTCATTCAGTCCATCGGCACCGCATCGATTCTGGAGACTGTCCGCAGTGGCGTCACCGGTATTGCCCGCGGCGACAAAGTACTCAGCATCTAAACCAAATTAGCGAATGGCCTGAGCGGCCTGGATATAAAGGGGAAATTCATGAAAGTTTTCTACGATAAAGACTGCGACCTGTCGATCATCCAGGGCAAGAAAGTTGCCATCATCGGTTACGGTTCGCAGGGTCACGCTCAAGCGTGCAACCTGAAAGACTCCGGTGTCGACGTTACTGTTGGTCTGCGTAAAGGTTCGGCTACCGTTGCCAAGGCTGAAGCCCACGGCCTGAAAGTGACCGACGTGGCGGCCGCTGTTGCCGGTGCCGACCTGGTCATGATCCTGACCCCGGACGAGTTCCAGTCCCAGCTTTACAAGAACGAAATCGAGCCGAACATCAAGAAAGGCGCCACCCTGGCCTTCTCCCACGGCTTCGCGATCCACTACAACCAGGTTGTTCCGCGTGCCGACCTCGACGTGATCATGATCGCGCCGAAAGCCCCGGGCCACACCGTACGTTCCGAGTTCGTGAAAGGCGGCGGTATCCCTGACCTGATCGCGATCTACCAAGACGCCTCCGGCAACGCCAAGAACGTTGCACTGTCCTACGCCGCCGGTGTTGGTGGCGGTCGTACCGGCATCATCGAAACTACTTTCAAGGACGAGACCGAAACCGACCTGTTCGGCGAACAAGCCGTTCTGTGCGGCGGCACCGTTGAGCTGGTAAAAGCCGGTTTCGAAACCCTGGTTGAAGCTGGCTACGCGCCGGAAATGGCCTATTTCGAGTGCCTGCACGAACTGAAACTGATCGTTGACCTCATGTATGAAGGCGGTATCGCCAACATGAACTACTCGATCTCCAACAACGCTGAATACGGCGAGTACGTGACAGGTCCGGAAGTGATCAACGCCGAATCCCGTCAGGCCATGCGCAACGCCCTGAAACGTATTCAGGACGGCGAATACGCCAAAATGTTCATCAGCGAAGGCGCAACCGGCTACCCTTCGATGACCGCCAAGCGTCGTAACAACGCCGCTCACGGTATCGAGATCATCGGCGAGCAACTGCGCTCCATGATGCCGTGGATCGGTGCCAACAAGATCGTCGACAAAGCCAAAAACTAAGTCGTAGATCCTTGCATGAAAAAACGCGGCCTAGGCCGCGTTTTTTCGTATGGGCGAGCGGTTCTGGTATAAAGCTGCATCGTTTGTGGCCGAACCGTCGTCCCAGGCGCCTGTCGAAAATGTCCAATCTGTTGCAAGGTACTGTCCATGAGCGAACGTCCCGAAGAGCCGAACCAGGCTTCCGACGCCGAAAGCCTGCTGCCCATCGATGAGCACATCGAAGAAGGGCATGACGCAGAAGGCCGTAAAGTCCGGCATCGTGGTATCTATCTTCTGCCGAATCTGTTCACCACTGCGAACTTGTTCGCAGGGTTCTATTCCATCATCAACTCGATGAGTGCCCAGGCTGCATTGAGCGCCGGGGATGCCGCGAATGCGAGCAAATACTTTGCCTTTGCCGCCATCGCGATTTTCGTCGCCATGGTGCTCGATGGTCTCGATGGTCGCGTGGCGCGCATGACCAATACCCAAAGTGCGTTTGGTGCCGAGTACGACTCGTTGTCGGACATGGTTGCCTTCGGCGTCGCCCCGGCCTTGCTGGCTTTTGGCTGGGCGCTGGGTGACATGGGCAAGGTCGGCTGGATGGTTGCCTTCATTTACGTGGCGGGTGCGGCATTGCGTCTGGCGCGCTTCAACACTCAGGTGGGGACCGCCGACAAACGCTACTTCATCGGTCTGGCCAGCCCGGCTGCTGCCGGTGTGGTTGCCGGGATTGTCTGGGCGTTCAGCGATTACGGGATCCAGGGTTCGAAGATGTCATTCCTGGTCGCGTTGATGGTAGCGGCCGCCGGCATGCTGATGGTCAGCAATATCAAATACAACAGCTTCAAGGAGCTGGATCTGAAGGGGCGTGTGCCTTTCGTGGCTATCCTTGCAGTGGTGCTGGTGTTTGCCGTGGTGTTCAGCGATCCGCCTCGCATTCTGCTGCTGGTGTTCCTCGCCTACGCCGCTTCGGGCCCGGTGCAGTACTTGTTGCATCTTCGTCGTCACAAACACGCCGAGTGATGTAATTTCCCTCATACTCCGCAGTCTATGGTGCATCTGTCCTCCAAAGCTGCGGAGTTGCCATGCTGATCAAAGTCCCTAAAGCGTCCGATTGCCATGAGTCGGACGTCACGCCTGAATCCATTTATCTCTCTCGTCGACAATTGCTCGGAGCGACTGCGGCCGGCTTGGCCATGAGCACTTTGCCGCGCTGGGCCAGTGCCGAAGAGGCTGCCCGCTATGCCGATGTCGAAGCCGGAAAGGCGCCCGCCTGGTTTGCCGAGAAGCTGCCCTCTGTCAAATGGGGGGCGGTGAACGTCAAGGATGAGGCGATTACGCCTTTCAAAGACGCGACCCATTACAACAACTTCTATGAGTTCGGCACCGACAAGGGGGATCCTGCGGCCAATGCCGGTTCGTTGAAAACCGAACCCTGGAGTGTTGTGGTGGACGGGGAGGTGGGTAAGCCGGGGCGTTATGCTCTGGAAGATTTCATGAAGCCTTACCAGCTGGAGGAGCGCATCTATCGCCTTCGTTGTGTCGAGGCATGGTCGATGGTGATTCCCTGGATCGGTTTCCCTGTTTCGGCACTGTTGAAGCAGGTAGAGCCTACCTCCAATGCCAAGTACATTCGCTTCGAAACCCTGCAGGATCCCAAGTCCATGCCCGGACAGCGTTCGGGATTTGCCCTGATCGACTGGCCTTATGTGGAAGGCTTGCGTCTGGATGAGGCGATGAATCCCTTGGCGATTCTGGCGGTGGGTATGTATGGCCGTGAATTGCCGAATCAGAACGGTGCACCGCTGCGTCTGGTAGTGCCATGGAAGTACGGCTTCAAGAGCGTCAAATCCATCGTGCGGATCAGTCTGGTCAGTGAGCAGCCGAAGACAACCTGGCAGAGCATTGCGTCTGATGAGTACGGGTTCTATGCGAATGTGAACCCTACAGTCGACCATCCACGTTGGACTCAGGCCCGGGAGCGGCGACTGCCCAACAGCCTGTTCAAGCCGAATGTGCGTGATACGCAGATGTTTAACGGCTACGCGGATGAGGTCGCTTCTTTATATACAGGGCTCGATCTGCGGAAGAACTACTGATGCGATATCCGATCTGGCGCGTAGGCGTTTTCCTGGCTGCGGCGATCTGGCCGCTGTTCTGGTTCTATCAGGCTTTTGCGGATCTGCTTGGGCCGGATCCGGGAAAAGTCCTGGTTGATCGATTGGGGCTTGGGACATTGATATTGCTGTTGATCGCGCTGAGTATGACGCCGCTGCAGAAACTGACGGGGTGGGCCGGATGGATTGCTGTGCGTCGGCAGTTGGGGCTCTGGTGTTTTGCCTATGTGGTTCTGCATCTCTTCAGCTATATGGCGTTCATTCTCGGTTTCGACTGGTCGCAACTGGGTGTCGAGCTGCGTAAGCGTCCCTACATCATTGTGGGTGCTCTGGGGTTTCTGGGGTTGCTCGTATTGGCTGTTACCTCCAATCGATATAGTCAGCGCCGCTTAGGTGTCCGCTGGAAGAAGTTGCACCGGTTGGTGTACGTGATTCTCGGATTGGGATTGCTGCATATGCTGTGGATTGTGCGTGCTGACCTTAAGGAGTGGGCAATCTATGCCCTGATAGGTGTTTTCCTTTTGGCACTGCGTATTCCTCCTTTGACTCGCCGGATCCCTCGTTTGATGGGTAAAAAGCAGGTTTTTCAGGAAAAGCGAAATTAAGTGTTGACGGCAGATTCTGAGTCTCTATAATTCGCCCCACTTCCGGCGCAGTCGAAACGGAAAACTCCTTGATATTCAATGAGTTAAGTAAGTTTCGAAGGCGGGCCGCTTCAGTTCGTCGAAGCCTGGAAGGCGTTGGAAATGCCGGTTTGTTGGGCGCTTTCAGCGATTCGATCTTCTCGGTCGAAAGCGAAGAAAAAGAGGTGTTGACAGCGGCGTGTAACGCTGTAGAATTCGCCTCCCGCTAACGAGAGATCGGAAGCGCAAGTGGTTGAAGTTGTTGAAGAAATCTTCAAAAACTTCTGAAAATAATC